>VBOR01000004.1 GCA_005893165.1 Candidatus Eiseniibacteriota bacterium | reverse complement strand
CGGGCCGGGACCGAAAAGACGCGTGTAGACGGACTCGTCCGCGACACGCGGGTTCATCTGCGACAGGTCGACGACATCGAGGATCCCTTCGCGCTGCATCGCTCGCCGCAAATCCGCCGGGAGGGAGCCCTGGCGGTACGCGCGGGCCTCCAAGCCAATCCGCATGCGGCCATCGACCATCGCGGCAAGGTCCCGGAGGCCGTCGAGCTGCGGCTGGTCGAAGGCGAGAGAGGGTGGCGTCTCCAGGATGAGGAATCGTGCGCGCAGGATTCGTGCGGTCCGCACGCTCGCCGAGAACGACTCTCTCGCGGCTTTGGACGCCCGCAGGTGGTCCGCGTGGGTGACATCCCGGTGCGCCTTGACGGAGAATACAAAATCCGCGGGCACGCGAGCCCGCCAACGCCGCGCCATCGAGTCCGGGATCCGGCGGTAGAACGACGCATTCACCTCAACGAAGTGGAACGCCCGGGCGTACGCGTCCAGCCCGCCGGCGAAGTACCCCCAGCCCCCCGCGCCAACCCAGGATTCGGACATCGCTGAATGGAACAGCGGCTCCGTCTTAAACTGAATCCATGGGGACGGCGAAACTTGTCCCCGCGGACCCTGGCACTACGATAATCTATCGTGCACGCATTCGGGATGCGCCGATGGTCCACCTCCGGTTCGGCTGCAGCGGCTGGGACTACCAGGAATGGATCGGTCCTGTGTACCGCAACGCGAGCGAGTCGAAACTCCGAGCGTATTCGCGGATCTTCGACACCGCCGAGATCAACTCGACGTTCTACCGGGCTCCTTCGCCCGGGATGGTCCAAGGCTGGGCGCGCTTCACCCCCGAGGATTTCGTGTTCGCGGCGAAAGTTCCGCAGACCGTGACCCACGATCGACTCCTCGACGTGGCGGCGGGGGCGGACAAGGATCTGCTTGCCTACTGCGAGCTGATGCGGCCGCTGCTCGACGCCGGCAAGCTCGGCCCCCTCCTCCTGCAGCTCCCGCCCCGGCTCCGGTTCCAGGAGACAGTCATCCATCGCTTCCTCGACACCCTCCCGCGGGCGTTCACGTTCGCCCTTGAGCCTCGGAACAAGTCCTGGATGACGTTGGAAGCGTTCGACCTCCTGAGGGCGACCGGCGTCGCATACACGATCGTCGATGAACCGCTCCTGCCGCCGGACCTGCACGTCACGGCCCCCTTTGCGTACCTGCGGTGGCACGGCCACGGGACGGATCCGTGGTACAACTACCGGTACACGGAGGAGGAGCTCAAGGATTGGGTCCCCCGGGTGCAGCAAGTCGCAGGTCAGGCCGAGACCGTCTACGGATTCTTCAACAACCACTTCCACGGGTACGCGCCGGAAAACTGCCTCCAGATCTTGCGGATGCTTGGGGTCCAGACGCAAGAACACGCCCGCGCTCTGCAGCGCATCGATGGGTTCCGGAAGGTGGCGACACCCGCCGAGGTGCGGTTGCGGTCGCTGACGCTCGAAGACTTTGGCGCGGACGTTCCGAAGGATGCCCTCGTTGAGGCGGCCCTCGAGCGGTTCATGGACCGGAACCGTCTCGACCGCGCGAAGCGAATCGATTCAAAGGAGGTCGAGATTTCCCGCGATGGCCAAGCCATCCTCGCGCGGGTGAAGGACTATCGGGTGGAGCTCGATCTGGGCGCGCAATCGATCCTCCACGACTGCGAGGACTGGGGCAAGCTCGTGGATCGGAAGGATTTCTGCAAGCACGTCGGGAAGTTCTTCCTGAGCCTTCCGAAGCAAGAAGCGCTCGCCCGACTCGACCAGATCACGGCGAACCGCGACGCGTGGACGTTCGCGACGCCGAAGGACTGAGATCGGCGTCCCCCATTGGGCTCGCTTCGAACAAACACATAACGGGCCGAGGCGATGGGGCGGGCGCCATGGGCGTGACGCTCACGCCGATCACGATCCGTCATCCGACAAGCCTCGAGTCGCTTCGCGGTCGGACCATCGCCATCGACGGGAATCTGGAACTCTATCAGTTTCTCTCGATCATGCGCACCCACGATGGTCAGCCGTTACACGATTCCGCGGGCCGGATAACCTCCCACCTTAACGGGCTGGCGTTCCGAACGACACGTCTGATTGCCGACTACGACATCCGGCCCATCTTCGTCTTCGATGGACCGCCGCCCGAGCTCAAACGCGAGGAGATCCGGAAACGACGGGAGGCCCGAGAGAAGTCCCAGCGGGAGTACGAGGCCGCGATTGCCGCGGGAGACACCGCGACAGCGTGGTCGAAGGCCATCATGGGCTCCCGCTTGACCCGGCCTATGGTTGAGGAGGCGAAGACGCTACTCACGTTTCTCGGGGTCCCGTGGGTCCAAGCCCCGAGCGAGGGCGAAGCCCAAGCTGCGTTCCTCGCCCAGCGCGGCGACGCCTGGGCTGCGGGATCGAAAGACTATGACTCGCTCCTCTTCGGCGCGCCGCGGTTCGTGCGTTTCCTTGCGGTCGAATCGACGGAGTTCCTTCCGAGCCAGCGACGCTCGCGGGCCGTGCCGCCTGAGGTCTTGGACCTCGACGAGAATCTCCACGCCCTCGGTCTTACCCGCGAACAACTCATCGACGTTGCACTCCTCATCGGCACCGACTTCAACGGAGGGGTAAAAGGGATCGGCCCGAAGACCGCCGTGAAGCGGATTCGAGAGTGGAATTCGCTCGACCACGCGCCTCCGCAAGTCCTTGCGCAGCTGCCAGAGGATATCGCGGCAATTCGGGCGTTCTTCCTCAATCCGCCCGTGTCCACGGATCCCGTGCCTCCGCCCCGAGATCCAGATGAGTCCGCCGTCTACAGGTTCCTCTGCGAGGAGCGCGACTTCTCCCGCAATCGCGTTCACACAGCCCTCGAGCGACTGCGGGGAACGAAGGGCCACCAATCCACCTTGGACATCTGACGAACGAAAGGGTCCGGACCGTAGAAAACGCTTAAGAGACGATAGAGAATATGGTGGAAGAATCCCTCGAATTCGAGGGGAGCGGGTTGGGGCGGAATCTTATGGATACCAGTGCGGCACCAGAGAGTGGGGCACCGACGAAGAGGAGGCGCATGAGCAGGAGACTGGTGGCTGTCATCGCAGTCATCGTTATCCTCATCGCGGCCGTCGGAGCGGGGGCGTACATCGTGCTCACCGCACCAGCGGCGCGCAACGTGCTCGTCGTCGGCACAACCGAGCGCGAGGAGACGTTGGACCCCGCGGACGCGTACAATTACATGTCGGTGAACTTCCTGCAGAACACCATGGCTACGCTGCTTACGTATAACCAGTCGGGGGATGGATCGCTGATCCCGATGTTGCTCACCGTGGTCCCGACCACCCAGAACGGCGGAATCAGTTCGGACGGGCTCACGTACACTCTGCATCTCCGCTCCGGCGCGACCTTCGAGGATGGTGCTCCGATTAACGCTTCGACCGTCAAGTACTCCATTGACCGGTCCGTGAAGGCGCTTCTGGACAACGCGGTCACCCCGCCGGAAACCCGACTTTCGGTTCCGTCTTTCCTGCTAGACCCGATTCGGAGTGCGCACGCGTACCTCGAGAACTTCACCAACCGGGTCGAGGATCCGGCGAATACAACCCAGCAGCAAGTGGATCAAACTTGGGCGAACTACTCGACGGGACAGGCGCAGGGTGTCGAGGTCGTGGACGCCACGACGGTGAAGATCCACATGGGCCGTCCATGGTCCCCAATGGTCCTGCTGCTTGCCTTCACGAGTCTAGCGCCGGTCAACCCGACCGTGTTCAAGACCGATGCCTTCAAACCGCTGGCCTCGTCGATCTCAGCGAGCGGGCCGTACCGGATTGACACTTTCGTTTCCGGCGAACGCGCAGAGCTCGTGCGGAACCCCCGCTACTTCGGGGCGCCGGCTGCGATGGAACGCGTGGTGACTCGTCTTCAACAACCGAACCGCGCCTTTCAACGACAAGCGTGTCCGGCAAGCATTCGCGTACGCCGTGAACCGGACGTCAATCGTGTCGACGGTCTTCTTGGACTCGGTGGATCCGCTCTACAGCCTCATCCCCAGCGGGATGTTCGGCCACACTGACGTGTTCAAAACGCGGTATTCGCGCAACATCGCCGCCGCCCAAGCGCTTCTGACACAAGCTGGCTTCTCCACGACAAACAAGCTTCGATTCACCCTGTGGTACACACCGGTCCGGTACGGAAGCACCGAGGCCGATGTCGCCACGCTCGTCAAGCAAGCCTTGGAACAAACCGGAATGGTATCTGTCACATTGCAAAGCCAGGAGTGGCTGGTCTATCGGCAGAGCTTCAGGCTCGGGCAGTTCAGTGTGTTCCTTCTGGGTTGGTTCCCAGACTACCTGGACCCAGACGACTACACGTATCCGTTCCTACACTACGCCTCGGGAGGCAGCGCGAGTTTCGGGTCGTGGTACCAGAATGACTCTGTGGACACGCTGATCAATCTGCAGGCAACTCAGCCAATTGCCAGCACACAGAGGGCGCAAACGCTGAGTCAGATCCAAGACGCCCTAGCGAATGACGTGCCGTACCTCCCGCTATGGCAGACGAGCCAGCAAGTGGTGTACAAGCCGAGTATCTCCGGCGTGATTCTAGACCAGTCCCAGTTCTTCCGGTACTTCACGCTCCGGGTGAGCTAGGGAAGCTATCAGAGGGCGGCGGGCACCGCCCTCACCAAACCTTTTACCGATTCTCGCGTTGTAGAAGCCCTCCAGCGATTCCATGCCGCGGACCCAAGCCTCCCTCCGAGCGTACGTCGTCCAGCGCCTCCTCCTCACGGGTCCGATGGTTTTGATCCTACTCACCCTGGTCTTCTATTTTCTCCGGGCCGCGCCCGGTGACCCTGTCGGCGCAATCCTGGGCGAGCACTCAGGGCCTCTTGCGGACTCAATTCGGCGTCAGCTCGGCCTGTACGATCCGCTCTACGTCCAGTACGTCGACTACCTCCGCCGAATTTTCACTGGCGACATGGGCAATTCGATCATCACGCAACATTCTGTTGCGGCGGATATTGCCCAGCGTCTCCCCGCGACGATTGAGCTCACGGTGGCGAGCATGTTCGTGGCGGTCCTCGCGGGAATGCTGCTTGGCGTGGTGTCCGCGACCCGGCGCGATCGCCCAGCGGACGTCATTTCACGCCTCGTCGCGGCGGTGCTCTACAACACGCCGATCTTCTGGTTCGGAATCATCATGCAGCTTGTTTTCGCCGTCCAATTCCGTTGGTTCGATTCCGGTGGCCGACTCTCGGCGCAGTTTGCGATTCCGCCGCGGGTCACGGGTCTCTACACGATTGACTCCCTGGTAGCCGGACAATTCCGCACGTTCATCGATGCGGTGGCCCATCTCATCCTGCCCGCCCTCACCCTGGGATTGGTCCTTGCAGGGTTCTTCGCTCGGCTCGTCCGCGCGAACATGCTTCAGTCTCTCCAAGCGGACTACGTCGAGGCGGCACGCGCCCGCGGAATCCGGCCGTTGGACGTGTTCTACCGTCATGCATTGAAGAACGCCATGGTCCCCGTGTCCACCGCGATGGGTTTGACCTTCGCAATCTTGATGAGCGGGGCGATTCTTACCGAGTCAGTTTTCTCCTGGGAGGGTATCGGTCGTTACATTTTCACGGCCATCTCCAACCGCGACTACCCCGCCCTCCAAGGAGCGGTCGTGTACTACGCCCTCATCATGGTCTTCCTTTCTGTCCTGATCGACATTTTCAACGCGTGGATCGACCCCAGGATTCGGTACTGAGGCACCTCAATGGCGACCGTCACTGTGGGTTTCTTGCGGCGATCCATGATGGGGCGTGCAGTCCGCGTCTTTTTGGGGGAGTCGAAAAGCCTCGCCGGTGTACTCGTGTGGGGTGGGATTGCCATCGTTTTGTTTTTCGTCTTCATCGCAGTCTTCGCCCCATGGGTTGCTCCGTTCGACCCGAACGCGACCGTCGAGACAACCGCGCTCCCTCCCAGCTCAACACACTGGTTCGGTACGAATCGTCTCGGGCAGGATATCCTGAGCCGCGTGATCTGGGGCGCGCGGATTCCACTCACCGTTGTCGCGCTCTCCGCTGCTATCGCCCTGGCGGTTG
>VBOR01000089.1 GCA_005893165.1 Candidatus Eiseniibacteriota bacterium | reverse complement strand
GAAAGTCCGGGCGGTCGATAGCTCGTATCGTTGCAGAGCCTCGTGTCCTCGTGCCCGAGCACCGAATCGTCCACGGAAGGTGGTGCGCCGCCTAGGAATCGAACCTAGAACCTACTGATTAAGAGTCAGTTGCTCTGCCAATTGAGCTAGCGGCGCGCGGAGGGAAAAAGGTAGGCGAGTGGGGAGCGAAAGTCAATGCACGAAGGCGTGAATCCGCTCACGCTCGACCGCAATTCATGAGGAGCGTCTTGTCCGGGCCGTGGCTCACCTCATGGGCTCGGCGAGGTGGCGCGCCTTCGCGTCGTGGAGGATGTCGTGCATCGTATCCTGTAGATGGTGCGTCGCCTGCTTCAGATGGCGCGACGCTTCCTCCGACCGCGTCTTGGTCTTCGTCTTCTCGCGAACCGTGACCCTCTGATCGCGGGAGGACTCCTCCATGTCATCGAGCTGGCGCTGGAGCTTGTCCCTGTCCCTCTCCAGATCCTCGGTATCGTCCCCGCGGCGCGCCGCGCGCGCGATCTCGCGCGATAGCCTGCCGATGCTCCTCCCGAGCCTGGCTCGCTCCCGAGCATCCTTCGAGGTCCCCAGTGCGAGGTGCACCTGCTCACTCACGGCTTCGCCGAGCTCGCGACCGGCCTCGTTCACGGGCTTCACCGCCCGTTGCGCACGCTCGATCAGAGCGCGGTCCCGGATCACGTAACGGTCGTCTCCTTCGCGGAGGAACAGAAAATCGTCGCCGCCGTATTCCTCCTTCAGCTTGTCGAGAGCCTCCTGGTCCTCGACGTCGGAGGTCGTGCTGTTCCCGCCGGACATGATCGCCCACCCAAACCGATCTCGATCCGTATCGAAGCCGTAGGAGGAGTCCTTGGCGGAAGCGGCGGCAGGAAGAAGGACCGAGGCGAGAAATGCCAGGGCGGTAAGAACGGCGTGATTTCGGGACATGGGCTCTCCAGAACTCGCGGGTTGAACCGGGTATCGAGCGTAATGACGAGCACCGAGTTGGATGGCCCGTCGCGGCATGAGGTTGGAAGCGGATTTCGCGTCCCGTTGGCCGCCCGGAGGCGAGGGCTGGGCGGCCGCGCCGCGCCCGCCAACGCGGGAACCAGAGGCCTCCCGAGCGGTGTAAGTAGAGGCCAGGAGCCGCGAAATGGTAGGTTAGGCTCCGCGATTCCGAATTTCCGCCCCCACCCAGGAGCCACGGTGACGAACACGACCCGCATCCGGTTCATCGCTTCCCTGGCCTTCGGACTCCTCGTGGGCGCAGCCGCGTGGAATTGCGCGCGCGCCGAAAAGCCGAAGAGCCGCGTGCTGCTCGTCGGAGTCGATGCGGGAGAGTGGGACGTTCTGGGACCGCTCCTGAACGAGGGGAAGATCCCCAACTTCGCCCGGATGCGCGATCAGGGATCCGCGGGAAAGCTTCGATCCCTGGAGCCCCTGACCAAGAGCCCCATCATCTGGGCCAGCATCGCCACCGGGAAGGTGCCTCAGAAGCACGGGATCCTCGACTTCTTCATGAAGCAGCTCGGACGGGAGAACGCGCGCGCGAACGCGGCGAATCCCGGCGCCAGGACCGCGAAGGCAGCCGAGGGGGAGGCGCCGGCGACTTCCAATCTATGGCGGGCGCGTCCGATCTGGGACATCCTGGGCGGCCTGGGGAAAACCGTGGGAGTGGTCGGGTGGTGGACGACGTGGCCGGCGCTGCCCGTGAACGGCGCGCTCGTGACCGATTACATTCAATACGACACCGGCTCGTGGCCCTCCAAGAATTCCAGACGCACGTACCCCGACAGCCTCGACGCGACCGTGGAGCGTCTCCGCGTGAAGCCGGAGAACGTCTCGTGGGCGGAGCTCTTCCAGTTCGTCACCCCGATCGACACGACCCACGTGACGCCAAGGCAGGAGCAATTGATCCATGACCTGCGATGGATCTACGCCGCGGACCGGACCTTCTGTCGCGTCGCGCTGGAGCTTTACCGAAACAAGCGTCCGGACTTCTTCACCGTGTATTTCCGGGGCGTCGACGAGATCTCCCACACGTACTGGGACATCGATCTCCCCGGGGGCTACGCCCCGCCGCTCACGGATGCCGAGCTCGCCTGGCTCAAGCGGCTCATTCCGAGCTACTACATCTTCACGGACCGCATGCTCGGGGAGTTCCTCAAGGAGGCGGGAAAGGACACGGACGTGATCGTCTGCTCCGATCACGGATTCCAGGGCGGCGGCCGCGGAGTCATGGCGCACAAGCTGGACGGCATGATCTTCATGATGGGCCCGCACGTGGAAAAAGGCGGGAGCATCTCCGGCGCCACCGTGCTCGACGTGACGCCGACGATCCTCGCGATGTTCGGACTTCCCACCGCGCGCGACATGGACGGGCGCCCGATTCCAGGGGGGCTGGAAGCGAGTCTCGTGAAGCGGATGGAGCAGGAGACGCGGCTGCCCACGTACGAGACCGCGCGCGCGCCGGGAAAAAGCGAAGAGCCTCTGCGCTCCCCCGTGGATCAGGAGCTGCGCGAGAGGCTCCGCTCACTCGGATATATTCAGTAGCCTGGGTACTCGGCGCTAGAACGGCAGATCGTCGTCCGCGTTTCCGCCCGCGGGCGTGAAGCTCTCCTCCGGCGCCCCGCCCCGTGGCGGCGATTCCACCGGGGGCTCACCGTTCCGCTCGCCGGCTCGCCCGAGCATCTGCATCGTCTCGCAGATCACTTCGGTCTTGTATCGCGTCTGCCCTTCCTTGTCCTGCCAGTTTCTCGTCTCGAGACGGCCCTCGACGTAGACCTGCTTCCCCTTCTGGAGATAGCGCTCGCAAATATCCGCGAGCTTTCCCCAGGCCACGATCGAATGCCACTCGGTCTTCTCCTGGCGCTGGCCGTCCTGGCCCGTCCAGCTGCGCGAGGTCGCGAGCCTGAAATTCGCGACGCGCTGTCCGCCGGGCGTGGTCCGGACCTCGGGATCCGAGCCGAGATTTCCTACCAGGATGACCTTGTTCACTCCTGCCACGATGCACCCCCAATGCCTAGATGGTTATGTCGGGACCAAGAGGACAGTAGGCTCACGCCGGGTGAGGCGTCAAGACGCATCGGGCGGTCCGATTGACGCTTGGCAGCGCGACGGTTACAGTGGCTGGGGCGCCGGTCAGGACCGGGGCGTAGCGCAGCCCGGTAGCGCACCTGCCTTGGGCGCAGGGGGTCGGAGGTTCAAATCCTCTCGCCCCGATTCTCGCCGGCGCCGCAACGACCACCCCGTGCGCCGCCACATTTCCCCTATTTCTTGGCGCGAGACTGCTTCTGCTCCATGTTCCTCTTCGCCGTCTCCTTGGTCACGAAGGCCTGCGAAAGACGCGAGTTGTGGGCCAGCGCGCTGTCCGCGGCGTCCATGGCCTCCCGGTAGCGACCGAGTGCGAGGTTCGCGCGCGCGAGGTCGTTCCAGGCGCTCGCCATGCTCCCCTCATCCCCTCGCCAGTTGCGGCGGAGAGCGAGCCTCAGGGTATCGGCCGCATCCGCGTTTCTTCCCTGCTCCAGCGCGATCGCCCCCAGATCCGCGAAGGGCGGAGCGTAGCCGGGATAGGCTCTCGCGGCGCGAAGCGCCAGAGCGTGCGCGTCCTGGTCGAGGCCGGAGGCAACGAGCCCCCGGGTCGCGCCCACCAGCACGACAGGGCTCAAGGGATCCAGCGCGACCGCGCTCCGGAACGCCTCGCGCACCTCCTGCTTCGGATACCGGTCCGGACTGAGGGTGGTCTGAGTGGAGAGCACCGACGCGAGCAGGATCCTGTTCTCGCCGTTCTCGGGGGCGGTCCGGACCGCCTGCGTGAGCTCGCCCCGGGCGCGCGACAGAAGGTCGAGGCTCATGCTGGGATCCTGCTCGCTGAGACCTCTGAAGAAGAACGCGCGACCCAGCTCCGCCCGGTATCGGGGGTCCCAGGGTGCTGCTTCCGCGGCGCGCTCCAGAAAGTCCTCACGCTGGACGCTCGCCGGCGAGTAGCGCATCGCGTCGGCCAGTCTCATCTCGGCCGCGAGGGGCCGGTCCACGAGCACGTACCAGAGCGCGGCCGCGAGGATCAGGCCCGCGGCCAGATTCCATTTCGATCGGACCGGCGCGCCTTCCTGCGGTGCCCCATGGTGCGTGGCTCCGCCGACTTCGACCGCATGCGCCGCGGGCGCCCGGGCCGCTCGCGCGGCCCAGCCGGCAAGCGCTGCGGCCAGGGCGCTCGTGGCCACGGTCCCGAATCCGACGAGGCTCGGAAGGACGTATCCCACGAGGGCCGCGCCCACCGCGACCGCGGCTCCGCGCAGCTCCGGGCCCCCATGGCGCGCGACGCGCCAAACGGCGCGGGCGCCGAGCACCAGGATGGCCAGGGCCGCGAGACCTCCCGGGATCCCCTGAGTCGCCAGGATCTGGATCGCGTCGTTGTGCGCCTTCGCCGGCGTGCCTCCCCACTCGATCTCGGTCAGTGTGGTGGTCCGGTAGCGCGGGAACGCGGCGACATAAGCATCGAGACCGGCGCCCAGCCCGGGATGGTCCCGGAACATGCGAATCCCCGCCCGCCATAGCTCCACGCGAGTGCGGGTCGTCTCCGCTTTCAGGTCGGTCAGCTGGTGGACTCGGTCGAGAAGCTGCGTCCGCATCGGCGTCACGAGAGGCAGAAGAAGCGCCACGAGAGCGACCGCACCCGCGGCCAGCACCCACCCGCGCGAGGGACGGCCTCCGGACGCGGGGAGCAGGATCAGCGCAGTCAGCGCCACGCCGGCGAGACCGAGCCATGCTCCGCGCGAGAGGCTCGCCACGGAGATGAAGACCGAAGCAGCCGCGAGGACGAGCCATCCGATCTTGCCCGCGCGCGAGCGGGTTCCGGACGCGAGCCAGATCACGAGCGGAAGGCACATGACGAGGTATGCGGAGAGCGTGTTCGCGTGCCCCACGGTGCTGCCGGCACGGAGCAGTCCCCCGAAGGAGCTCTGCCGCGACCACGTGAGCGGATCCAGGTGCGCGATCTGCAGCAAGGCGTACGCGGCCGCGACCGCGGCCCCGGCGCCCGCCGCCTGGGCCACGCGGCGGATCCAGAGCGGGCTCGATGCGAGGGAGCGCGAGGAGTAATAGAGCGCCGTCATCGCGGCGATGGTTTCGAACCCGGCGCGGCTTTGCGGCGCGCCGAAGAGGCTCAGGGCGGGGCGGATCGAGACGACCGTGGACGCGAGGGCCGAAAGGAGCATCAGGGCGACCGCCCCGCCGAGCGGATCGTGCCGGATCGCGCCCGCGATGCGCCGCGGCAGCGCGCGCAGCCAGGAGAGGAAGCCGGCCGATGTGATCCGGGAGCTCTCGGCGGCGACCCACCTGGCAAGGAGCACCAGAGCGCCGGTGACGAGAACCATCACCTTGGTGAACTCGAATTCCTCGGCGAGGTGGCCCGGCACGAAGAAGACCGGCATCGCGAAGAGGAGGGCGAGCGTGATCAAGGAGACGGGCGCGCTGGAAGCAGCGCCGCGGCGTGGCGAACGTGGCGCGCCTGACCCACGGCGCGTCATGGCCCGTGCGTGGGCCGATTTGGAAGTTCGGCTGGAACTCAGCGAACGTTCTCCCTTCCCGTAAGAGTCTGGCCGGACGTATTATACGTCAGACTGCGCCTGTAGCTCAGTTGGACAGAGCAACGGATTTCTAATCCGTCGGTCGGGGGTTCGATTCCCTCCAGGCGCGCCAACCTTTCTTCCTTCCAACCCTCTACTATCGAAGGTGGATCCGCCGCTCGGCCAAGGCATCGAGAGGAAACCCCCGAAATGAATGACGCGAAGCGACGAACGCACGGAGCCGCGATCCGGCCCGTGGTGCTGCTTCTGGTGCTGGCGCTCATCGGCTACTTCATCTGGCGCTACTACACGCGACGGGAGGACTACCGAGGCGGGAACGTCCAGACCACGGGCACGATCGAGGCGGAGCAGGTTCAGCTCGGGTTTCAGGTCGGCGGCAAGATCGCGGATGTGGCGGTCACGGAGGGGAGTCGCGTCGGGCGTGGCGAGACCGTCGCGAGGCTGGATCCTCGAGATCTCGACATGCAGGTGCAGAGCGCCCGGGCCGTGGTCACCTCCGCGCGCGCGTCGGTTGCCGAAGCCCTCGCCGGCCGTGACCGGAACCGCACCGAGCTGGCCCGCGTCCGCGAGCTCCTGAGCAAGGGATACGCGACCGCGCAGCAGATGGACACGGTGCTTGCCGCGACCCGGATGGCGGAAGCCCAGGTCCTCGCGGCGGAGGCCCAGGTCCGTCAGGCCGAGAGCGCGCTCGCTCAAGCAGAGCTCCAGCGATCCTACGCGCTGCTCCAGGCGCCCGGCCGCGGTGAGGTCCTGGAGCGCGTTCATCTCCCGGGCGAGATCGTAGCGGCGGGCACCCCGGTCATCACCATCGCGCGTAACGACACGGTCAAGGTCCACGCGGCCGTGGATGAAACCAAGGTAGGCGCGGTGCGACCCGGGGACCGGGTCATCGTCCACGTCTATACTTTCGACCGTCGCGCCTTCCCTGGCATCGTCTCCGACATCGCACCCGCCGGCGAGTTCGCGACCCGCAAGGACTGGGGCGCCCGGCGACGCGACATCCGCACCTTCACCGTCACCGCCCACGTACCGAATCCGGAGCATCTGCTCAAGGACGGCATGACCGCGGAGGTCACCATCGAGGTGAGCCCCCCCGTACAAGCGGAGGCGAGGACCCAGCGATGATGCCCGCCGTCGTCGTGGAGCACCTCACGAAGAAGTTCGGAGACTTCATCGCGGACGACGACCTCACCTTCTCGGTCCTCGAGGGAGAGATCTTCGGCATCCTCGGTCCGAACGGCGCGGGGAAGAGCACGCTGATCCGCATGCTCAATACGCTCCTCAAGCCCACGTCCGGACGGGCCCTGGTGATGGGGCACGACGTGGCCTCCCATACCGCGCAGGTGCGGCGGGAGATTGGCGTGATTCCCCAGGCCAACACCGTGGACGGCGATCTCACCGCTCTGGAGAGCCTCGATCTCTACGCGCGCTTCTACGGCATGGGCCGGAAGGAGCGGAAGGAGCGCGCGCGGGAGCTCCTGGAGGCGGTGGGCCTCTGGGAGTGGCGCGACAAGCCGGCGGGGACCTATTCGGGCGGCATGAGACGGCGCCTGGAGATCGCGCGCGGGCTGATCCATCGGCCGCGCGTCTTCTTCCTGGACGAGCCGACGACCGGTCTCGATCCGCAGAGCCGTCGCGTCATCTGGGAGCTTCTCGAGACCCTCCGGGCTCAGGGAGGGCTCACGATCCTGATCTGCACGCACTACATGGACGAGGCGGATCGGTTGTGCGACCGGCTGGCGATCATCGATCACGGAAAGATCGTCGCGCTGGGAAGCCCGGCCGAGCTGAAAGAGACCGTCCCCGGGCAGGACCGCCTCACGGTCCAGTTCGTCCGCGAGGTGGACGACGAGCTTCTCGGGGAGCTGAAGCGGCTACCCGAGATCCGCGAGGCGGTCCGCGAGGCGTCGCACACCGTGCGGGTGGTTCTCGCGTCCGACGCCATGCCGCTGGAAGGGATCATGGAGATCTCCCGGGCCCGCGGGAACAAGGTGAAGAGCACGTCTCTGGTCGAGCCGACGCTGGACGACGTGTTCATCCACTACACCGGGCGCGGGATCCGGGACGAAGCGACCGAGGAATACCACTACGCCATCCCGTCCCTGATGCGCTGAGCGAGACACGAATGACCGGCTTCAGCCTCAGCAGGACCCTTGCGGTCGCCGAGCGCGACCTGCGGCGCTTCCGCCGGAACAGCACCCTTCTCGTCCCCATGGTGCTCATGCCCATCATCTATCTGGTCATCCTCGGGAAATCCATGGGCGGGGACCTTCACGGCCTCCCGGTCGCGGTCGTGGTGCAGGATCGGGGAGCCGCGGCGGTGGAGGTGGCGAACCGGCTCGTCACGATGGCCGAGAGCCGCGATCTCTTTCGCCTCGCGGGAGAGCCCGATCCCAAGACCGCGGTCGACCGGCTGCGCGCCGGACACTACAAGGGCGTGGTGGTCATTCCGCCGGGATTCAGCGAGCACTACTCACGAGGAGAGCCCGCGCTCCTCGGGGTCGTGGTGGACAACACCGACAACACCTCGTCCGCGGTGATCGAGCGCGAGCTGCGTGGAGCGCTCCTGCCGGGCGTGACGCGGCTGCGCGGGGCCTCCACCCCGCCGGCCTTCCCGGGAATCGAGGTCGAGCGCGTGGACGTCTACGGGCACAAGGATTTCATGCAGTACTTGGTCCCCGGCGTGATCGCGCTCGCCCTCTTTTTCGTCGCGATGCTCGCCGGGGGCATCATCCTCGTGGATGACCGCGCGAAAGGGATCCATGAGGGCTATTTCGTCACCCCGCTCTCGGCCCTGGATCTCGTCCTGGGCCTCACGCTTTCCGCGTCCACGCTCGCCATGATCATCGGAACGGTCGTGCTGGTCGCGTCGATCACGATCGCGAGGCTTCCCCTCATCGGTGGGATCCGGACGATCCTCCTGTCCGAGACATGCATCCTCCTCCTCGCGCTCGGGCTCATTCTCTTCATCTTCACGCTCATGGCGCGGGTCTCCAATCCGCTGACGCCGCGGGCCCTGTTCGGCATCCTGAACGTCGTCACGTTCTTCCCCAGCGGCGCGCTGTACCCGACCGAGAGCTACCCTGCCTGGCTCAATACCGTCTCGATGATCTTTCCCATGCGATACGCCGTCCACGCGCTGAGGAATCTGCTGCTCAAGGGGGTGGGGGTTACCTCGGTGGCGTCAGATTTTCTGGTGATGGCATCCTTTGCGGGAGTGATGCTGGTGCTCGCCTCGACTTTGTTCAAGCGGACGCTTTAGTGTGGCATAATGGCCCGCGCGCCGTTTTCGCCGCCTCTTCGGGCCTGATTTCCCTACGATTTGCCTCCAACGTGCGGTGGATGTAGCTCAATGGTAGAGCACTGGACTGTGGCTCCAGTGGTTGCGGGTTCGATCCCCGTCATCCACCCCAACTTCACCCCCGCAGCCGACCCACCTTTGCCGGAGCGGGCGCCCCTCATGCCTGGGCGGTGTGCAGGCGGGCGCCGATACCGCGCAGCATGGAATCCATCGCCTTGGGATCGATGGGCTTCGTGAGGTGCAGATCGAAGCCGGCCTCACGGGAACGCCGGATATCCTCCGCGCGTCCGTACCCGGTCACCGCCACGAGATAGCTGCCGGCGCATTCCGGATCGGAGTGGAGCGCACGCGCCACGGCGTAGCCGTCCATTCCGCCTTCCAGTCCGATGTCGCAAAGCACGACGTCGGGATGGAATTCATGCGCGAGCGTCACGCCCTCCTTCCCGGTGCAGGCGAGCTTGACCACGTGGCCGCTCAGCTTCAGCGCCAGCTCCATTGCCAGGCCGGAGTCACGGTTGTCCTCGATCACGAGCACATGGCAATGGCCCGTGACCGGAAGCTCCTTCACCTCTTCGGGAGCGCGCGGCGCCGGGGCGGCGCAGAGGGGCAGCCGGATGGAGAATTCCGATCCTTTCCCCAGCCCTTCGCTGAAGGCGTGGACGCTTCCCCCGTGGAGCTGGACAAGACCTTTCACGAGCGCGAGCCCGAGGCCCAGCCCGCCGCCGCGGTGATCCAGGCTGCGGTCCGCCTGGACGAACGTGTCGAAGACGCGCTCCAGCATGCGCGGCTCGATTCCAATCCCGCTGTCCCGCACCGAGAGGCTCGCGACCTGATGCTCCGGAAGACACCGCGCGCGGACGTGGATCGTTCCCCCCGCCTCGGTGAACTTGTTCGCGTTCTGGAGAATGTTTCCGACGATCTGAGCCAGACGCGTCGGATCGCCGCTGACCCAGAGCGCCTCCGTCGGGAGATCGAGGAGGACCGTATGTCCGCTTCCTTCGATCTCGCCGCGATGGTCCTCCACCGTGGAGCCGACGAGGGGGACCAGATCGAGCGTCTCGCGCCTAAGGGGGATCCGCCCTCGGGAGATCCGTGAGACGTCCAGGAGCTCGTCCACGAGGCGCGCCATGTGGCGCACCTGGCGGTCGATGATCCCGCGCGCTCGCTCCCGCGAAACGTCGTCCGCGCCCGCCTGGTTCATCACGTGCACGGCGCTCCGGATCGGGTTCAGCGGATTGCGCAGCTCGTGCGCCAGCACGGCGAGAAACTCGTCCTTCGCCTGGTTCGCCACGATGAGACGCTCGGAGACTTTCTTCTGCTCGTCGATGTCGCTGCACACCCCGAACCACTTCGCCACGCGGCCCTCCGCGTCGAAGAGCGGAGCGCTCCGCGAGTGGAACCACCGGTAGGTCCCGTCCTTTCCGCGAAGGCGATACTCGGCGGCGTAGGGAATCCCCAGGCGCAGAGACTCCCGCCACCCCGCCATCGCGCGCTCCAGGTCCTCGGGATGCGTGAACCTCGCCCGCTCCTCGAGGCTCATCTCCGGCGTCGCGCCGGTGTACTCGAAGTAGCGGGGGCTCATGTAATCGAGCGCGCCCTCCGCGGTGTGCGTGAAGAGGATCTCGGGCGCCTCCTCGGCCATCAGGCGGAACCGAAGCTGGTTCTCCTCGAGGAGGCGCTTCTCGCGGTTCCGGTCGGTGATGTCGCGCACGAAGGCGCTGAAGAGATACCCGCCTCCGGTCCGGATCGCCGTCATGCTCAGCTCGACCGGCAATTCGGATCCGTCGCGGCGCATGGCCTCCAGCTCGACACGGCTGCCCACGATCGTGGCTTCGCCTGTCTCGAGGAACCGCTGGAGACCCGCCCGGTGGCGCTCGCGATGACGGACCGGGATCACGGTCTCCTCCAGCCGTCGCCCGAGCGCTTCTTCCCGGGTCCACCCGAAGAGGCGCTCGGCCTGGCTGTTCCATCCGGTCACGATGCCCCCCGAGTCCATGGTGATCACGGCGTCCAGAGCCGCGCCGATGATGGAACGGGTGATCTCCTCGCTTGCCGCCAACGCCTCCTCGGCGGCCTTTCGTTCGATGAACTGGCCGATCTCGCTTCCGATCGCCGACATCATGTCCAGGAGCCGCTCATCCGGCTCGGCACGGTGCGGGAGGAAGAACTCCATGATGCCCAGCCCGCGATCCCGGATCTTGATCGGGAACGCGAATCCGCTCCGGAGTCCCACGCTCGCCGCGGCTTCGAATCGTGGGAAATTCCGGTCCGCCTGGAGCTCCGAGATCCATGCGGGCGTACCGCTCTTCCAGACCCGTCCCGGAAGGCCCACGCCGCGCTCCAAGCTCATGCTGCGGCACAAGGCGTCGAAGCTCTCGAGCGAGACGCCGCGCGCCTGCCAGGTCTCGGTGCAACGGACGAAGTTAGCGTTCCCTTCCACGCGCCAGAACGCCGCGAAGACACAGCCGAGGCACTCCCCCAGGGAGCACAGGATCCGGGGCACCGCCTCGGCCAGCGAATGCGCGTCCGCCAGGATGCGGGTGACGGCGTGCACCGACGCGAGCCGGCGCTCCGCCACTCTTCGCTCCATCGCGTCCTCGAGCGCCTGCGTGGCGCCGGCGCGCTGAAGGCGGAGCTCTTCCCGGGCGCGCGCCTTCTCGATCGCGAGGGCGATCTGGGCCGCGATCATCCGGCCGGCGTGCAGCTCCTCTTTGGAGAAACGATGAGGCTCGTTGAAGTGGAACGAGAGCCTGCCGAGAAGCGAACCTCCGGATGCAATGGGCAGAAGCGCCGCGGAGCGGATGCCCTCCTCGAGGATCGTCGCGCGGAAGAGGTCGACGCCGGGCGCCACCGCGATGTCGGGCAGCACGAGCGGCGCCGGCTTCTTCTCGGAGCGGGACCACGGAGAGTGCCCCTCCATCTTGCGGCGGAATTCCTCGGAGAGATTTCTCCACGCCTTGAAGCGCAGCTCACCATCGAGGTCGTAGAGAAGCACGGGGGAGCGGTCGGGGCGTACGGTCTCATCGAGGCAATCGAGAGCGATCCGGAGGATCCCCGATTCCGCGCAGGGATCGGGCGCCTTGGACGCCGCAGTCAGACCCCACGAGTTGCGGGCAATTCGTTCGGCCATTTCTGCGAGCGCTTGCAGGTGCTCGAGGGAGGGACTTCGAGCGTGAGCACCAGCCATACAGTGAGCTTACTCTCAGTAATACTACTAGGTCAATAGTCTGATTCGATCGCGTCGCGAAGCGCCCGGGCGGCCCGGCCGCGGTGGCTCAGGAGGTCCTTCTGATCACCCATAAGTTCCGCAAACGCTTTGGATTCTCCTTCCGGGACGAAGACCGGATCGTAGCCGAAACCTGCGCCGCCTCGCGGCTCGGCCAGGATTCTTCCTTCGCAGACGCCCTCGACCACGATGGGGCCACGCCGCGCGCCCACCAGCGCGAGCACGCAGCGGAAGCGGGCGGTTCTCTGGGCGGCCGGAACGCCCTCGAGTGCGCGGAGCAGACGCTCGATATTCGCGCGGTCGCTCGCTCCGGGACCCGCGAAGCGCGCGGAATGCAGCCCCGGCGCGCCCCGGAGCGCGTCCACCTCGAGCCCGGAGTCGTCTCCGAGCGCGGGGACCCCGAGCGCATCGTGCGCCGCGCGCGCCTTCGCCAGGGCATTCTCGCGATAGGTGGATCCTGTTTCGGAAGGAAGCTCGATTTCGGGATGATCGCGGAGCGATTCCACGCGGCGGGCCAGTCCGTGGAGGAGACTCGCGAGCTCTCGGGCCTTCCCCTCGTTCCGCGTCGCGAGGACGATCAGGTCCAAGCTTTGGGGAGCTGCTTCAGTCCGAGCACGCGGCGCTGGGTCTGGATGAGCTTGCGAATGCCCGCCTTTCCCAGCGTCATCATGGAAGCCATCTCCCGCTCGCTGAACGCCTCCCCTTCGGCGGTCCCCTGGATCTCCACGATCCGGCCCGTGCCGGTCATCACGAGGTTCATGTCCACCTGCGCCTTCGAGTCCTCCGCGTAACAGAGGTCGAGGCACGGTGCGCCGTTCACGATGCCGACCGAGACCGCGGCGACGAAGTCGCGGAGCGGAGACCCCGCGATCGGCGCCTTCTTCGCGAGCCACCGGATCGCGTCCACGAGCACGACGTAGGCGCCCGTGATGGATGCGGTGCGCGTCCCACCGTCCGCTTCGATCACGTCGCAGTCGATCAGGATCTGGCGCTCGCCCAGCGCCGTGAGATTCGTGACCGCGCGGAGCGAGCGTCCGATCAGGCGCTGGATCTCGTGCGTGCGCCCGCCCGGGTGCCCGCGGTTGACCTCGCGCTGGATCCGCTCCGCCGAGGAGCGAGGGAGCATGCTGTACTCTGCGGTCACCCAGCCGCGCCCGGTGTTGCGCAAGAACGGGGGCACGCGCTCTTCCACGGTCGCCGCGCAGAGCACGGTGGTTCCACCCATCTGGATGAGCGCCGAGCCCTCCGCGTTCTTGAGGTATCCCCGCTTGATGGTGACGGGGCGAAGCTCCGTGACACGCCGGCCGTCCACGCGCTTCCCGGCGCTCTTCATGGCGCTCCCTCGATCGGGGGCCGCTGGAACCAGGGAAGATCGTCCTGAGGCACGAGCCAGACCTTTCCCATGCGCGATCCCAGAAACCGGCGGCCGACCGCCTCGAACTGGCGCGGAATGTCCGAGACGTAGCACCGGAGCGATCCCCGCCCCCGCGGGCCGGGATTGGAGCGAAGGGCGCGCGCAAGACCGCGCGCGGTCGCCTCTCCGGAATCGATCAGCGTGACCCTGCGCCCCAGAACCGATCGGATCGCAGACTTGAACGGCGGGTAGTGCGTGCAGCCCAGGATCAAGGTGTCGATCTTGCGTGCGCGTAGCGGCGCCAGGTAGTCGCGCAGCACCTCGCGCGCCGCGCGGCTTCCGGCCAGCCCTTCCTCCGCGAGCGGCACGAGCAGCGGGCACGCCGTCCACGGGCAGCCCGCGGAAATCCCGCTCCAGGGAGCGAAGGGCGACCGCCGAAACGGTATTGCACGCCACCACGAGGTGGGTCACGCCGAACTGGGTCAGGAACCGCGCCGCCTCCCCCGCGAACCGCCGCACCGTGGCGTCCGACTTGGTCCCGTAGGGAACGCGCGCCGTGTCGCCGAAGTAGACGATGTCCCACGCGGGCAGGAGCCGGCGCAGATGGCGCACGACCGTGAGCCCGCCGATCCCCGAGTCGAAGACGCCGAGGATGTGCTTCCGGTCCCGCGTCGCGGCCCGATCCCGCCTCACCGCCCGCTCCCGCGTCAACGCCACTCCTGCACTTGCAAGGGCGAGAGCACGTCGAAGTGCCCTCCGATCGTCTCCACGGGCTCCCCTTCCACCAGGATCATCACGCGCTCCACTCCAGGCAGGTTCTCCCCCGCGGTGCGGACGATCGAGGCGATCAGGGCGTGCTCGCGCGCGCTGCCGCCCCGGAATCCCTGCGTGAGGGTGCGATTCCAGTCCAGGTACAGGGTCCCCTTGTCCGTCCAGTACGCCTCGAGGAGCTCCGTGCCGTCGGGAAAGAGCGCCGTGTGCTCCTTCGAGGGTCCCGCGAGCAGCTCGCGATAGATGGAGCGCACCTGGTCCTGCGGCCGGTCCTTCACCACGACGTCGCGGTACTCCGGAGACAGGCTGTCCGCCCCGGGAGTGCCGAAGTAGAGGTAGACGCCGCGCGTTCCCTCCAGCTCGGACGCGAGCGGGACCAGGCGCGGGGTCTGGTTGTCGATGTGGCTTCGCATGCGGCCGATGTAGAAGAATCCGACCACGACCGCGAGGCTGCCCGCGATCGCGATGACCCAGCGGCGCTGAAGCCGGTTCACGCGCTCCCTCCGGGGTTCGCGTCCGCTCGTGCCGCCGTCACGCGCGCCCTCCGCGCGCCATCTCCTGGATCGATTGCGCGACGATCTTCGCGATCTCGCGGATCGTGTAGCCCTGAAGGCTCATGGCTTGAGGACCTCGCGGCGTGGGCCCGCACTCGAGGAGCACCGCGGGCGCGGCGACCGGCTCGAGCACGCTGATCCGGCCGGTGCGGAACGAAACCTTGGTCTGCGGATAGTTCCGGGCCAGCGCGTCGGCGATCGTCTGTCCCAGCGCGATGCTCGTACCCGCGGATTGAACCTGCGCCGACTCCCACGGACGCATCTCCGCCCCGCTCTCGCCTCCGAGGGTGAGCGGCAGACGGTCCGCCGCGCCCGCGGCCGGCGTCGCCGAGAGGGCGTAGATGCGGAACCCGCCCTCGCGGATCAGCCCCTCCGCGTCGAAGTGGATGCTCAGGAAAAGCTCCCCGCCGGATTCGTTCGCGATCTCCGAGCGGCGCGAGACGGAAAGGTCCGCGTCGCTGTCCCGTGTCAGGAGCACGCGCGCGCCGACCATGCCTTGCAGCGCGGCACGCAGCGCGCGCGCCAGATCGAGCGCCGCGTCCTTCTCGGCGCCACCCCCTGGGAGCGCCGCGCCGAGATCTTTCCCGCCGTGCCCCGGATCGATCACGATCGTGCGCAGTTTCCCGTCCGCGCCGCCCAGCGCGATCGGCTCCAGCTTGGAGAAGATTCCCTGCTGCACGAGATCGTTGTCGTCGGTGACCGCGAGCTTCAGGCGATTGGAGCTGACCGACAGGGAGTAACCCTGCGCGCCCGGCGTCAGGACGAGACGGATCTCCACGCCGTCCGTCGTCTCCCGGATCGTTCCGCTCTGCACGGTGCCCCCGGAGAACACACGGGCCGAATCGAGCGTTCCACCCTCGAAGAGAAGGCGCAGCTCGCTCGGCGTGGCGTAGATGAGGCGCGGGGACAGCGTCTTCAAGAGCGTGGCGGAGACTTCGGTCACGCGGCCGCGGACCCAGAGCTGGGCCTGTCTCACCGTGTGAACGGGCGAGCGGAATCGGATCGCGCGCAAGGGCTCGTCCCAGGTCGCGTTCGGGACGAACCCCCAGTCCATGAGGCCGCGGAGCACCGACTCCGGCACGTAGACGGCGCCCTGGACCAGGCGGGGCGAATCGATCAGGTTCTGGGCCACCTCGTCGATCAGGACGATCGGCGCATCGACGGTGAACCGGATGGTGTGGTCGCCGAGACGGAGCGAGAGCTTGCGCAGCTCGGGCCGCCAGTACTTGGTGGCACTGAAGATCCGCGCGATGTCGTTCGTGGAGACGTAGCGGGTTCCCTCGAGCGCGATTGGCCGGATGCGCTCGGGAGGCTGCGGGTCGGGGTAGAGGACATCGATGGGAGGGGCGCCCTGCACGGCGAAGGCCGCGGTGATCCCGGCGGCCAGGAGCCCGGCCGTGAGCAGCGCAACTCGCCTCACTCCGGCCCCGCGGAACAACTTCACTCAGGCTGCTCCCCGCGCATGATTCCGCGGATTTCCTTGCGGGCGCGCCGCTCGTCGAGCTTGTCGCGCTTGTCGAAGGTTTTCCGCCCCTTCACGACCGCCAGCTCCACCTTGACCTTGCCACGCAGGAAGTAGAGCGAGAGCGGCACCATCGTGAGGCCCGACTGGTTCAGCCGAATCTCCAGCTTGCGGATCTCCGCTTTGTGCATGAGCAGCCGGCGCGTGCGCGTGGGCTCATGGTTCGAATAGCTGCCGGGGTCGTAGATCGAGATGTGGGCGTTCCGAAGATACAGCTGGCCGGATTCCACCGTGGCATAGGCATCCGTGAGCTGCGCCTTCGAATCGCGGAGCGACTTCACCTCCGTGCCCCGCAGCTCGATCCCCGCCTCGAAGGTCTCGATGATCGTGTAGTCGTGGCGGGCCTTGCGGTTGGTGGTGATGACCTGGCGCTCTTCTTTGCCATTCTGAGCCTTGGCAGCGCCCGGCTTCGAGGTCGGCCGCGGCATGATTCCTCCCTGGATGAGTCTTCGTGTTTACCACGGCGGGGGGTCTAAAGCAAGGCGCGCCAAGCCGAAACGCCGCGCGGATCGGGGGCATCCGGGTTGAACGCCGGCGCATCCTAGTGTAGGTTAACTCGCCTTGCCGAGGTGACGTGCGGGAGTGGCGAAACTGGCAGACGCGCTGGGTTCAGGGTCCAGTGGGCGCAAGCTCGTGCAGGTTCAAGTCCTGTCTCCCGCACCAGAAAAACGAAAGTCGCCGGGACCTAGTCCCCTGCCCGGCGAAGGCCGCACCGGCCCTACCGCTTCGGAAGGAACCTCCCCGTGCGGATCATGTAGGCCCGGTACTGATTCCCGAATCGCGCCAGAAGAAGCTCCTCTTCCCTCTTGGTCCTGATCCAGATCAGCGCCAACGCGGCCGCGCCGGTCAGGAGCAGGAACGCGTTGGATGCGATCAGGACCGCGGAGAGAATCAGAAGCGCGACGGCATCGTAGAAGGGATGGCGCACCCAGCGATAGGGCCCGGTCTGGACCAGGGTGTGGTTTTCTCGCGTCACCACCGTGTCGGTCAGATTCCTCCCCAGGCTTCGAAGCGCCCAGGTCATGAGGAGCCCCCCGCCGATGCCCGCCGCGACGCCGAGCGCGCGCACCTTCCCGGGCAGCGGGAGAAACGCCCAGCGCATGACGGAGGGATTCACCAGATACGCGATGAGTCCCGCGAAGAAGAGCGCCCCGACAGGCCGGAGGGTAAAGTACACGAGCGGTCCCTCGTGCATTCGCTGGATCCTCTCCCCGGTGGCGGCGCGGATGCGGTGGTAGAGGAGAACCGGCAGGATAAACGAAAGCCCGGCGATGAGGATCGCCCGGGAGGTCCCAAGGCGGCTCAGCGTCGGGTTGTTTCGCGGGTCGAGGCTAGCGACCCACGTCCTTCAGCGGTTTCGCAGGTCCCGTATGGCCGAGGGCGCGGTCGCATCGGGCGGCGGGCCGCCGCCGCCGGCCCCATACTCGAACGCTCCCATGTCCAGCCCCCCGAGCAGCGAGCGGGGACTGCTTTGCAAGTCGAACACGTACTGGCTCGTCGGGGTCAGGTCGTATCCCGTCAGCGAAGGGCCCGGCGGGACACCGGCGTTCAGGACCGTGAGCGGCGAGGACGACGTGAGGTGGTAATCGAAGGAAGCCGGGTTCGCGAATTTCGCCGTGTTGGAATAATCCGGCTCGATGTAGTTGTTGAGCGCCGTCACGATGCCTCCGGACCAGGGAGTTCCCGGCCCGTACAGGATATTGTTCACGACCCTGACGGTCGACCCGTCGCGCGATTGGATGAACGTCCCGCTGCTCTTGTCGTTCACGATCGTGTTGTTGACGACGTAGAGGTCGAGGATGCCGTTGCCCGCGCTCTCGGCCGCGTACGCGATAATCCCGCTATTAGGCGAATTCGGTCCCTGCTCGATGAGATTCCCGATGATGTACGCGCGGCCGCCGTCGGGGATGTCGATCGTGTACCCGCTCATCGCGTCCTCATCCGCGAGCCGGTTGTACAAGACGTAGCTGTTCTGCGCGCGGCTCTTGAACTGGTGCCCCACCCACGAGCCGTGCGAGTAGTTGTAACGGAAGACGACCACGCGGCAGGAGCTCGTGTTCACGTAGATGTTGTGCTGGTTTCCGTCCCGGCACGTGGGATCGCACACGGTGGTCGGGACCGTATTGCTGAGCTCGCAATGTTCGACGAGGAGCGAGTCCGGCGAGGCCAGGATCCCCATCTGGTTGTCATGGAAATAGCAGTTCCGGATTGCAACCCAGCCGCGGTTGTTCGAATCGACCCGGATCCCGCATCCGTTACCGCCCGTGGAATGGGCGCCGTAGAATTCGAAGCCATCGGCCGTGAAGCCCGTGGCCGTTGGGCCCACGACCCAGATCCCTTTGTCATCCTGGACGACGCCGTTGGAGTTGAGAACCGCGCGACCCGGTCCCGCACAGCGAACCGTGACATTCGGACTGGTCCAAGCGCAGACGTCGCCCGTGTACGTGCCGGGATCGACGACGACCAGGTCTCCTGCTTGAGCGGCCGCGGCGGCGGCTCGAATGGTCGAGTAGGTCTTCCCAGGGCCGACGGTAAGAGTCGCCCCTTCAGATGGCGAATGCAGCAAGCCCAGGCCGAAGGCCGCGCCGATCAGAGAGAGAAGGATGGAGGGTGAACGGTTCGAACGTTTCAGCATGTTGGAATCTCCATGATGGCGCCGACCCCCGCGGGAACTCGGCAACGTCGCAGAACTTACATGGATAAGAATCGGCTGAATCTTAACTTAGCTTAACCCAAAAACCAGTGGTGGGTTCCACGCGGGGCCTTCCCATGACGCCGCAAGTTACTTCCTCAGAATCGGTTACGGAATTGAACCGGGCACGGCCCGGGCACGACCGGAGGGCTCTGCGCCGCACTTCTACCTAAGTACCGCTGAACGCAGCTGCATCGTCAAACTACACCCAAGCGAGAATCATTCCACCCTGTGATGCGGGTTATCCCTGAGTGGGATAAAGGGGATTCCCCTGCAGGGAACTGCGGGGATCGTACTGGAATGGGCACAGGTGTGGCCCCAATCGCGCAATGCACTACGTAGATCCCCAAGCCTTGGCTTCACGTAGGAGTTCGCGCCGGGTATCCTTCTCGGACCCGTGAGCTCCTTCCTGACGCTTGTCTCCAGGCCAGATCATCAAGCGGAGAGGACGCTCCTGTTCCGCTCCGGCCTCGAGACCTTCCGGCAAGCCAAATCACGAGCCCCGAGCGCGACCCTCGAGACCGCCTGGGTCTCGGCCGCCGCGTTCCCACGCATGAACGGCTCCGGTACGCCCATCGTGAAGGATCCCGGGTCCGGTTCCTGG
Organism: Candidatus Eiseniibacteriota bacterium; assembly: GCA_005893165.1. Taxonomy (GTDB): domain Bacteria; phylum Eisenbacteria; class RBG-16-71-46; order SZUA-252; family SZUA-252; genus WS-7. Next base: position 1,246 of record VBOR01000089.1, on the reverse strand, counting down.
CTCATCGCTGCGGGGACCTGGTTCCACCGTAACGGTCTGCGGAGCGGAAACGAGGCGGCCTTGCTCGAGCGCTACCTCGAAATCGGCAGCGAAGCGCTGGCGCAGGAGCTCGAGGGCTTCTTCGCCCTCGTGATCGGAGACGGACGGTCGCGCGAAGTCCAGGTACTCACGGATCTCGTCGGCAGCTGCCACTGCTTCGCCCGGTCCTGGGAACACGGCACGGCCTTGTCCACCTCCTCGTTCGTCCTGGCGGCTCTGGCCCCCGCCGGTCTCGATCCGGTCGGATGCCAGGAGTTCTTGCGCACCGGGATCGTCTACGAGGACCGCACGCTCTTCCGCGGGGTGCGCAAGCTCGGGCCGGCCACGATCCATCGATTCTCCGCATCGAATGCCCCCCGGGAAACCCGGTACTGGAGCACGGCCCGTCTCGAGCCGGACCGCTTCAAGGGTGCGGACGCGGTGGCCCGCGTGCGCGAGGCACTCGTCCACTCGGCCCAGCGCGTGGCAAGTGCCTTCCCGAAGCCCGTGTGCGACCTCACCGGCGGGTACGACTCCCGGGGTGTCGTGTCGGCGTTCCTGAGGGCGGGGGCTTCCTTCGAGACCGTGGTGAGCGGAGCCGCGGACAGCCCCGACGTCGTGGTCTCGGAGAACCTGGCACAGCTCGCGGGGATCCGGCACACGCGTTCCTCGGGGACGGAGCCGGTGGCCTGGGAGCAGGTAAAGCGAGCCTTCACGGTGACGGACGGGGAGTACGATCTCGTGGAGTACGGGCGCATTCTCCGAAACCACGAGAAGCTGCTCGAGCGATTCGACATCAGCATCAACGGATCCTTCGGGGAGCTTGCGCGCGGCTACTGGTGGGAGCTGCTCCTCCCCCGCGTGGGCGCGCGCCGGCGCCTCGACGCGCCACGGGTCGCCGCGCGGCGTTTCGCGGCCGGAGCCTCGGACCTGCTCCCCTTTCCCTCCGAGTGGGCTCTCGACCTCGTGTCCCACTTCACCGGAATCATCGAGCGTGCGAATTCGGGGCTCGAGGGGTTCCCCAACACGTCGCAGATGGACAACACGTACCTCACGCTCCGGATGCAGCGCTGGCAGGGGCGCATCGCGAGCAGCACGGACCAGCTCTGGCCGTGTCTTTCGCTGTTCCTGCTCCGCCCGGTTCTCGAAACGATCCTCCAGGTGCCCGCTCGTCAGCGCCGCGGCAGCGCGTTCGCCCGCCGCCTGCTGCTCGATCTGAATCCCACCT
>VBOR01000088.1 GCA_005893165.1 Candidatus Eiseniibacteriota bacterium | reverse complement strand
TCGCGAGCGATCGCCACGTCCCCGAAGTTGCTCACCGCGAACTCGCGCGGATCCGCCGTCAGCGTCCGGGCCCACACGATCGTTCCCTCGAGGTCGATCAAGCGCAGCTCGTCCTGCCGGAGACCCTGCGTGGAATCGAAGTTTCCGATCGAGTTCACCGCGAGGAAATTGCCCAGGGGCGAGGACGCTCCCCATCCCATCGCGCCGGGCCAGGTCGCGACCTGCTTCCCGCTCGGGAGCTGCAGCACGCTCAGGCGCGGCGTGGAGTCCGCGGCGCGGCGGGCGAGCACCAAGTCTCTTCCGATCGGCGCGGGAGAGAGGAGGTCCTTCGATTCCCAGTCCACTTCCCCGTCCGGGCCGTAGAAGACGGAGCGGCGCTGTGCCCTGGCGCCAGGATCCTTGATGAGCGCGGCCGTGGTGACCGCCGCGGACTCGGCCGGTGTCTCGACCACGATCCATCGAAATCCGGGGAAGATGTGCACCGTGTGGGACCCGAGATCCTGACGCGGCCACGAAGCGACGAGATAGGCTGGGGAACGCGCGGGGAACACGAAGAGAGATTCCGCCCCGAGCGGACCGAGCACGCGTAGCGCCGCCCAGCCGGGCAGCCCGACGCCGGTGGATTTGTTCCGACTCACGGTGGCGTTCCACGCGAGCGGCCCCAGCCCGTCGAAGACGATCTGTGGAACGACCCCGGGCTTGGATGGAGTGGTCGGCGCCGCCGCGGCAACCACCGCGAACAGGACCGAACCCAGGAGCGCGGCTCTGACGCGAGTCGTGGCGCCCTCCTATCTCTGCGTTCTACGCGCCGCGGATTTTCGGACCGGCGACCCCGCTCGCGACCTCCTCGGTCGCGTGGGATCGGTGGCCGGAGGCTTCAGGGTCAGATCGTTGGCGACCCAGATGTCTTCGTTCTTCTCGTTCACCAGGGAGTAGTAGATGGATTTCGAGTCCCACGCCCAGGTCGGCTTGATGCAATTGCCCGTCGTCGTGAGCGGGAACGTCTTTCCCGACGACACCTCCATGATCCACACGTCGCGCTTCGGCCCCAGCTGGCGTCCGAACGCGATCCATTTTCCGTCCGGTGACCACGAGGGCCAGGTGTCCTCGAACGGCTGGCCGTTGATGAGTCCCTTCGTGAGGCGGATCTCCTTCCCGCCCCGCGAGGGCACCTTGTAGAGCTGGTACTTGGTGAAGAGGATGTTCCCTTCCATGGTCTGCTGGCGGGTCGAATCGTATTCCTTCGCGACGAAGGCGATCCACGTTCCGTCCGGAGACCAGGTGGGATGGCCGGGGCTCCCCTTGCTGTCGGTCACCTGCTGGGCCAGGTCGTCCTCGGTCTCGCCCTCGGCGCCCATCACGAAGATGTTGAATCCGTAGAGCTCCCCGGGGCGAACGCGGTTCGAATAGAACGCGATCCTCTTTCCGTCGGCCGAGTAGGTGCCGAAGCGGTGGCTGCCCGGCGCGTGCGTGAGCTGCTTCGCCTCCCCTCCCTCGAGGGGAATCGAGTACACGTTGTACCGCTTCCCGCGCGTGGAGACGAAGAGGATCGATTTCCCGTCGGGCGCCCAGCTCGGAGTCCCCGCGCGCACGCTGTCCGGCTCGTCCGTGAGCTGGCGCGGCTCCCCCCCTTCGGCGGGCATGATGTAGATCTGGCTCGAGCCGTGCCCTCCGCGATCGGAGGTGAACGCGATCCACTTTCCATCCGGAGAAGGCGCGGGATCGGTCTCGCGGCTCGTGTCCGCCGCGACCTCCTTGAACGTCGTGGCCGCGGCGTCCGAGGAGGACAAGACCCCGAACCCGAGGAAGATGGCGGCCGGAATCAGCCACGGATGTTCCCCGAAAAGGCGCATTCCCATTAGCGTTCCTCTACCCCAAGGTGAGCCGGCAGGTTCCGCTTGGCGCGGGCCCGACGATGCGACGGCGGGGCCCCTACGGCCGGGGCGCAAATCCCTCGCCTGTGGTCAGAACTTCGTACGAAGCGACCCCGAGCGCAAGACGGCGGATCTGGCTCCAGGGACGATCGAGAACATGGCACTTGAGCAGCGCCAGCACGATCTGATGCGACACGACCGCGACCAGTCCCTCCGATGCGGGATGCTTCGCGGCGATGTCGCGCATCGCCGCGAGCGCGCGCTCGTGCACGGCGGCGAGCGGCTCCGCGCCGGGAAGCGTCACCGCGGTCGGGTCCTCGCGCCATTTCCGATAGAGCGCCAGATCGGGCAGGTCCGATTCGGCGAGCCCTTCCCATTCTCCGTGATGGATCTCGTTGAGTCTCGGGTCGATCGCCACGTTCACGCGGTGCGGGCCCGCCACGTAGGACGCGGTCTCGACCGCCCGCGGCATCGCGCTCGAATAGACCGCCTGGATCGGCACCTCCCAGAGGGAGCGCGCGAGGCCCTTCGACTGCTCGTGCCCCGCGGGATTCATCGGTGCGCCCTTCGAGCCCTGGATTCGTTTTTCGCGATTCCAATCCGTCTCGCCGTGACGCACGAAGATGAAATCGCGCGTCGCCGTCGCCGGGGCCAAGCTAGATCCGGCCGGCATGCGCGAGGAGCTCGGCGTTCAGGATCGCGGCTCCCGCGGCGCCGCGGATGGTGTTGTGTCCGAGCGCATCGAACTTCCAGTCGAGCACGGGGCAGGGGCGAAGCCTGCCGAGGGTCACGCCCATGCCCGAGGAGCGGTCCACGTCCAGGCGCGGCTGCGGCCGGTCGTCCTCCTCACGCACGTGGATCGGCTCGGCCGGCGCGGACGGAAGGGCCATGCGATCCAGCGGGCGGAAGGCCACGCGCGCCGAGGGTGCCCAGGATCTTGTTGGTCTCGGATTCCATCTTGGGCTCCTCCCCGGGAATGTACGGCACGACGTTCCCGAGGATATCGAGGGAGGGAACGCCCGGGTACCCGGCGCCGCTCGTGGCCTGAAACGTGGTCACGATGACCGATTCCACGCCGAAGGCGCGATGGAGGGGCGCCAAAGCCATGACCAGCACGATGGCGGAGCAATTCGGATTGGTGAGGATGCCGCCCCTGCCGTTCGGGCCGTTCGAGAATTTCTGCCGCTCCAGGAGCTCGATGTGGTCACGGTTCACCTCGGGGATCACGAGCGGCACCAGGGGATCGAGCCGGTGGTTCCTGGAATTCGAGGAGACCAGATGCCCCGCGCGCGCGTACTGCTCCTCCAGCTCCCCCGCCACCGAGGCATCCAGCGCGGAAAAAAGAACCGGCGAGCGTAGCTTCTCCGCCGGACCGCGCACCTTGAGCCGGGCGACCCCTTCGGGAATCCGCGTCGTGAGCTTCCAGCGCGCCCCGACCGCCTCGGCATAGGGTTTCCCGGCGCTCTGGTCGGAGGCCATCACCTCGTCCACGTAGAACCAGGGGTGATTCTCGAGCAGCTGGATGAAGCGCTGCCCCACCGTGCCGGTGGCCCCGAGGACCCCGACCGGCGTCGGAGCGCGGCCGTTCAACGACTTGGGACGCCGGGAAGGCGTTACGGAGGCCCGCGATTTTGCTAGCATTGGCCGCTCATGATACGGTCGCGCTGTCGCCCTCCGCAATCCCATTCCCCCTCCGGATGGAGCCCGAGCCCGCGCGGGGTGAGATCGCGAGGGTCTCTTCCTCCTTTCTTCGGCATCTTCGCGGCATTTCTTCTGCTCGCGAATCCCTGCTCCGCGCAGCAGGCTCCGCGCGTCCTCGGTACCTACCCGGAGAACAACGCGACGCACGTGCTCCCCGACGTCCGGATCAAGTTCATCTTCGACAGGCCGACGGGAAAGACGGCCTTCTATTCGATCGCTCCCGATACGTCGACCGGGGGGCTGACCGGCACGGGGCCCGACACCTGGTCGCCGCGGGGGGACACACTCACGATCACTCCGTTCCAGCCGCTGGCGTTCGGCCACAGCTATTCCTTCAAGCTGAACACCCTTCAGGACACCACCGGGGCGGTTTACAACAATCCCTCCTACTACGACGAGGTCTACACGTTCCGGGTGATCTCGCGGGCGGTCGTGGAGCGAGTGCAGGCCCAGGGGAACGTGAACCTTTCCCTGACCCCCGACGTCCCCCTTCCCGCCACGATCCCCGTGCGCGAGACGGCGGGGACCGCCGTCACGTTCACGTCGGCGCGCGTGCAGCTTCTCCCGTCCCCCTTCATCACGAACGATGGGTCGGTGCCTCTCGATCTCTCGGTCACGCCCCTCTACGAATACACGCTGCCGTTCGGGGGCTTCCTGCCCCGGCTCGGCGCCACGGGCCTCACGGTTCCGGTCCTCATCCCGGCATCGGTCGCGCGAACGATTCCGCAAGGAATGCTCGGGGTGCGGCTCACGTTCACCGGAGCCGACGAGGTCTCCACTCCGGTCGTCGTGGACGCGTGCTTCCGCGTGGAGCCGACGAGTGTCCTCTGCCACCAGGCGACGGTGCTCCCCGCGATGGCCACCGACGTCCTCGTTCGCTCCGCTGTCCTCGAATGGCCGGTGCACGGCGCCGTGATCGCCGCCGGAGACACGATCGTTCCGCGGGCGGTCGTCGTGGGGAACGGCACGGGCCCCTTCCGCGCCGGCTTCTACATGGATGGGGATTTGATCTCGATCGAGGAGGGCTACATGGAGGCAGGCCGTCCCGTGACGGTCGCGATGCGCGGGCCGCTTCCGACCCGGCGGCTGGGAGAGCACCGGCTCCAGTTCCAGGTCGAGGCTCCGCAGCCCTTCTCCGCCAATCCGGTCTCCTTCGTCTGCGCGCCTCCGCCGAATGGGGTGTCTCCCCTGAAGGCGCCCTTCATGAAGCCGCCCACATCCACGCCGGAGGTCGTCCCATACCGGCCGCTCCGGAGCTCGCTGACGTGGCTGGCCGAGGGCCGATCGTCATTCCGGGGCGAACAGGGATCGGCGGTGGGCTGGGGATCCTGGGACGGCGTCTATGATGTGACCTCGACGCGCCAGCTCCAGGCGTCGGTCTCGATGCGACTTCGCTTCGACGAGACGAGGAACGGCAGCGGGAAGCCCCAGCATCTGAAGCTGCGCTACACCGATCCGCGCGGATCCCTGGAATGGAGCGACGCGCCCCCCGTGGGCGCGACAGAGAGTCCGCTCCTCATGAGCCCCGTTCCACGCAGGAGCGCTCAGGCCGCGCTGCACCGCACGCCGCTCGGCGAGCTCGAAGGCTACCTGGCGCTCGCGTCCCATCCCATTTCGGCCGCGGGCCCCATCCGGGGATCCGGATCGGATCTCTATGCGGCGCGACTCGCGCGCTCCTGGCTGGGCGAGAAGGTGCGCACGACGCTCTACGCCGGATACACGCACGAGAAGCGCGGGCCCGCCACGTATCCCCTCAGCGCCGGCGACAGCGGCGTGGTCCACCGGAGCGTCACCTACGGAGCGACGGGACGATTCGATCTTCCGGGCGCCTGGACGCTGCTCGCGGACGGCGCCACGGTGCGGCATCGCACCACGGCCGGGGTCGAGGAGGGACGCTCCCGGACCGCGTGGCGCGGAGAGCTCCAGGGCGTGGAGGCCGGCATCAAGGCTCAGGCGCAGGTTTTTTCCTATCAACCCTCGCTCGAGACCGCCCTCAATCCCTACGCGCTCTCCGACCGCCGGGGCGGATACGCCAGACTGGATCGCGCCCTCTGGAAATGGAACCTCTTCGGAAGCTTCCGTTCCGAGGAGCCCGCCTCCCGCGAAGGACTGGTCCCGGTCGTGCGCGTGCAGACGGGAACGATCGGAGCGAGGCTCATGATGAATCCGGACAGCTGGGTCACTCCGTCCTTCGTGCGCGTGACCCACCGCGGGGCGAACACCGAGCTCACCGAGGACCGGATCGCCACCGAGTACACCGCGGCCGAGCCGCTGGGGGGAAGAACGACCGCCCGGTTCGACCTCACCTTCCTCAAGGACCCGATGCGGACCGGGACGAATCGGCGGATCGTGTCGGGCTCCCTGGTCTCCACGCGCCGCCACCCCGGTAGGGTGCTGAGCACCGTGACCCTGGGCGTCGAGCAGAACCGGTCGCGCGAGCTCGACCTGACCGACATGACCTTCCAGGGCTCCTTCGAAGCGCGCTGGGAAGCGATACCGGGACGGGTGCTCGTCACGCCGTTCGTTTCGGGGGCTTCGCGGACCTACGACCTCCAGGGCTACCGGGACGAGCGGTACTCGGGGCATCTCCAGCTCGCGTTCCTCCGCGTCCCCGGTCTGGGGGAGAACGCGGTGGCGCTGGAGGGGAGAATCGATCGTCTGCGGCAGACCGCGACCACGACCGTCCGGCTCGACGAATCGGTGCAGCTCACCATCGGACAGCGGTTCCGTATCGGCGGCATGTAGCAGCGTCGGAGCGCCGACGCCTTTCTCCCCGCGGCAGGCGCGAGCGCACGCGCGCCCAATCCATCCATCCCTCGATTCCATCCGCGTTTCCGCGGACCCGCTTGTTTGCCTCGCTCGCTCCGTGCTGGAACGGATCGTGCTCAGGAGCACATCGCCCTCGCTCCTCGGCGCCCACGGCGCGGCATCGCCGCGCGAATCGAAAGGGGTGCCGAAATGGACCGTCTCAGGATGTGCCTCGTTGTTTCCGCTTTCGCAGTCTCCGCGCTGGGGCTCGTGCTCTCCGGATGTTCCAGGGAAGCCGGGCGCCATACGACCGGGCCCTCGCCGAGGCCCGGCCCGGATCCCTCCATGATCCGCGAAGCTCATTGGATCACGTCGGCCGAAGAGCTGCGGGGCCTCACGGCGCTCGCGGGGAAGAGTCCGCTCATGGCTCGAGCGGTCCAGTTGGAGGCCGCCGACCCGGAGGTCGAGAAGCACACGAGCGGAGTCGTCGGGGTCACGGGCTCCACGCAGAGCGGCGACCGCATCCGGATCACGATGATCCCGTACCAGTTCCGGTCCGATCCCGACCATGCGCGCTACTTCGTTCTGAATGAATTGAACGGCCGTACGCGCGTGGAGACCTTCGACCTGCTCCGGCGGAGACCGCGGGCGGGAGAAGAGGGATTCCTGCCTGTGAACGGCGCGGCGAACGGGTTGTGGATCCGGCCCGGGTCGACGTACGTCCAGCCGGCGTCCGGATCAGGCCACCAGGCCCCCGAGCGGCTCAACTGGGCGAAGTTCGGGCTTTGCTTCTCCGTGGTGGGGGACCGGGTCCTCGGCGCGGTGAACGCAGGCTGCTCCGCGATGGGGGATTGGCCCGGTTGCCGCTCGATCGGCAGCGCCGTGGGGCTCGCGGGCGCCGCCGCCTATTGCGGAATCATGGCGTGGAGCTGAGAGGGCCATGCGACCTTCCTGGATCCCGGTATTCGTGGCGCTCATCGGAATCGGCTGCGCGGCCTTCGCGCTCTTTCCTCCGAGGTGGTCTCCCGATCTCACCCAGGGGATCCTCGCGGGGATGGCCATGTACTTCGTGGGGTTCACGCGCACGGTATCGTCGGCCCACGCCACGACCGGGATGATCCCTTCCCTGTTCGGCCCTCGGGGAATCCTGCCGGGGGTGATCTATCGCGCGCTCTGGTTCCTGATCATTCTCGTCGGGATGGCGTGGGTGTTCTTCGACCGGCGGAGCTTCTTCGACGTGACCTGGCCGGTACTGATCCTGGCGGCGTGGAGTCTCGCGGATTCGATGCTGAACCGTGCGAGGAGGTAGATGGAACGAAGCGAGGACTAGCGCCCTCCCCGGTGGTTCCGGGGGGAGCGCTCCCTCGCCGCCTTCTGGCGAAGCACGGGCTCCGGACGCCGGTTCTTCTTCTTCGAATTGATGCGCTTGTGCTTCCGCTTCTTCTTCGCCTTGGCCGAAGCTTTCCCGCCGGCGGCCTTGCGCGCCTCGAGCTCGGCAATGCGCTCCGCCACTCCGACGAAGGCATAGCGAAAGACCTCGTCCACCGCGCTCACGGGGACGAGGGTCATGTTGGATTGCACCGACTCGGGGACCTCCACGATGTCCTTCTGGTTGTCCGCGGGAAACACGACCGTCTTGATGCCGGCACGGTACGCCGCCATGATCTTTTCTTTCAGCCCCCCGACCGCGATGACCTTACCGCGCAAGGTCACCTCTCCCGTCATGGCCACGTCGTTCCGGATCGGCGCCTCGGCCAGGGCGGAGGCGATGGCCATCACGATCGTGATCCCCGCGGAGGGCCCGTCCTTGGGCACGGCGCCTTCGGGGAAATGGATGTGGAGGTCGTAGTCGTCGAACACCTCGGGGTCGATCCCGAGCAGCTCGGCCCGGGCCCGCACGTAGCTGTGCGCCGCCTGCACCGACTCCTTCATGACGTCCCCCAGCTGTCCCGTGACGATCACGCGGCCGGCGCCGCGCATCTTCAAGGATTCGATGAGGAGAAGATCCCCTCCGGTCGTCGTCCACGCGAGCCCGGTCGCCACGCCCACCTCGGCGTGACCCTCCGCCATCTCCGGAAGCACGTACGGGGGCCCGAGGAGCTTCTCGACGTCGGCCTCGTCGAAGGACCAGGTACCCGTGTACCCCGTGGTCCTCTGGCGCGCGCACTTCCGGCACACGGTCTCGATGGCGCGCTCCAGCTGGCGGACTCCCGCCTCGCGCGAGTACTCGCGGATCATCTTGACGATGGCCGCGTCATCGAAGGTGATGTCCCCTTCGTTCAGGCCGTGCTCCCGCGCGGCGCGCGGAATGAGATGCCGTTTCGCGATCTCGATCTTCTCCGCGTCCATGTAGCCGGGGATCTGGATCACTTCCATTCGGTCGAGGAGGGGCGTGGGAATGAAGTCGAGCACGTTCGCGGTGGTGATGAAGAGCACTTCCGAGAGATCGAACGGGATCTCGATGTAGTGGTCCACGAAATGGGCGTTCTGCTCGTGGTCCAGCACCTCGAGGAGCGCCGAGGCCGGATCCCCCTGGGAGTCGTGCCCCAGCTTGTCGATCTCGTCGATCATGAACACGGGGTTGCTGCTGTGGATGTCGCGGAGGCTGCGGATGATCTTGCCGGGGCGGGAGCCGATGTAGGTGCGGCGGTGCCCCCGGATCTCCGCCTCGTCCCGAACGCCGCCCACGCTCATGCGCACGAAGTCCCGCCCCAACGCCCGGGCGATGGAGCTCCCCAGCGAGGTCTTCCCGGTGCCCGGCGGCCCGGCGAAGCAGAGGATCGGTCCCCTGGAATCGTTCTTCAGCTTGAGCACCGCCAGGTATTCGAGGATCCGTTCCTTCACCTTGTCGAGACCGAAGTGCTCCGCGTTGAGGCTCTTCGTGACCTCCTCGAGGTCGATCGGCTTGCGCACCGGCCGGCTCCAGGGCAGCGACAGCAGCCATTCGATGTAGTTGCGGATGACGCCCGCCTCCTGCGTGGTCGGCGCCAGGTACCGAAGGCGGTTCGCCTCCTCGTACACGACGGAATGGACATGGGGAGGCAGATTCAGTCCGTCGGCCCGGTCCAGGATCTGCCGCACCAGCAATTCTTGAGGATCCTCGTCCCCGAGCTGGCGGCGGATCTCCGTGAGCTGCTGGCGGAGGAAGAACTCGCGCTGGTTCTTCTCCACGTTCGCCGAGGTGCGCCGCACCACGTCCTCGGCGACGCTGAGACGCCCCACCTCGCTTTCGACGGCCTCCGCCACGAGGAGGAGACGCTCGCCGACGTCCAGGGTCTCGATCACGCGCTGCTTCGTCTCGACGGGGAGCCGCACGATGGAGGCGACCGTGTCCGCGAAGAGCCCGGGATCCCCAAGGTTCATGCTGAACACGTTTTCCATCTCGGAGGGGTAGAAGTGGTCCAGCTGCGAGATGGTCCTGAGCAACGCCAGGATTCGGGTCGCGAGGACGCTCACGCGGGCCGGGTCGACCGTGGGCTCCGGTGGACAGGAAACCCGGGCCTCGAGATAGGGCTCGGAGCGCACGATCTCCTCGACCCCGATGCGGCGCAGCCCCTCCAGGGTGACCTGGACGTTGCCGCTGGGCATGTTGAGGATTCGGATGATGCGCGCGGCCAGGCCGATCTTGCTGAGCTGGTCGGGGTTCAGGTCCCCTTCCCGCTTGGCCGGGCTATAGACGAGGGCGATGAGCCGGTCGGGCTCGGAGTGGTCGCGAAGAAGGGCCTTCGATTGCTCCAGGCGGATCTGGATCGATGTAACCCCCAGGGGAAACACGACGGTGCTCATGAGAGGGAGCACCGGCATCACCGAGGGTATGTCGCATTCGAGCATCCGGCCGATCTCGGACATCGGTCGCTTGCTCATCCGGGGCGATCCTTTCCACGGGGAAGGAAAAGGGCGAGGGGACGAAGGCCCACGGTATCACAGCTTCCCGCCCGCTGGCCAGTTCGCCCCCCCGTTACGCCCCCAAAATCGAAAGGCCACCAGGGGAAGCCTACTGATGGCCCATCGATCTTTTAGCCTATTCCGGAAATCGCAGGAGTTCGCCCTACCTGCGCCCGGTACTGCTCCGGCTCGAAGGCGCCGGATCTTGCCTCCTACCAGCCGGCCTTGCCGGGCGGCGGTGGAGCGGTACCTGCGAACGCGATGATCACGAGAATCGGAAGTAGCAGCGCCATCTGTCTTCACCCCCCTTCGTGTGCTTCTCTTGCTTCGGTCCGTCTTCGAATCCGGTGTTCGGTGTTCGGTGCTTCCGTGCTTTCGCTTACCAGCCAGCCTTGCCCGGAGGCGGAGGAACGGTGCCTGCGAACGCGATGATCACGAGAATCGGGAGAAGAAGTGCCATCACTCACCTCGCTTCTTTTGGGTTTCCTTCCGACCTTCCTGCCTGCCTACGCCCGGACGTAAGAGCAGCCGCCGTGCCATTTGCAATGAGCGGCAAAACTTGGCCCGTAGGTGTTTGTCTTACAGCAGCATAGGGGCAGTGCGAAATGCGGTCCGGTGTAGCTCGGTGAAACGCTAAACAGACAATTATCGAGGACGCCTTTGGGGCTGATGTCTTAAGTCGCTGTATGTGCGGCGATTGAGTGTGTCGCGGTTAATTGACTGAAGATGTCTGGCGGAGTTGTCTCGCGGAGTCTCCCGAAGCGCCGGTCCCCTTCCCGGGGGCCGTGCTCTCTGGCATGAACGGAAGCAGGATCCGGAAGGTGCTGCCCTTCCCCACCTCGCTCTCGACTCGGATCGTTCCTCCGTGCGCCTCGACGATGCCGCGGGCGATCGAGAGGCCCAGCCCGAGGCCCGACGAGTTGAATTCCGCGGTTCCGGAGGAATGGAGGTTGATGTCCTTCAGCTCGACCAGCCTCGCGAAGATCTTCTCCTGGTCCTCCTTGGGGATCCCGATCCCGGTGTCCGTGACCGCGATCTCCGCCCCGTCAGGCACGCGCTTCGTCGAGAGGTCGACGGCCCCGCCGTCGGCGGTGAAGCGAACCGCGTTCATCACGACGTTCAGGATCGCCTGACCCAGATAGTCGCGGTCGATGCGCGGATGGACGAGCCCGGTTTCCACGCTGATCGAAAGCTGCTGATTCCGCTGGGTGACGAAGGGGGAAACCTGCACGGCGATCTCCTCGAGGATCTCGCCGAGGTCCGAAGGCTCGAAGTTCGCGGGCAGCTGATCCCGGTCCAGGAGCGACATGTCGGTCAGATCGCGGGCCAGGCGCGTCAGGGTCGCCGTACCGCGGCCGATCGCGGCAAGACCCTCGCGTTGGTTCTCGGTCACCGGGCCCAGCGCGCCGCCCCCGATCATCTCCGCATAGGCCTTGATCATCGTGACCGGCGTGACGATCTCGTGGGACGCGATCGCGATGAAGTTGGATTTCATCCGGTCGATCTCCCCCAGCCTCTGGATCTCGCTCCGCTGCGACGCGCGCATCGCCTCGAAATCCTCGGCGAGCCGCCCCATCTCGTCCCTCGAGCGCACGTCCAGCGGGAAATCGTAGTTTCCGACCCGCATCTCGTTCGCGGCCTGGACGAGGCGCCGGATCGGCCGCGTGACTCCGGCCGCGATTCCGAGGCCGAGCAGAAGGGCGAGGACCGCCGCGGCGGCGCCCACCCACAGAAGATCGGCGCCGATCCGTCTCACCATCGCCGTCTCCTGATCGAGGGAGCGAAGCAGGACGTAGCTCAGACTCCCGCCCATCTCGAGGCCGGACACCTCGCCGCGGAGCGCCAGGAACCGCTCGTTCGGGGAAGGCACCACCTCGAGCGTGGCGCCCAGAGGAAGGATCCCGCGCTTCGCTTCCCGATCGCGCCACTCGCGCGCCTTCTCTCGCAGAATCGCGCGCAGGGGCGATTCGGGGACCGTGCTGGAAATGATCTCGCCGTCCACCGTGAACACGACCTCGCTCCGCGTCGTCTCCTTCAGGGCCTGGGCCAGCGCCAGATCGACGCTCTTCCCCAGAGTCAGCGTGCCCACGAGCGACCCGCCCACCACGATCGGGAGGACGGCGACCCGGTACGCACTCCGCCCCTCCATGACGTACCCGCTGGCCGGGCGCCTCGCGAGCGCCTCGCGGATGAGGCTCGATCGCGAGATGTCGATGCCGTACTGACCGGGGCGTCCGGCTCGCGCGAGGATGACGCCCGCGTCGTCCGTCACGTCGAAGATCGGCGCCTCGGTGTCGTGCTGGAAGTCGGCGGCCACGCCGGCCAGGGTCTGCTGATAATCCTCCGAGCCCCGGTCCGACTTGGGCAGCGTGAACATCGCGAAGAACTTGGGATCCCGCGTCACGACCGTTCCGATCCGCTTCAGGTCCTCTCCCTGACGTGCCATCTGCTTCTCGAAGGAGAGGGCCGCGCGCGCGAGGTCCGCGGTCACGGTGCGGTTCTGCTGCGCGGCGACGCGGGAGTTCACGGCGAGAAGCGCCGTGACGAGCACGGCGAGGATCGGGAGGGAGGTGGTCGCCGCGATCTTGACGGCGAGAGAGACGCTCGGCCTGGGCAGCCGCAGCGGCGTCATGGCATCAGGGTGGAGAGGGTCGCGGTTCCTCGCTCGGGTACTTGGACCGCGGTCGAGCGCGTGCCCGAGCTGAGCCAGACCTTGACCGTGTGGTCTCCGGGTGGAACGTCCTCGATCCGGAACGAGCCCCCGGGGCCGATCCGCGCGAATCGCCGCGTGGGAGCCACGATGATGTCGCCCCGCATATCGGAATGAATGTCGCAGTAGACCTGCACGGCTCCCGGCTTCACGAAGGTCACGCTGCGCGATCTGCCCTTCGGGTAACGTCCCAGGTCGAACTTCTTGGGGGGCGAGTAGGAGAAGATGTTGTGAAAGACGTTGTCGCTGTTGTGGAACTCGACCTCCTGCCCCGCGACGATCACGAGAACGCGCGGAACGAAGCGCTGCCCCAGCTGATCCATCCGGGCGGGCGGGCGCGCCACTCCGGCTTCCGGCGGGAGGTCCGCGACCCAGGCGATGCCATACACCGTGTCCACCGCGGCCGCCGCGGCCGCGACGCTGGCCGAGGCGCTGAGCTGCCCCACGTACGGGTTCGGCCTGGAGTTGTCATGGATCGCGAGGTCGGCGGGCGTGAGCGCGACCGATCCTTCGATCACCCCCGCGAGGGCGGGCTCGGCCGCGACGAGCGCGACCGCGAGCAGCATCGCCACGAGAACGAAGAGTGCGGTCCGCATCAGAACGCCACCGAGAGCTGTGCCGCCGCGAACGAGCGGACCCGGGCCGGAGCGACGTTGACCTGGGACTGCTGATGCACGAGCTTGGCGACCAGGCTCCCCGAAGGCTTGAATCCGATTCCGATCTCCCGCTTCCAGACGTCCGCGTCCCAGGCAGCGACGCCACCGGCGGCGAGCTTGAGATCGTCGAAGACCATCCGGTCGTATCGCCCCGCGACATACCAACCCGGAAGGACCGTCCACTTGCCCTCGACGTACCAGGCTTGCATGTTGAGATTTCCGACGAAGGGAGACTCGAAGCGGTTCCGGACATATTCCGAATAGAGGACGCCATGGCTGTAGGAGAGCTCGAGGTCGGAGCCCAGCAAGACCTGCATGTATTCGTCCACCGTGTGTCCGGGCGGGAGGTCTTCGTTCAGGCCGCTCTGCAGATAGGGCCCGCGCGCTCCGGAGATGCCCGCGCGGAGCCAGGGCGCGGGCACGAATCCGATCCTGCCCAGGATCTGCTTGCCGTCGTTGTCGTCGCTCATGACCGGTGCGCCGACCGTGCCGTTCGTCACCCCGGCCGCGAACTCGAACGGCGCCACCGTGCCCAGAGCCACGAGACCGAAATCCCAGCAGTTCTCGTACATGACCGGCGTGGCGCTCCCCCCGTCGTATCCCACGCCCGTGAGCCCCGGCGTGAGGAAGCTCGTCCTGTACCCCAGGCCGCGGTTCGCCACGATGTCCTCCGCGGTCGTCGGGACCTGATCGTTCCGGACGTCCGTCTTGTACTGGTACATGAGTGGCGACCCGATGAGGTTGTTCTTGTGCGCGTAGGAACGGTTGGGAAAGGCGCCGACGTGGAGCGGTATCTTCCCGGCCTCCAGGTGGAGGTCCCTCCCTTTCGGATCCGAGAGCCGGACGAAGCCGCCGAAGAGGCGCGCGAACATCGCATCGTCGTCGTAGAAGAACTCGGTGAAGACGTGGACGTGGTCCTGGATGGGGGCATCGGCAAAGAGGCGAATGCGCGCGGAGTGGAAGGGGTTCTCCCCGTACATATTGAAGTTGATGCCCGTCTCGTTCGGACGCGTGACATAGACGAGGTCGAGATTGCCCGAGAAGTTGACCGGCCCGGCCGAGGAGCACGCGCCGCGCGCCGGGACGCCAAGGAGACCCGCGAGCACGAGCATCGCGCCGGCAAGGCGAACGGTCGTTCTTCCCTGAACGAAATCCCGCCTGGAGCCCATCGACAGTCCCTCGGGTCACCACGGCAATCTGCCGTGTCGCATACAGTTTCGGTATTCGAGGGGCTCATCCTGAGCGGAATCGATGGTGTAGACTCCGTGGATGGAAACGCCTGAGCTGAACCCCCCTGCACTGACGCCGAGGCCGCAGTCCCTTGGTATGCCTTCGGATCCCACCGTCCACCTTCGCCGTGGAGCCACCCTGGAGCTTCAAGTCACCGATCTGGCGTTCGGCGGGAACGCGCTTTCCAAGGTGAACGGACTCGTGATGTTCGTCGAGAATGCGCTCCCCGGAGATCGCGTGATCGCCACGATTTACCGGAGGCGCCGGCCAGCTCCGGCACAAGCAGCGGCAGGTGGAAGGGTGCCTCGAGCACCTGGGGAGGGTGCGGGCCGCCATCCGGCCGGTCCTGGCCGCGGACGAGCGGTTCCACTACCGGAACAAGATGGAGTACAGCTTCGGCCGGGACGAGAAGGGCGCGCTCACGCTGGGCCTTCACCGCCGCGGGTTCTACGACAAGCCCTTCGACCTCGAGCGCTGCTTCATCGCAACCCCGGTCTCGAGCGAGATCGTGGCCTTCACCCGCGATTTCGCCCGTCGCGAGAATCTCCAGCCCTACGATTTGAGGCGGCACACGGGACTTCTGCGGTTCCTCGTGGTACGGGAGGGAATCCGTACGGGCGAGGTCATGGTGAACCTCGTGGCCGGCGAATCGCATCCCGCCCTCGAGCGGCTCGCGGCGGAGCTTCGCGGGCGCTTTCCATCGGTCCAGAGCGTGGTTCTGAACCTGACGCGCCGGAAAGCCCAGGTCGCCGTGGGAGAGGAGGAGCGCCTCCTCGCGGGCAAGGCCACGATCTCCGAAGTGCTGGGCGGCCTCACGTTCGAGATCTCTTCGAATTCCTTCTTCCAGACCAACACGAAGCAGGCGGAACGGCTTCTCGAAACGGCGCTCGAGGCCTTGGCGCTCGGCGGCTCGGAGCGCGTGCTGGACGTCTATTCGGGCACCGGAACGTTCACGCTCCCGCTCGCGAAGCGCGCGGCCGAGGCGATCGGAATCGAATCTTCGGCGATCGCCGTCCGCGACGCCGAGAGGAACGCGGCGAGAAATGAAATCCGGAACGCGCGGTTCTGGACCGGAGAGGCCCTGGAGGTGATGCGCGAGCGACTGCACGTGGGCTCGCCAGGGGCCGGAGATGCTGACGCGAGCGTCAGCCCCTCCTTCGACGCCGTGCTCGTGGACCCGCCGCGCGCGGGCCTTCACCCCGGCGTGATCCGGAGTCTCGTGGAGCTGGGAGCCCCCAAGCTCGTCTACATCTCCTGCAACCCGAGCACGCTGGGGCGCGACCTGGGGCTCCTCTGCGAGCGGCGCTACGCGACCGAGTGGATCCAGCCCGTGGACATGTTCCCGCACACCCCCCACATCGAGTGCGTGGCGGCGCTCCGTAGGATCGCGTGAGGGGCGGGATGCGGCCGGAAGGCGTGCGGGCGCGAGCCCGCGCGCAGGTTCGCGCCCAGGAGCTGGCCGCGAGCGCGCCAGCCCCCGTGCGCACGAGCGACGTGTTCGAGACGGTGCTGGGGAACGGGCTCAAGGTGCTGATCCAGGAAGTGCGCGTCGCGCCCGTCGTGTCCTTCATGGTCTGGTACAAGGTGGGCTCGAGGAACGAGAGCACGGGCCAGACCGGAATCTCGCACCTCCTCGAGCACATGATGTTCAAGGGGACGCCGCGATACGGGAAGGGCGAGATCGCGAGGCTCCTGCAGCGGAACGGAGCTTCGTTCAACGCGGGCACCTCCCTCGACTACACGAACTATTACGAGGTCCTGGCCGCCGACCGGCTGGAGCTGGCGATGGAGATCGAGTCCGACCGCATGGCCCACGCGCTCATTCCAGAGGAGGAGCACCGGCTGGAGATGACGGTCGTGCGCTCGGAGCTGGAGCGGAACGAGGACAACCCCCACCGGGCGCTCTATCAGGAGATGTTCGCGCAGGCCTTCCAGGCACACCCCTACCACTGGCCGACCATCGGGTGGCGAAACGACGTCGAGGCCATCCGCACCGAGCAGATCCGGCACCACTACAAGACCCACTACATGCCGAACAACGCGGTGGCCGTCGTGGTGGGAGACCTGGACCGCGAGCGGACCCTCGCGATGGTGGAGGAACACTTCGGCCGCATCGCGCCGGGCCCCCTTCCGCCGCCGGTCGTCACCGTGGAGCCCCCTCAGCTGGGGGAGCGCCGCTTCAAGATCCGGAAGCCCGGAGATACGCGCTACCTCATGGTGGCGTACCGCATCCCCGAGCTCGTCCATCCGGACAACTATGCGCTGGACGTTCTGGGGATCATCCTGGGTAACGGGAAGACCTCGAGGCTGTACCAATCCCTCGTGGAGGGGAAGCTTGCGACGGAGGCGGAAGCCCAGAACGAAACGGCGCGCGATCCCTTCCTCTTCGTCGCTCAGGCCACCGCGGCTCCGGGGATCCAGCTCGAGGATCTCGAGGAGTCCTTGCTCGGTCAGGCGGACCGCCTGAAATCGGAGCCTCCTTCTCCTCTGGAGCTGGGCCGCGCGAAGAAGCAGATCCAGGCCTCCTTCATCTATTCGAGGGACTCCATCCGGAGCCTGGCGCAGCAATTGGGGTACTACGAGGCCGTGGGGTCCTACCGATACCTCGACACCTATCTGGAACGGATCGCCGGCGTGAGCCCGGAGGACGTTTCCCGGGTGGCGCGCGCCTACCTGGGAGAGGACACGCGCACGGTCGGCCACTATGAACCGATTCCCGAATAGCGAACCCGGCGCCGCTCTGGCACGGCCCTCCTCCGGCGCCGCCACGGCAACGCCCTCGTCGCGGACCGCGCGCCCCGTGCGGGTCGAGCTCAAGAGCGGTCTCGTCGTCATCTTCCAGGAGAACCACGCCAATCCCACCGTGGCGATCCAGGGGCTCGTGAAAGCGGGGGCGATCTCCGATCCCCCGCCGAAGACGGGCCTTTCGAGATTCGTCTCGGCGATGCTCGACCGGGGCACGACGAAACGCACGACGTTCCAGCAGGCCGAAGCCCTGGAGAGCCTGGGGGCCAGCCTCCATTTCGACGCCGGGATCGAGACGATCGCGATCTCCGCGAACATGCTCTCCGAAGATACGGGAACGGTCCTCGAGGTCCTGGCAGACGCGCTCCGCAATCCCTCCTTCACGCCCGATCAGATCGAGAAGGCGCGGGACGAGATGATCGTGCGCGTGAAGGTCTCGAACGAGAACACCGCGTACGTGGCGGCGAAAACCGCGAACGAGCTGCTCTATCCCCCCGATCATCCCTACCACTGGCCGCCCATCGGGACCGAGCCCTCGCTCCGGGCCATCGCCCGGAAGGATCTCGAGGCGTTCCACGCGTCGCACTACGGTCCCGGCACGGTCGTGCTGGTCCTCGTGGGAGACGTCGATCCGGAGGCCACCCTGGAGCCGGTGAAGCGCGCGTTTTCGGACTGGAGGAAGCCCGACATCACTCCCCCCTTCTCCGTGCCCCGCGCGGCGCCGGTGGACGGGCCGAAACGCCTCGTCGTTTCGATGAAAGGAAAATCCCAGGTGGACGTGGTGTGCGCTCTTCCCGGGATCGGGAGGACCGATCCGGAATACTACGCGGCGATGCTCATGAATTACGTGCTGGGCGGGGGCTCGCTCTCGAGCCGCCTCATGGACCAGCTGCGCGACAAGATGGGCCTCGTGTACGGAGTCTATTCGAACCTGAACGCGGGCATCGGGGCGGGGCCGATCCATGTCCGCGCGGGGACGAATCCTGCAAACGCTGAGCGCACCGCGGACGCGATGCTCTCGGAGATCGAGCGGATGCACGAGGAGGGCCCGACCGAAGTGGAGCTGGAGGAGGCGGTGAGCTATCTCACCGGAGTCTTCCCGGTGCGCCTGGAGACGAACGCTGGCGTCGCCTCGCAGCTTCTGGGGGCGGAGCTCTACGGATTGGGCATGGACTACATCTCGCGCTATCCCGAGATCGTGCGCGGGGTCCGGGTCGAGGACGTGCGCGCGGCGTCACGGAAGCACCTCGATCTCAAGGCGCACGTCCTGGCGATGGCGGGAAGCTACCCCAGGGGAGGCGCGTGATCGCTTTCCCGCCTCGACCCCGGTACCCGCGTCTCGCGCTCTTGGTCCTGGCATGGATCGTCCTCGGCGGCACGTGGGGGCCCGGGACGGCGCAAGCCAAGCGCGTCTTCGTGCCGCGCCAATACAAGTCCTTGCAGGCCGCCATCGACGCCGCTCATGCGGGCGATACGGTCTGGGTCGCGGCGGGCACCTACTACGGGCCCTTCGTCCTCAAGAAGCGCCTGGTCCTTTTCGGCGACGGCGGTCCGGACTCGACGATCCTCGACGGCCGGGGCAGCGAGCGCGTGCTCCACGTGGAAGGAGTCGGGCGCGCATCCATCCTCGGATTCAGCATCCAGAACGGAAAGGCCCCCGGCGGCAGCGGGATCTATTGCCTGCGCGACACGGCGCTCATGATCGCGAGCTGCAAGATACGGAACAACTGGGAGGCCGGGGTCGCGTCCTGGCAATGCAGCCCGCTCCAGATCTCCGACTCCGAGATCTCCGAAAACAAGGGGAGCGGCGTGACGGCGAGCGATTCGCACGTCCAGCTCGTACATGTGAATCTGCGCGGCAACGAGAGCTCGTCCGGGGGCGGAGTGTCGCTCGTCTCGGCGGAGCTGCTCGCGCGCGATTGCCTCTTCGAGGGAAATCGGGCCGGCGACGGCACCGGCGGCGGAGTCTACGGCGAGGGCTCCCAGATCCGGACCATGAACTGCACGTTTCGCGGGAACAGCGCCGCGGCGGGCGGCGGTGGGATCGCCGGCAGGGACAGCTCGGACGTCCGGATCCGGGGCACGTTCTTCGCCGCGAACCATTCCTCGACCGGGGGCGCCTTGCTCACGGACCGCTCCTCGCTCGAGGTCACTTCTTCGATCTTCACCAAGAATCGGTCCACGACGGCGGGTTCCGCGCTCCAGATCGTGGGCCGGCGCGTCGCCGGGGTGAACCCGCTGGTCTACAGCAATACCTTCTATCGAAACGGGGTCACGGCTCCCGACGGCGCCGCCGTCTTCGCCATCGAAGTGGCCCCCGAGATCGTCCGCAACATCTTCGTCGTGGACAGTACCGAGAAAAATCAGGCGGTGCTCGATATGCGAGCGGTGCCCAAATACGACTGCAATCTCGTGTATGCGCTCGACGGATCGGCCAGGCTCCCGGCCGCGAACACCATCCTCGCGAGCCCGTCCTTCTGCGACGCGGAGAACGAAAACTTCCGCGTCCGCGATCTGAGCCCCGTGCTCATCGCTCCTTGCGGACCGATCGGCGCGCTGGGGAAAGGGTGCACTTCCTTCCGGGTCCTCCCCAGCCACTGACCGGCGCCCACGCATGGCTCCTTCTGCCGGGAACTTTAGGGGGCTTCGGGCGGTAGTGCTTCCTGAGGCTTTGGTGGCCGCGTAACTGTTTGTCCCGCAAGGAGGTCATGAATGAAGGTGTTCAGGATGATGCCGATCGGCCCAGCTCTTTTCACGCTGTGCCTGGGCCTCTCATCGGTCGCCCCCTCCCCCGCCCGCGCGGATGACGAGAGCTCGGGGAAGAGTGAACGGAATCTCATCCGCATCGCGCAGGAGGACCAGGACTCCGATCGAGACAGCGATCGCGTGTCCAGGTCCTCCGGCTATCTGGGGGTCCAGGTGCAGCGGCTGAGCGCATCGCTTCGCCGCGCGAAGGGGATTCCCGAGTCGACCGAAGGCACGCTCGTGAACAACGTCGAGGACCAGAGTCCCGCCGACGACGGCGGCATCAAGCGGGGAGATGTGATTCTCGAAGTGAATCGGGAGGCCACGCCGAATCCGACCGACCTCGTCCGGATCGTGCATGACCTCGAGCCCGGCCGCAAAGTTCCGGTGCAGATCTGGCGCGAAGGCGTCACCCGCACCCTGAACCTCAAGGTAGGCACGCGTCCGGCGGGAGCGGACGCTCCGCCCCGGATGCCCGGTATGGACGCACCCGGGATGCCCGGCCAGGGGCCGGACATGCGCGGCATGCCCGAGGGGCGCGACATGCCGGATATGCGGGACATGCCGGATCGTGCGCGGATGCAGGTCTTCCGGCGCAACTCGGAGGACCTCCAGCGGCAGCTCCGCGACATCCACGAGATGCTTTCCAAGCTGCGCGACGTGGATCTTGCCCGCCTGGAGCGGGAGATCCAGGAGCTTCGCTCCGAGCTACAGCGTGGCGGCGCGCTGGAGCGTCGGGACCGCGATGGCCAAGACCGCGACCGAGGCGATCGCGACCGCGACCAGAACAACCGCGAGAAGGATCGCGGAAATCAGGATCGCAGCAACGACAGCGACTAGCTCCTGAGTAGACGCAGTCCGGCGGGTGGGTGTTTCCATTGCGCGGTTCTAGCCCATCGAGAACCGTTCAAGCCCACCCGCCCCTCCCTATTCGCAGGACGACCAATCAAAAAGACTGGACCGTCGCGGCTCCCGTGGGTAGCATGCGGGCGCTCGGCGTCTCCAAGCTGCGCCGCGTATGCTTTTTGCTACATATCGGAGTGCCCAGTCCGATAAGCCTGGGAGAGGCATCCCCGTCTCTCCTTCGCGCAAGTCTCAGTGCCCCACACGGATGAGGGCTGGGAAAACTATGGCTTATCGAAGATCGATCGCTCCCATAGCATATGGCCTTCTTGTAACCCTGGCGCTTTCGGTGCACGTTCCGGAAGCCTTCGGACAGCAATCTGCACGGTCGGGCATCTCCGAGCCGACCGGCACCTCCGAGCCGACGAAGCTCGCGTCCGCTTCCAGCTCTCGCGCCAGGAGCAGACAGACCCGGCCACGCCGCCGGCATCGCCGGACGCGGAGACTCCGCCGGCAGGCCACCTTCTCCCTGCCCCAGGTCACCCCCTACGGGATCCCCCGCCTCCACGCGAAGGCGGCGCTCGTGGTGGACGCCACCAGCAACAAGATCCTGTTCCAGAAAAACCCGGAGCAGCTCTACCCCATCGCGAGCCTCACGAAGCTCATGACCGCCCTCGTCTACTTCCAGACGAATCCGCAATTCGATTCGGTGGTCGAGATCGCGCCCGAAGACGTGCGGCATTCCAGCAGGTCGCACATCCGCCCGCGCGAGGACATCACCGTGCGGGACCTCCTCCACGCCTCGCTCATGGCCTCGGACAACGTCGCCACGAAAGCGCTCGTCCGGTCGTGCGGCTTGCCGCGCGAGGAGTTCGTGAGGAGGATGAACGCGCTCGCGGATTCCTTGAGCTTGACCGGGACCCACTTCGTCGAGCCCACCGGGCTGGACGAGCAGAACGTGGCGACCGCCCAGGCCATCGCGACACTTCTCCGGATCGCGGCCAGCAATCCGGTCGTCGGCTCGATCATGCAGAAGCAGACCTATACCTTTGCTTCGAACCGGAAGCTCCACCGGCTCGTGAACACCAACCGGCTGCTCAAGAGCAAGTGGCGCATCACGGGAGGGAAGACGGGGTTCATCAGCGAATCGGGCTACTGCTTCGCGACGATGGTCGAGACCCCGTCAGGCACGGAAGTGACCGCGGTCCTGCTCGGCGCTCCCAGCAATCGTCTCCGCTTCGCGGAGGCGAGAAGGATGCTCGACTGGACCTTCCGCTTCGGTCTGCCGCAGGCTGCTGCGGCGAATGGCGGCGAATAGCGCGTGCGGGCCCCCGGCACGATCGCCGGTTTCAGACCCTTCGGGCTCAACGCCGCCCTCGTATTCGCTTCTCTCTTCCCCGCCCTTTCCCTGCTTCCCGCGCCGGTCGCGGCCGATGAGCCTCCACCCATCGCCGGAGCCTTCGTGTTTCCGGTCGGGGACGAGCTCGATTTCAAGAAGCCCGCACCCGGCGAGCCGAACGGCTTCCACGTAACCGATCCCTATCTCAAAGTCCGGAAGGGGCGAAAGCACGGGAGGCAGCGCGTCCATTACGGCGTGGATCTCTCCGGGAGCGCGGGCGGGCTCACGGTGCGCGCGATCGCGGCCGGCGTGGTGGACGTGAGCGATGCCAATGCGCTGATCAAGGTCCGGAGCCCCCAGAGGGTCAAGCTGCCCACGGTGGTGGACGGAAAGCGCATCTACGCATGGGGGGTCCGGTACCGGTCGGCGTGGAAGTGGCGCACGGGATGGGGGAACCGCGTCGTGATCCGGCACACGCTGCCCGACGGACAGGTGGTCTATTCCCTCTACGCCCATCTCATGTCGCGATCGGTTCTGGTCCATGTGGGAGACCACGTCTCGGCGGGACAGCCCATCGCCAAGGTGGGGAGGACCGGGCACGCCACGGCGCCCCATCTCCATCTCGAGATCCGAACCACGCGGATCGACGAGTCCACCGAGATCTCCGACCCCGACGATTCCGAATCCAGCGACGAGGGAGAGGTGGCGGAGCGGCCCGAGACCGAGCTGCCGCACAC
This sequence comes from Candidatus Eiseniibacteriota bacterium, assembly GCA_005893165.1. Classification (GTDB taxonomy): domain Bacteria; phylum Eisenbacteria; class RBG-16-71-46; order SZUA-252; family SZUA-252; genus WS-7. Next base: position 34,910 of record VBOR01000088.1, on the reverse strand, counting down.
GGTGGACCCGCTCGCCTTCCTGGTGGACCACGTGCTCAAGTTCGAGGACCTGGAGCCCGGAAGCTGGCAGACCCGCTACGCGCTGGCCGCCGTGAAGGACGGCCTCATGAGCTGCGACCGGGGGCGCTTCGATCCGAACGAGGACGTGACGCGCGCCGACTTCTATGCGGCGCTCGTGACCTCCTTCCACCTGGCGACTCCCTTCACCAAAAACCGGTTCGAGTCGCAGCTGGACGCCCTGATCGATACGGGGATCCTGGACAGCTCCGCGCGGCATCAGGACGCACGGGATCCCATCGACCGCGCGGACGCGCTGGAGCTGGTGCTGCGATGCCTCGACCGCGGCGCGGCCCGGGCCCTCAGCATGAGCCGCATCACCGGCGATCAGCTCGCCCGCGACTTCAACATGGAGTTCGCGGGGCGGGACGCGGCGAACGAGGCGGAGCAGGAATCGCGCAGGCTCGCGGCCGCGGAGACCGTGGAGCTCCGGCGGGACGCGGCGGCCCGGGACGAGCGCCGCGCGAAAGCCGCCCGTGAGCGCGGGGCTCCTCCGCCCCGGAAACGGTCGAAGGTCGAAGCCGTCAAGCCCGTGCCGATGCTCGACCCCGGATTCGACTCGCTCGCGCAATCGAAAGAGAAGCTCTCGCGCGCCGAGGTGTGCCTTCTGATCGCGTCCGCCCTCCGCATCGGCTCCGCCAACCTCTCGGCCCTGGAGCGCGCGGCCACGCGCGCCGCGAAGACGGGCTAGCCTTCCCGGGGCGGCGCTGGCATTGTCGCCTCCGTGTCCTCCCCAGCTCCTTCGCTTCGGCCCACCCTCGTCCGGGGCGAGGGCGTCCACGTCTGGGACCGGGATGGGCGGCGCTATCTCGACGCGATCTCGGGATCGTTCTCAGTCCAGCTGGGCTACGGTCGCGCCGATCTAGCCCGCGCGCTGACGGAAGCCGCTTCCCGTCTCGCGTACGCGCGCCCCTCGCGGTTCGAGAGCGAGGAGTCCGAGGCCTACGCGGAAGAGATCCTCCTCGCCGCGGGCCCGCCCTACACGCGAGCGATCTTCACCACCTCCGGAAGCGAAGCCGTGGACGCCGCGCTGAAGGCGGCGTACCGGTATCAGAGCGCGCGGGGACATCCCGGGCGAACGGGGGTGGCGCATCTGCGCGGGCACTTCCACGGCGCGACCCTCGGAGCCTTGCGCGTGACCGACGTTCGCGCCCGCCGCGCCCCCTACGAGCTGCTGCTCGGAGGGGCGCCTCCCCCGATCGATCCGGAAGCGGGGCCGCTCGAGGAGGCGATGGGGGACTCGGGAGCGCTCCTCGCGGAGACGATTCCCGCGGCGGGGCTGGGCGCGCCCGTGCCCCGGCCGGGATTTCTCGCGGAGATCCGCCGCGCATGCGACGCGCGGGACGCGCTCTGGATTGCCGACGAGGTGCTGACCGGGTTCGGCCGCGTGGGGTCGCTCTTCGCCTGGAAACGGCTGACGGAGCGCGGAGAGGATCGGGGAGCGAGACCCGACATCATCGCCTTCGGCAAAGGCGCCGGCGGCGGGTACGCCCCGATCGGAGGAGTCCTCTTCGCTGAGCGCGTCGCCTCGGTTCTCGATTCGGCGCCGGGTGGCGCCTTCTCCCACGCCCAGACCTACGGAGGGCACGCGATCGCCTGCGCCGTGGGAAGGCACGTGCTCGCCGTGATGCGCGAGGAGAACATCGAATCGCGGGTGCGCGAGAAGGAGAAGGCACTTCGCGAAGCCCTGAGCGCCCTCTCCGCCCATCCTCACGTGCTCGACGTCCGGGGTCTCGGCTTCCTCTGGGGGGTTCTGCTGCGGAAGGACCGGCGCACAGGAGAGCCCTTCCCGCGCGAGCTCCGGATCGCCGAGCGCGTGGAAGCGGCATGCCGCGATCGGGGGCTCCTGGTGTTCTCGGGCTCAGGCTCCCACGACGGGAATCTCGGCGATCATCTCCTGGTCGGACCGCCCCTCGTGTCGGACACCCACCACTTCCCCCAGATCGCGATCGGGATCAGGGAGTCTTTGGACGCGGTGATGCGCGATACGTCACCACCTGGACCTTCTCGAGGGTGACCATTCCGTCCACCACCATCTCATCCAGGAGCGGCAGGCGCTGGACCCCGCCCTGGACCGCATACCTTACAATCGTGCCTATGAATCCGAATCCGCCGATCAGGAGCCAGCGCAGCATGGCGGGACCGTGCCACCGCCCCGACCCGACTGGCAAGCGCTTTCGGGTGAACCCGGAGGGCACGCGCCGGGTGATCCTGCTTCTGGCCGGCGCGGCACTCCTCCTTTGCTGCGCCTCGCTCCTCGGGTGCGCCGCCGAATCGGAGCTGAAGCGGCTCGATCCCTCCCTGAACGAGATCGAGCTTCGCCAGGGGAAGATCGCGGTCCTGGGCGTCGTGAAATATCAGGAGCCCGACCAGGTCCGTCCGCCGCTCATTGCCACGCTGGAACGGACCCTTCACGAGGAGCGCCCGGACCTTGGGATCATTCCGGCCGACAGCGTCCAGCACCTGCTCGGAGGGGAGCGCTACCGCAAGCTCCTCCTCGGCTACGAATATCAGGGCAACCTCGACGGCCAGGCGCTTGGCGAGATCTCGGACTCCCTCCGCGGCGCCGCGCGGTTTCTCCTCCTCGCGCGGGTCGAGAAGGATCACACGAGAAGCTCGGCGCGCGGAGTGGCCGAGAGCGACACGGGGGCGGCGCGGGTCGGCTACGCCATGGGAATCACGGGGCGGGACGCGCGGGTAGCCGTCCATCTCTACGATCTCTCGAAACGGACGCTGGCCGCGCTCGCGCGGCTCGACGGATCGAGCGAGAACTCGAGGCCGGTGCTGTCGCCCGCCGGTCCGGCCAGGGGTCCCGGCGCGACGGTGGAGGTTGGAAGCGCCGCGCCTCCGGAGGACAGCGGGTATCCGCCTCCCCCCGAGCTGGCGCAGGCGGTCGAGGAGGCGTTTCGAAATTTCGCGCGGACGCTGCCGGGAGCACCCTTGCCCGCGGGCGCCCCTCCTTCACCCGGCGCGCGCCGCTGATCTCGCGCGGGGCGCTCGCCCCTCGTACCGCCGCGGCGCTCGCCTGCCCTAGTCCGCGCTGACTTTCTTCAGCTCGGCCACCAGCACCCCCGCCAGGATCGCGGCACTCCCCGCGACCTCCAGCAGGGACATGTGCGCGCCGAAGAACCACATCGCGAAGATCGAGGCGAACACCGGCTCCAGGGAATAGATCACGCCGGCGCGCACCGGGTTCGTCTTTCCCAGCGCCCAGGTCTGGAGCACGAGGATGAGCGCGCTTGCGACGACGCCGAGATAGAGGAGCGTTCCCCAGGCCTCGGCGGGGACCGAGAGCTTCCCGCGCGCGCCGATGAAGAGCCATCCCACCGCGCCCGAGACCAGGGCCTGCATCGCCGAGACCGCGTAGGGATCGCTTCGCCGGGCGGCCACGCTGGTGTACACGACCTGGCACGCGAAGAGGACCGCGCAGGCCAGGGTCCAGACGTCCCCCGCGCGCAGGCTCAGCCCCGCGTCCGCGTAGAAGATCAGGAGTCCCGCGAACACCAGCGCCACGCCCAGTGTCTCCCCGATCTGCACCCGCGAGCGCAATACCAGGAAGGAAACGAACGGCATGAAGACGACCGCGGTTCCCGTCAGGAACGCGGATCGGGGCACGCTGGTGGTCGTGAGCCCGATGGCCTGCGTGAGGTAGCCCGCGACGAGAAGGAGCCCCGTGCGGACCCCGTCCCATACCTCGACGCGGCTCATGCGCGCGAGCCGGCGCCCGTAGAGGGCCACGAGCACGACGGCCGCGACGGAGAACCGGATCGCCACGATCGTGTAGGCATCGACGAGGTGGAGCGTGACGCTGAGGAGCGGGAACGTCGTCCCCCAGATCGCGGTGATGAGGAGAAGCGTGCCCTCGGCGACCCGGCTCGAATCGCCGCCGCGCATCAGCGGCGCGGCCGTCGCGTGGGGCGGGCGGTGAGGGCCTTGATCGAGAAGGAGAGGCTTTCCAGCTCCACCGCGAGGTTCACGTTTCGAAGCGCCACTTGAGGAGGCACGAAGAGCTTCCGGTGGGCGAAGTTCAGGATTCCGCGCATCCCCGCCATCACCATGCGGTCGGCCACGGCTTGCGCCGCGCGCGCGGGAACCGCGATGACCCCGATCTCGAGCCCCAGCCGCTCGGTCTCCTCTTGCAGCGCGTCCACGTGGAGGATGTGGAGATCGCGCCACTTCTGGTCGATCCGCTCGGGGCTCACGTCGAACACCGCGGCGAAATCGAATCCCTGGCGACGGAATTCCTTGTACGAGAAGAGCGCCGAGCCGATGTTCCCCGCGCCCACCAGGGCGACCTTCCACCGGCGGTTCAGGCCCAGGATGAGACGGATCTCTTTCTTGAGGCGCGCGACGAGGTACCCCAGGCCGCGCTTGCCGAAATTGCCGAAGTAGGAAAGGTCCTTCCGGACCTGTGCGGAGGTGACGCCGCTCAGGTGAGCCAGGCCCTGCGAGGAGATGGTGCGGACCCCTTCCAGCTCCAGCTCTTCCAGGACCCGGTAATAATCGGAGAGGCGGCGGACCGTCGAGGTCGAGATCCGAGGGTCCAGCTACTCCTCCTCGCCCTCGTCCTTCTCCTCGACCCTGGCGACGTCGATCAGCTGGTCGCCCTCTTCCAGGTTGATGAGCCGGACGCCCTGGGTGTTCCGGCCGATCTCGGAGATCTCCGAGACCTTGGTGCGGATCACGATCCCGCCGCGGGTGATGAGCATCACCTGATCGGTCGGGACGACTTCGAGGGCCGCGACCACGCGTCCGTTCCGCTCGGTGGCCTGGATCGAGATGATCCCCTTGCCTCCGCGTCCCGTGATCCGGTACTCGGAGATGGGAGAGCGCTTGCCGTATCCGTTCTCGGTCGCGACCAGGAGCGAGGCCTCGCGCTTCACGGCGATCATGCCGACCACCGCGTCATCCTCCTCGAGCGTCACGCCGCGCACGCCGTAGGCCGTGCGTCCCATGGGACGGACATCCCCCTCGTTGAACCGGATCGCCTTGCCGTTCCGCTTCTGGAGGACGATCTCCTGGGTCCCGTCGGTGAGCACCGCGTCTATCAGGGCGTCGTTCTCGTCCACCCCGATCGCGACGATGCCCCCGCGGCGCGGATTGGAATAGGCGGAGAGCGGCGTCTTCTTGGCGGTGCCGTTCTTCGTCACCATCATGATGAAGTGTGTGTCGTCGAATTCCTTCACGGGAAGCACGGCCGCGACGCGCTCCTGCTGCGACATCTCGACCATGTTCACGATCGCCTTCCCCTTCGCGGTACGGCCCCCCTGCGGCACCTCGTGGACCTTGAGCCAGTAGACGCGGCCGCGGTCCGTGAAGACGAGAATGTAGCTGTGGGTCGAGGCGATGAAGAGGTGCTCGATGAAGTCCTCTTCGCGCGTGCCCGCGCCCGTGACCCCCCGTCCCCCGCGCCGCTGGCTGCGGTAGGTCGTGACCGGGAGCCGCTTGATGTAGCCCGCGTGGGAGATCGTGATCACCATGTCCTCCTCGGCGATCAGATCCTCCGCCTCGAACTCGCCCGAGCCCGCCACGATCTCCGTGCGGCGCTCGTCGCCGAAGCGCTCCTTCACGCCCACGAGCTCGTCCTTGATGATCGCGAGCACCTTGGCCGGCGAGGCCAGGATGGCCTTCAGGCTCTCGATGAGCTGGATCACTTCCAGATATTCGTCCTCGACCTTCTTCCGCTCGAGGCCGGTGAGCCGCGAGAGGCGCATCTCGAGGATGGCGTTCGCCTGGATCTCGCTCAGGCCGAAGCGGCCCATGAGCCCGGTGCGGGCGGCCTCGGTATCGGCGGCCGCGCGGATCAGCTTCACGATCTCGTCGATGTGATCGAGGGCGATCTTCAGCCCCTCGAGGATGTGGGCGCGCTTCTCCGCCTCCGCCAGGTCGAACTTCGTGCGCCGCACGACCACGTCCTGCCGGTGCGCGATGTAGTGCTCGATCATCTCCTTCAGCGTGAGCGTGAGCGGGCGGTTCCCGACGAGCGCCAGCATGTTCGCGCCGAAGGTGGTCTGCATCTGGGTGTGCTTGAAGAGCTGGTTCAGGACCACCTTGGGCTGGGCGTCGCGCTTCAGCTCGATCACGATACGCATCCCGTCGCGGTCCGATTCGTCGCGGAGGTCGGAGATCCCGTCCAGGGGTCCGTCCTTCACGAGATCGGCGATCTTCTCGAGCAGCGCGGCCTTGCTGACCATGTAGGGGATCTCGGTGACGATGATCGCCTCGCGGTCCTTCCGGATCTCCTCGACGTCGGTTTTCGAGCGCACGGTGATGTCAGATTGTGGGGCGGGACGTTGGTCGCCATCCCGACCGCGATGCCGGAGGATCCGTTCACGAGGAGGTTCGGCACCGCCGACGGCAGGACCACCGGCTCCTCGCGCGACTCGTCGTAGTTGGGCCGCATGTTGACCGTGTCGCGCTCGATGTCGCGGAGCATCTCCTCCGCGAATTCGGTGAGCCGGGCCTCGGTGTACCGCTCCGCCGCGGGGGCGTCCCCGTCCACGGATCCGAAGTTCCCCTGCCCGTCCACGAGGGGGTAGCGCATCGAGAAGGTCTGCGCCATGCGCACCATCGTCTCGTACACCGCCGCGGTGCCGTGCGGGTGATAGTTGCCCGTCACGTCGCCCGTGATCTTGGCGGATTTCCGGAAGGGGCGGTCGTGGAGGAGGTTCAGCTCCCGCATGGCCACCAGGACGCGCCGGTGGACCGGCTTCAGGCCGTCCCGGACGTCGGGCAGGGCGCGCGAGACGATGACCGACATCGAATAGTCGATGTAGGAGTTCCGCATCTCGTCTTCGACGTAGATCGGAACAACTTTCTCACGCGTGGCCATCGGTCAAATCTCCTTGCGATGCGATCGGGATCTCATCCGCCTAGATATCCAGGTTCCGGACGCTGTCGGCATACTCCTCGATGAACTTCCGGCGCGGCTCCACCTGGTCCCCCATGAGCACCGTGAACATCTGCTCCGCTTCCACCAGGTCCTCGAGCTTTACTTGTAACACCGAGCGCTTCTCGGGATCCATGGTGGTGCTCCAGAGCTGGTCGGGGTTCATCTCGCCGAGCCCCTTGTACCGCTGGAGCGTGATGCCCTTCTTTCCTCCCAGCTCCTCGAACGCCTTGTCTCGCTCCGCGTCGTCGTAGGCGTAGTGGATCGACTTCCCCTTCTGCACGCGGTAGAGCGGCGGCATCGCGATGTAGATGTAGCCGCGCTCGATCAGGGGCTTCATGTGCCGGAAGAAGAACGTGAGGAGGAGCGTGCGGATATGGGCTCCGTCCACGTCCGCGTCGGTCATGATGATGATGCGGTGATAGCGGGCCTTGTCGGCGTTGAAGTCCTCGTCGATCCCGGTGCCGAGCGCCGTGATGATGGTCCGGATTTCCTCGTTCGAGAGCATCTTGTCCAGCGACGCCTTCTCCACGTTCAGGATCTTGCCCTTGAGCGGCAGGATCGCCTGGTACTTGCGATCGCGTCCCATCTTGGCGGAGCCGCCGGCGGAGTCCCCCTCGACCAGGTAGATCTCGCATTCCTTGGGGTCGGTGGACTGGCAGTCCGCCAGCTTCCCGGGGAGCGATCCCGAATCGAGGATCCCCTTCCGGCGCGCCAGGTCGCGCGCCTTGCGGGCCGCCTCGCGCGCGCGGGCGGTCGAGACGCATTTCTCGACGATCTTCCGCGCCACCTGGGGATTTTCCTCGAAGTAGTTCCGGAGGCCCTCCCCCACGACCGACTCCACGATCCCCTTCGCCTCGGTGTTCCCGAGCTTGGACTTGGTCTGGCCCTCGAACTGAGGGTCGGGCAGCTTCACGCTCACGACCGCGGTCAGCCCCTCGCGGACGTCGTCCCCGCCGAGGGAGATCTCCTTGAGCGATTTCAGGAGCCCTTCCCGCTCGGCGTAGTTGTTGATGGTGCGCGTCAGCGCCGCGCGAAATCCGATGAGGTGCGTCCCGCCCTCGACCGTGTTGATGTTGTTCACGAAGGAGAAGACGTTCTCCACGTAGCCGTCGTTGTACTGGACGGCGAGCTCGACCGTGACCCGGTCCCGCTCCCTCGTGTGATAGATCGGGGACGGATGGAGCACGGTCTTGTTCTCGTTCAGGTACTTCACGAAGTGGGAAATGCCCCCTTCGTACTGGAAGTCGTGCTTCTTCCCCGTGCGCTCGTCGAGAAAGGTGATCCGGATGCCTTTGTTCAGAAACGCGAGCTCGCGGAGCCGCTGGGAAAGCGTGTCGAAGCTGTAGTCGACCGTCTCGAAGATCGTGGGGTCGGGCTTCCAGACCACGGTGGTGCCGGTCTCCGCCGTCTCCCCCCGGGTTTCGAGATCCCCCTTCACCTCGCCGTGCTCGTAACGCTGGTGGTAGCGCTTCCCGCCGCGGCGCACCTCGACCTCGAGCCATTCCGAGAGCGCGTTCACGACCGAGACGCCGACGCCGTGGAGACCGCCCGAGACCTTGTAGGAGTTCTCGTCGAACTTGCCGCCGGCGTGGAGGGTGGTGATCACGACCTCGACCGCCGGGCGACTCTGCGTCGGATGGAGGTCCACGGGAATCCCGCGCCCGTTGTCGATCACGGTCACGCTGGAGTCGATGTGGATGATGACGTTGACCTCCGTGCAGTATCCGGCCAGCGCCTCGTCGACCGAGTTGTCCACGACCTCGTAGACGAGATGGTGGAGCCCGCTCTGGCCGGTCGAGCCGATGTACATGGCTGGACGCTTCCGGACACCCTCCAGGCCCTTGAGGACCTGGATGTTCCTCGCGTCGTAGGAGTGTCCCTCCGGGGCCGGCGTCAGCGTTGCCGCTTCCTCACGAGGTCCGTTCACCGCTTTATTTCCTCCTTGGATCTCTTGGGTACGAGTCGTATGGCGCGGATCCGTTTCTCGGGCGAAAGCTCCCGGTTCATCCGTTCCAGGATGCCCTGCCTCAATACGGCGAGGTGCCCCATCCATGTAGCACCTTGCACCTCGACGAGGAGCTCGCCGTCCCGCACGCCGACACAGTGCGTCCGCTCGAGCGCCTCGGGCCCTCCCGTCTCCGCCCCCACCGCGTCCGCCCAGCGCTCGGTCGCTTCGGCCGCGGCGAACCGCGTCTCGAGCTTGAGCGCATGAAGCACCTGATCGAGCACGGTGGCCAGCGGCTCGAATCCTTCCTCCGCCTTCCCCGACGGATACCCTTTCGCGCCCGTGCGTCTCACGCAGCGCTCCCGAGCAGGGCGCCCTGCTCGATGGCGTAGCGCCTCATCGAGGGCGGCATCCGCGACAGCTCGCGGCACGCCGTGACGAGCACCTGGCTCGACTCCGGCACCAAGTCCAGGACGCGGCCGATCCATCGCGGATCGAGCTCCGATTCCGGATCGTCGAGGAGAATCACGGGCGGATCGTTCCGCCGCTCCTCGAAGACCCGCGCGAGCCCCAGCCGCAGGAGGATCGAGTAGAGCCTCGAATAGCCCCGCGACGCTCCGTCCGTCAGCTCTTCGCCTCCGATCGTGCATCCCAGGCGCGCGCGATGCGGTCCGTGCATCGTCCAGCCCATGCGACGGTCGTGCGAGCGCCCGCGCGAGAGACGCTCCATCCGAACCCGCGCTTCCTCCTCGTCCGTAAGACCGGAATCCCCGAACCCGTCCCGGTACTGAAGCCCGGGAACCAAATCCGGATCCACGCGCGCGGAGAGATCCCGCACGTGCCGCTCCAGCTCCCCGCAGAGGTTCGTTCGCCTCCGGTCCAGAGCGGTTCCCGAGCGCGCGAGGATCTCCTCCCACGCGGACCACTCGGCGGGATCGGCACCCGGCCCTCTCCGGTCCGCGATCAGGAGCCGGTTCCGCTGCCTCAGTGCCGCCACGTAATCACGAAGCGATCCCAGGTAGGCCGGCTCGAGCTGGCACAGCGCCAGGTCCAGAAAACGCCGGCGCGACGCGGGGCCGCCGTTCAAAACCGCAACGTCCTCGACCGAGAAGTGCACGGTGCAGAACCGTCCCAGAAGGTCGCTCATGCGCGGAAGTGCCGCCCCGTCCACGAGCACCTCCTTGGGGCCGTCCCCTCCCCGCGCGACGATCTCGCTCTCGACGCCGCGCCCGTCACGCACCGCTCCGCGCACCTCGAACGACGAGGCGCCGCGGCAGAGGAGCGCGGGATCGCGCGAGCCGCGAAACGACTTGCCGATCGAGAGCAGCACGACCGCTTCGAGCAGATTCGTTTTACCCGATCCGTTCTCGCCCAGGACCAGCGCCGAATCGCCGCGCAGGTCGAACCTGGCTTCCTTGTGGTTCCGGAATTCGCGAAGCTCGATGGACTGAAGACGCACGCGTTCTAGAGCTCAGCTCGCCAGGCGAAGGGGCATCACGAGACAGAGGAGATCCTCTTTCGAGGCGCCTCCCTTGTCCGTTTGCGCGGTGGGCGCGATGAGTCCGGCCGTCACCGGCGTATTGAGACGAATGTCGACGTCTTCGCTGTCGATGGTGCGAAGGATGTCGAGCAGGTAGGCCGCGTTGTACCCGATGTCGAGGTCGTCGGAGCCGTACTGCGCGTCCAGCTCCTCGGTCGCGTCCCCCTGGTCGGGCGTCTGCACGATCAGGGTCAGGCGATTCGGGCGCAGCGAAAGTTTCACCTGGCGCGTGAGGCTGTCCGAGAACACGGAAACGCGCTCCAGCGCCTGGGCCAGATCTTCCCGTTTCACTTTCAGATGCTTGTTGTTCTGCTTGGGAAGCACCTGTTCGTAGTTCGGGAACGGGCCCTCGATGAGCTTGGTCGTGAGGGTCGTATCCCCGATCGTGAACCGGGCGTGATTTTTCGAGATTCCGACGCTCACGGGGCCCGCCGCCAGGGCCAGGAGCCGCTGCACTTGATTCAGCGCCTTGAGCGGCACGATCACATCCCCCTTCGGGGGCGTCGGGATCCCACCCTGGGGCTTGCACGAGGCCTTGGAGAGGCGGTGACCGTCCGTCGCCACGACGCGCAGCTCATCGTCTCGAATCTGGAACAGAGCTCCATTCAGGGCCGGCCGCGTCTCGTCCGTGGAGACAGAGTAGATGGTGCGCCGGATCAGCCGCTCGAGGAGATCGGGCTCGAGGGAGACCTCGACGTCCGCTTCCACCTTGGGAAGCACGGGGAATTCCTCGGGACGGATGCAGAGGAATTTGTAGCGGCCGCTCTTGCTCCCGACGTTCAACGTGAGGTCCTTCGCCTCGATCTTGAGCTCCTCCTTGGGAAGCTTTCGCACGAGCTCGAACAGCTTCTTCGCGGGCACCGTCAGCGTTCCCGGATCTTTGACGTTCGCGCGCGCTTTCGTCGCGATCGCGAGGTCCAGATCGGTCGCCCGCATCTCCACTTTGTCCTCGGAAACTTCCAGGAGGATGTTCGAGAGGACCGGAAGCGTCGTCCGGCTCGGAACCGCGCTCGAAACCACCTGCAAAGCGTCGAGAAATTCGGTCTGGGCAATCGAGAACTTCATGGCCACTTCCTGTGCTGTGATCATCTCCGTTGATCCCCCGCTAATCTTTTGTCGGATTAGGGTTTGCAGGTGGCGTCGGGAAGGGTCTCAGATCCTTGAAAATTATAGTTTCGGAGTGCCTTTTTCACAACAGAAAAGCCCTCATTTTTGGAGCTCTTCTGGGTCTGTTTTCAGAGGAGCTACGAAGATCAGGTTCCATGAATAGAAGCAGTAGTGATAGGGGCTGTGGATTGTGTGGATCGCGCATGGGGTGAGTCCTCCAAGTGATTGTACACCAGTAAATTACAAGGTGGTGGCGCGCTGCCGAAAGCCGTGAACCGCTGTGGATAAGCCCGAAGTTATGCCCCGAAATCCACAAAACGGACGAGCCCCCCGCGTTGTCCACACGGAACTCACCGGCTTTGAGTCGGTGAATCCCGGGGACCCGCGGGGGTCGCCCGTTTGATTTCAATTAGGTGCTGATGCTGGAGATGAGGTCTTCGACGGTGGTTCGAAGCTCGCGGTCGGAGGCCATGAGCGCTTCGATCTTGCTGCAGGCGTGGAGCACGGTGGAATGATCGCGTCCTCCGAATTTTCCTCCGATATCGGCGAGCGAGAGATCGGTCGTCGAGCGCGCGATGTACATGCCGACCTGACGGGGAAAGGCGATCACGTCGGTGCGGCGCTTTCCGCGGAGCGATTCCTCGGATACGTTGAAGTGCCTCGCCACGAGCCGCTGGATGTCGGAGACGTCGACGCGCGCCATGTCCGGCTTGATCTGGTCGCGCAGCACCTCCTGCGCGAAGTCCACCGTCAGGTCGTGATTCATGAGATCGGCGAAGGCGAGGAGCCTCGAGAGGGAGCCTTCCAGATCGCGGATGTTCGTCTTGATGCTGCTCGCAAGGAGCAGGCAGACCTCGTTCGGGACGCTCCGATTCTGGAGCTCCGCCTTCTTCTTCACGATGGCGACCCGGGTCTCGAGATCCGGCGCCTTGAGATCCACCGGCATTCCCCAGGCGAACCGGGAAACGAGGCGCTCCTCGATCCCGGGCATCTGGTTCGGAGGAGCGTCGCTCGTGAGCACGATCTGCTTGCGCGCGTCATGAAGCGTATTGAACGTGTGGAAGAACTCTTCCTGCGTGCTCTCCTTGCCCGCCAGGAACTGGACGTCGTCGAGCAGGAGCACGTCGGCCGTCCGGTAACGGCTCTTGAACTCGAGCGTCGTGGCGTGCTGGATGGCATAGATCATCTCGTTCATGAATTTCTCGGCGCTCACGAAGAAGATCCGAGCGCTGGGCCGGATGGCACGGACGTTGTGCCCGATGGCGTGCATGAGGTGGGTCTTGCCCAGCCCCACGCCCCCGTACAGAAAGAGCGGGTTGTAGCGCGTGCCGGGCTCCTTCGACACCGCCATAGCCGTGGCGTGAGCCAGCTGGTTCCCGCTCCCCACGATGAACGTCTCGAATGTGTTGTTGGGGTGAAGGATGCATTCGTGCCGGCTGGGCAGCGGCCCGCGAGGCCGCTCCTCGAACACGGGCGGTTCCACCGCGCGCACCTGGAAGGTGAGGATCACCGGGTGTCCCGCCACGGCGGCGAGGGAGGACTCGATCAACCCTCGGTAGTGGTGATCGAGCCAATCGACGTAGAACTGGCTCGGGACCTCGAGCACCATCGCCGCCCCATCGGAGTCGAGCGGCCCGAGCGAACGGAACCAGGTTTCGAACGTCTGGCTCGAGATATGGGACTGGATCTTCTCGAGCGCCCCCTGCCACACATCACCCGCCACCATGGATTCCGTCATCGTTGTCATGTCATCCCCATCCCCGCACAGTGTGTCCACCGGTTATCCACACAATTATCCACAAACGAACCGGGGCGTAACGGGCATCATCCTGATCCGTTACGCCCCGGAAACGGGCTATCGGCTTTGAGTTTCCTCACAACGGGTCTTGTCCGATTCGAGAGGGCGCGGGTTCCGCGCGAGGGAGACCGAACTGCGAGGACTCGGAGCGTGAACGGTTCGCGTTTACGTTCAGAGCCATCGCGACGCGCGCAATGTAGCATCGGTGGTTCGAACGCGCGCAACGAAAATCTTTCGATCTTCGAACCGCCGTGTTACGAAGCCCTTTCGGATTGACCCGGACCGGCCAAGTCCGCTAGAATCCGGCGCTCGTGTTCCACCCTTGTTTTCTCTTTCTCGAGGTCATTCCACGTGAAGCGCACGTTTCAGCCGCACAATCGCCGCCGGAAAAAGGTGCACGGCTTCCGCGAACGCATGAGCACGCGGGGCGGACGAGCCGTTCTCAAGCGCCGCCGTGAGCGAGGCCGCAAACGCCTCACGGTATAGCGCCGGCACGGGGCGGGAGGCCAAGATGCCCGGCGCGGTCCGGCCGCGCGATCGCCGCCTGCACCAGGGCTGGCAATTCCGCGAAGTGTACCAATCAGGGAAATCCTTTCACGGCAGCTTGATGACGCTCGTGTGCTTGCCGCGCCGGGACCACGGGCGCGTGGGGTTCGTCGCCAGCCGCAAGGTCGGTCCGGCGGTCCGGCGGAATCGAGCCAAGCGTCTACTGCGCGAGTCGTTCCGGAGTCAGAGCCCTGGCGTGCGGGATCGGGAATGCTGGCGCATCTGGATCGCGCGGAGCGCCTGCGCCACGGCGGCACTGGTGGAGGTAAGCGCCGAGATGAAGTCGCTCCTGGCGAGGGAACCGGAGTGAGCCGCGTGCTCCGCGCCGCGGCGCCCCTGGGGCCGCGCTGGATTCTCCTCTTCATGATTCGCGTGTACCGCGCCGCGATCTCGCCCACCTTGCCGCGCGCGTGCCGCTTCGTGCCGAGCTGCGCCGCGTACGCGGAGGAGGCGGTCGCCACGAAATCTCTCGGCCGCGCCCTTGGACTCATCCTTGGCCGCATTTCGAAGTGCCATCCGTTCCATCCGGGAGGATTCGACCCGGTCCCCTGAGGGTCGGCGCGCGTCATGGATCGCAAAGTCCTCCTCGCCATGGTGATGATCATGGCCGTGCTGTTCCTCGACCAGGCGATCTCGCCACGCTTCTGGCGGCCCAAGCCCAAGCCGGTCCCGTTGCAGCAGGGAAGCGGATCGCAGCCGGGCGGGTCCGCGGCCCCCGCCGAGGTGCGCGATCTGAGCACGGAGCACTTCCAGGTGACGATCACGAGCGACGGCGCCGCGATCGCCGACTGGGTCCTTCCCGGCTACAAGGATGAAGTCCGGAACCGCCCCGTCGATCTCGTTCCGCAGGGCACCCGCGCCTACGGGGTCATCGTGGAGGCGGGCGGCCGCGCGCTCGATTTCTCCCAGGCTCCGTTTCGGATCGTGGAGGACCACGCGGCGCAAGGGGTCCTGAGCTTCGAGGCTCGCGATGCGAGCGGGATCCGCGTCGTGAGGAGCTACCGCATCGGGAACGACCGGCGCCTCCTCGACACGGAGATCCGCGTCTCGGCGCCCCCGGAGCTGGGCCCGGTCCGCTACCGCCTCGGGTGGGGAACACCCCTTCCGATCACCGAGCCCTCGACGCAGCCGAATCAGCTCCAGGCCGTGGCGCTCCTGGGAACGAAGCTGGAGCACGTCGCCGGATCGAAGGTGGCCGCGCCGGAACGGGTCGTTTCGGGGAACGTCCGCTGGGTCGCGAGCCGCAGCAAGTACTTCATCGCCGCGGTCCTTCCGGATTCGGGAACCGTGTCGGAGGTGGCGTTCCGGAACGAGGGAGCGGGGCTGACGACGGCCTGGCTCCTCGGGACCGCCTCACCGGGCGCCGAGGTCACGCGTCACGCCCGCGTCTACGCCGGGCCCATTCACTATGAAACGCTGGCGGCGATCGGGGCGGGGCTGGATGAGGTCGCGAACCTGGGCTGGAGGTGGCTGCGGGGGGTCAGCGTCCTCCTCCTCAAGTGCCTGAATCTGCTCTACAAGGTCATTCCGAACTACGGCGTGGCGATCATCGTTCTGGCCGCGGGGACCAAGCTCCTCTTCTCTCCGCTCACGCAGTCGAGCCTCCGCTCGATGAAAATCATGCACCACCTGCAGCCCCAGATCAAAGAGATGCAGGAGAAGTACAAGAACGATCCGATGAAGCTGAACCAGGCGATGATGGCGCTCTACAAGGAGAACAAGGTAAACCCCATGTCGGGGTGCCTGCCCATGCTCCTGCAAGTGCCCGTGTTCATCGGGCTCTACAACATCCTCCTCTACTCGATCGAGCTCCGCGCGTCGGGCTTCGTGGGATACATCCGGGACCTCTCGGCTCCCGACGTGCTCATGACGGTCGGCGGATTCCCGGTGCACCTCATGCCGATGATCATGACCGCGAGCACCTACGTGCTCCAATCGCAGACGCCGGTGGCTCCGGCCCAGAAGGGGATGATGTACGTCATGCCCCTCTTCATGCTGTTCTTCATGTATAGTTTTCCGTCCGGTGTGGTCCTGTACTGGACCGTGAATAACCTGCTATCCGCGCTCCAGCAGTACATGGTCAACCTTGCCGAGGATCGAAGGCTCTCCGCACAGGGCTGAGCCAGGCCACCGAGATCGCGCAATGGAAACGAACGAATCCATACAGGTCGAAGCCGCGAGCTACGGAGACGCCGTCCACCAGGCGGCGGACCGGCTCGGGATCAGCCCCAAGGACCTCGCGGTGGAAGTCGTGGATCCGGGTCGCTCGGCGAACTCGCTCGGCGGATTCCGACCGGTGAAGCTTCGCGCCTGGCGGCGCGATCCTACGTCGCCTCCCGACGGCGCGGGGCGTATTCCCGCGAGCGCGGTGCGCCGGCAAAGCTCCGCGGTGGGGGAGGAACGACGCGGGGGCCGCCGCGGAGTTTCCATGGAGGCCTACGGCCCGCCGCCTCCTCCGCTGGACGCGTCCCTCATCACGCCGGAGCTCGTGGAGAACGTGCGCGAGGTCGCCGCCGGGATCGTGATGGAAATGGGATTCCCCTCCGACGTCACGGCGGAGAAGACCCGCGATGGAATCCGGGTGGGGGTGAAGGCGGGGGACAAGGACCAGTTCCTCATCGGGCGCGAGGGCGAGACGCTTGCCGCGCTCCAGCACCTCGTCGCGCGGATGCTTCGCGCCCGGGCTCCCGAGCAGGCGATCCCGCGGGTCGAGGTGGACGTCGCGGGGTTCCGCGACCGCCGCGTGGAGAGCCTCCGCGAGCTGGCGCGTCAATTGATCGACGAGGTGCGCGAGACCGGGCACGAGGCCTCGACCGAGCCCCTCTCCGCGATCGAGCGCCGCATCGTTCACCTGGAAGTCGCGGAGGCGGACGCCTTCACGAGCGTGAGCATCGGGGACGGCCTCTTCAAGCGCGTGATCATCCGGCGCGATGAGGAGCGCGGCTCCCGCGCGTAGCCGAGGCATGGGCGAGGGTGGAAAACGAAACCATCGTGGCGCAGGCCACGGCCCCAGGAGAATCCGCCATCGCCGTGGTCCGCGTGAGCGGACCCAGGGCTCTGGACCTCGCGTCGCGGCGATTCCGGGGGACGCGATCGCCGCGCGATAGCGGCTCCCACCGGATCCTCTTCGGCACCTTTCTCGCCTCCGACGATTCACCCCTCGATACCGTTCTGATCTCGGTCTTTCGCGCGCCCCATTCCTACACCGGCGAAGACGTGGTCGAGATTTCCTCGCACGGCGGCGCGGTGATTCCCGTCGCGATCCTGGCTTCCTTGGTGGAGGCGGGCGCGCGGCCCGCGCGTCCGGGCGAGTTCACGGAGCGCGCGTACCGGAACGGAAAGATCGATCTCGCGCAGGCCGAAGCGGTCGCGGCGCTGGTGAAGTCGAGGTCCGATCGCGCCGCGCGCGCGGCGCATTCGGCGCTGGGGGGCGCTCTGTCGCGCCGCGTGACAGAGCTGGACCGGCAGCTCGTGGAGCTCCTGGCCGAGGTCGAGGCGCGGATCGATTTCCCGAACGATGTGGAGGAGGCGCTGGACTGCGCTGTGTTGGCGGACCGGTGCGCAGAGGTTGCGGGGCCGGTGCGCGAGTGGGTCGCGGCGCTTCCGGCCTCCCGGAGGCGGGAGCAGGGAGTCCGCGTCGCGTTCGTCGGCCGCCCCAACGTGGGGAAGTCGAGCCTCCTGAACGCACTCGTGGGATTCGAGCGCGCCATCGTGAGCGAGGTTCCGGGCACGACCCGCGACACGGTCGAGGAATCGATCTGGCTGGACGGCGTGGAATGCCGGCTGTGCGACGCGGCAGGGGTGCGTCAGCCCGAGGAGCGGGTGGAGCGTCTGGGGCTCGACCGCACGAGGGACGCGGTGAGGCGCGCGGACCTCGCGATCCTGGTCCTGGACCGGTCCGATCCGCGTGAGGAGGAAGATCGGGCCGCGCTCGCGATGATCGGGGACCGGCCCGTGGTGGTGGCATGGAACAAGGCCGACCTCGTGGAGGCTTCGGGCTCTGCGGGGAACGGTGGCGGGGTCGCGACGAGGCCCGCCGCTGCGGAAATCGCGGTTCTTCCGGCCCTCGAGGTCCCGCGGACGCAGCTCCTCGGAGAGGTCGCGACCGTCGCGGTTCGCTCCGGGGGCGCCGAGGCGCTGCGCGAGGCCCTGCGGGCTTCGTTGAGGCGGCTTTCCGGGTCCGCCCCCGGCGAGGAGCTGCCCACCACGAGCCTCAGGCAGGAATCGCTCCTGTCAGAGATCCTCGAGGAGCTCGACCGCGCCGAGCGCTCGCTTCGTGCCGACGCTCCCTACGATCTCGTGGCCGTCGACCTCACGGAGGCGCGGCGCGCGCTGGGCGAGATCGTGGGCCGCGGCGTCGACCAGGACGTGGTCGGCGCGATCTTCTCCCAGTTCTGCATCGGCAAATGAGCCGCTACCCGCTCGTCGTCGTCGGCGCCGGACACGCAGGATGCGAAGCCGCGTGCATCGCGGCGGCCATGGGCGTCGAGGTAGCACTCGTCACCATGAGCCTCGACGCCATCGCGCAGATGTCCTGCAACCCCGCGATCGGCGGACTCGCGAAGGGACATCTGGTCCGGGAGATCGACGTTCTCGGCGGCATCATGGCGAGGATGGCGGACCGCGCCGGCATCCAGTTCAAGATGCTGAACCGGGCGCGAGGCCCCGCCGTGTGGTCCCCGCGCGCGCAGGAGGACAAGGCGCTCTACCGCGACATCGTCCGCACGCACCTCGAGCGGACGCCGGGAGTGACGCTGGTCCAGGCGCAGGTCGTGGGATTTCTCGTGCGGAAGGGACGCGTGCACGGCGTGGAGCTCAAGGACGGCGGCGCCATCGAGGCCGAAGCCGTGGTGGTCACGCCCGGCACGTTCATGAACGGCCTGATGCACATCGGAGATCGCACGCTGGCGGGCGGTCGCGTCGGCGAAGCTCCCTCGCGCGGACTCTCGGAATGCATCGCCGAGCTTGGATTTCGCGTGCTCCGGCTCAAGACGGGCACGCCGCCGCGGATCCACCGCGACACGATCGATTTCTCGCGCATGCTCGAGCAGCCAGGCGACGAGCCGCCGCGTCCCTTCTCCCATTTCACGCCTGCGCTCCAGGTGGACCAGATCCTGTGCCATCTCACGCACACGACCGAGGAGACGCACGCGCTCATCCGCGCCAATCTGGATCGCTCTCCCCTCTACACCGGGAAGATTCGCGGAATCGGGCCGCGCTACTGCCCTTCGATCGAGGACAAGGTGGTGCGCTTTGCGGAGAAGCCGGCCCATCAGATCTTCATCGAGCCGGAAGGGCGCACGACGCACGAGTACTACATCAACGGTCTGTCCACGAGCCTGCCCGAGGAGATCCAGATAGCAGTCTTACGCTCGATCCCGGGACTGGAAGAGGTCGAGATGATCCGCCCCGGCTACGCGGTCGAATACGATTTCGTCCCGCCGAACCAGCTCAAGCCGACGCTGGAGACGCGCACGATCGAGGGGCTCTACCTGGCGGGACAGATCAACGGCACGTCGGGATACGAAGAAGCGGCGGCGCAGGGACTGTACGCCGGCATCCATGCGGCGCTGGGAATCCAGGGACGGCGGGCGCTGCGGCTCGGACGAGAAGAGGCGTATCTTGCTGTGTTAATTGACGATCTAGTAACTAAGGGAACCGAGGAGCCCTACCGGATGTTCACGTCCAGCGCCGAGTATCGCTTGCTGCTGCGGCAAGATAACGTGATCGATCGGCTTCTTCCGCATGCCCGCGAGCTCGGGACACTGAGTCCGGAGGAGATCGGGGCCTGCGAGAAGTGGACTCTGGACCGGGAGACCGCGGTCACGCGCCTGCGTGGCGCTCGGGTCTTGGGGGAAGCAATTCCGGACTCGGGCACCGAGGGCCGGGGTTCGACCTATGGCGTCGAGCGAGGAGCCGTCGCGACAGCGAGGGCCGAGCCGCTCGCCCAGCTTCTCTGCAACGGGACCCTCTCGGTCGAAGACGTCATCAACCGCCCTGAGCTTGCGGATCTCTCTCGCGAGACCGTAGAGTCGGCCTGCATCGAGGTGCGCTACGAGGGATACATTCGAAGGCAGCTTCGCGAGGTCGAGAGGACGGCGCGATATGAGCACCTGCATCTGGCGGATTCGCTCTGGGACGAACCTCTGGCCGAGCTCTCTAGAGAGGGACGCGAGAAGCTCGGGAAGATCCGCCCGAGCACGGTCGCACAGGCGGCTCGGGTCGCCGGCGTCTCGCCCGCGGATGCGGCGGTCCTCGTGATCTATGCGGAACGGGAGCGTAGGCGTGCAGATCTCTCTCCAGCTACCTCGTGACCTCGAGCCGGACTTCGGTGAGTTCAAGGACCGCGTCGCCGAGCGGATCGAATCGGGCGTGCTCTCGATCGAGGCCGTGCAGCTGCTCGCGCGTTTCGGCCAGCTCGTGTACACCCAGGTGGCGCAACTCTCGCTCGTCGCGCGCGGGGATCGCACGGTCCTGTATACCCGCCACATTCTCGATTCGCTGAACCCTCTCGACATTCAATCGCCGCCCCCGCCCTCCGCGCTGGACATAGGCAGCGGAGGAGGATTCCCCGGGATCCCGTTGGCGATCGTCTGGCCCGGGACACGGGTCACCATTCTGGAATCGCGAGAGAAGAAGGCAGGGTTCCTGGAGCGTGCGGTGCGCGAGCTGGGGATCCGGAACGTGACGGTCGCCTGCGGACGGTTGGAGGAGTACGGGCGCAGCTGGACGGCCGAGCCGCACCGGGCCGTCTACGTCAGGGCCCTGGGGGATCTGCCCGATGTGCTGCGCTCGGCGGAGCGGGTCGCGGTCCCCGGCGCGGAGTGGATCTACTTCCTGGGGGCGGACACTTCGCCCGACCTCCTCATCGAGCAGCTGGGCCCGACGGGCGAGTGGGCATCGGTCCTGCCCGGCGCTTTCGGCGGCAGGTTGCTCCGTGGCTACTTCCCTCCGGGTCCCGCCGTCGCGAGGCAGCGCTAGCCTTCAGTCCCAGCAGTTCGACGCCCCGCCCAACCCTGATCCGAGGCTCCCGCATGGGATGTTTCACGTGAAACATTGGATTAAGTCATTGCAAATACGCATGTTAATCGAAATTCAAGGGCCCACCAGCCGCACCGGCCCATCGCGCTTCGTCCCCGGTTGCTTTCTATTCCCGAAACGCGCGGATCGGGTCCGCGGCACCGAACCCAAGGTGCCTGCCCCGAGACTCGAGCCGCTGTGCTCTCGCACAGGATGCCGGGGTCGTGGAGGCCGCCCACGCTCGGTACACGCAAGACGACGGCACAGCCGAGGCGACCTGACCACCGGGCCCCAGCAGCCACCTTCATCACCGGCGTACCCGCCGAACAGCCGCGATCGAGGCCCGCGCCCCGTGCCCTATTGGTGGGCTTCCGGGATGCCTCGTACCCGATGACCCCCGCTACGAACGCCCGAAATCCGAGAACTTCCTATCGACGGGGGCCTTCGGCCGCGTACGCGCAATGTTAAGTAAATCATTTGCATGGACTTACCACAAAGTTTCACGTGAAACATTTTCCTTTGCCTTTCTCTTCCTCCTTGATTATTCTGCCCCTTGGCCCCCGGCAAGGATGCGGGATGGCGCAAGCGATCTCGTGGGGTAGTCAGGGAGAGTGGGTGGATGGCCAGAACGGTGGCGATCGCGAATCAGAAGGGTGGCGTTGGCAAGACCACGACGGCCGTGAATCTCTCGGCCGCGCTGGCACTGAACAACAAGACAGTCCTCCTCGTCGATCTCGACCCCCAGGGAAACGCAGGCAGCGGCCTCGGCTTTCCAAACCTCAAGAACACAAACCGCGGGATCTACGAAATCCTCACCGGCGGGCTCGCGGCGGATCAGGCCATCGTGGACTCAGGCATCGCGGGCCTGGGATTCATCCCGTCGGGGCAGCGCCTTGCTGGGGCGGAAGTGGAGCTGGTCGACGCCGAGCGCCGTGAGTACCGGCTCAAGGACGCGCTCGCTCCCCTGGACGATCGCTATGAGTACATCCTCATCGATGCCCCTCCCTCCCTGGGCCTCCTCACGGTCAACGCGCTCACCGCGGCCAACTCGGTGCTCGTCCCCGTGCAGTGCGAGTACTACGCGCTCGAGGGGTTGAGTCATCTATTGGGCGCGATACGCCTCGTGCAGCAGGGGCTGAATCCCGCTCTCATGATCGAGGGAGTCCTCCTGACGATGTACGACAATCGCCTGAATCTGTCACAGCAGGTGATGGACGAGACCCGGCGGTATTTCGCGGAACGGGTCTACCACACGGTGATCCCACGAAACGTCCGACTGAGCGAGGCGCCGAGTTTCGGCAAGCCGGTCGTCGTTTACGATCCTGCCTGTGTCGGATCGGTGAGCTACATGAACCTTGCGAGCGAGGTGCTCAATCATGGCCAGGAAGGCATTGGGACGCGGGCTAGCGTCCCTCATTCCATCGGCGGCTAACCGGGAAGTCGCGGTTACCCCCGAGCTGCGCGCGGTCGAGCCTCGCCAGGGTGAGATCCAGCACGTCACGCTGGACAAGATCGTCCGGAATCCGGCCCAGCCGAGAACGCAGTTCGACCCGAACACCATCCGCGACCTCGCGACCTCCATCCGCGAGCGCGGGGTCCTTCAGCCCGTACTGCTCCGCCCCTCCGCTGGCGCGTTCCAGATCGTCGCCGGCGAGCGCCGGTTCCTTGCCGCCCGCGAGGCGGGGCTCGAGACGATCCCCGCGATCGTCCGGCAGTTCACCGACCGCGAAGCACTGCTCATCGCGCTGATCGAAAACGTCCAGAGGGAGAATCTGAATCCCATGGACGAGGCCCGTGCATATTATCGGCTAACAATGGAATACGGACTGCCTCACGAGGAAATTGGCCAGCGGGTTGGCAAGGATCGCTCTACTGTTTCCAACATCCTTAGATTCAATAACTTACCAGCTGAAATCCAGGCCTTCCTCGAGACCGGGAGCATCAGCGCCGGGCACGCGAGAGCCCTTCTCGCGCTCACCAGCGAGAAGGCCTACGCGGGTTCGGGTTACGCGCCGGCGCGGGGGCACCGGTTCGATCTACATCGACTACCACTCCGAAGAGGAGCTCGACCGCCTCGTGAATGTGCTTCGATCCTTGGCAGCGGAAGCGCGATAATCGCGCGCCTCGAAGCCGAAGCTCACGCCCGCCGGCAGTAGAAGAGGGATCGGGGCAGCACTACCCGTAGCCTCAACCAAGCCGAAAAAAGCCTAGTTTGTGGATAACTCGCTGGGTGTGGTGGATAACCGGGTAAGGCTCACCGCGTCAGAAGCTTCGGTGAGCCCTGCTCGATCGGGCGCTCGAGACGAGGCGTACTTATGCACATTGATGGGAGCGGGCCGCATACCCTCGCTCCATTTCTAGGACGTCCACTCCCGGGACGGCCGTGGAGAACGAAAACATGACGCAGGCAGTCCCGAAGGACGACCTCAGGCTCCTGGAAGATCTGAAAGAGGCGCGCGGCGCAATCCTGGGCGAGCTGCGCAAGGTCATCGTCGGCCAGGACCAGGTGGTCGAGCAGCTCCTGACGGTGCTTTTCGCGAACGGCCACTGCCTTCTCGTGGGTGTGCCGGGACTCGCGAAGACGCTGCTCGTTTCGACCCTCTCGAAGATCCTCGACCTCAAGTTCAGCCGGATCCAGTTCACCCCGGACCTCATGCCCTCCGACATCACGGGCACCGAGATTCTCGAGGACGATCCGGTCACCGGCAGGCGCGCGTTCAAATTCATCCATGGCCCGATCTTCGCCAACATGATCCTGGCCGACGAGATCAACCGGACCCCGCCCAAGACCCAGGCGGCGCTCCTCCAGGCGATGCAGGAATATCGCGTCACCGCGGGCGGCGAGACCTATCCGCTCTCGCTCCCTTTCTTCGTCCTCGCGACGCAGAACCCGATCGAGTTCGAAGGCACCTATCCGCTGCCCGAAGCGCAGCTGGACCGCTTCATGTTCCACATCTCCGTCGGATATCCCAGCGAACTGGAAGAGGAGCGAATCGTCGCCACGACCACGAGCGCCTACGAGGCGGAGCCCAAGACCGTGCTGGGGGTCGAGCAGATCCTCGATCTGCAGAAGCTCGTGCGGCGGATCCCGGTCGCGGAGCACGTGGTGAGCTACGCGGTTCGGCTGGCACGCGCTTCCCGCCCCGGGCCCGAGAGCGCCCCCTTCGTGCGCGACTGGGTGAGCTGGGGCGCGGGCCCGCGCGCCGCGCAGTTCATCGTGCTGGGAGCGAAGGCGCGCGCGGCGCTCCACGGACGTCCGACACCCGGCGCCGAGGACGCGAAGGCCGTCGCGCCCTCCGTGCTGCGTCACCGGATCATTCCCAACTTCAACGCGGAAGCCGACGGGATTTCGAGCCTCGACATCATCCAGAAGCTCCTCGAGACCACTCCCTCGGTCGACGGCAAGCGCTCGTAGCCCGGGCGGCCATGGCGAAAACCTCGCAGCGGCTCCTCGACCCGCACTTTGTTTCGAAGCTCGCCCGCCTCGACCTTCGCGCCCGGCTGGTCGTCGACGGATTTCTCACCGGTCTTCACAAGAGTCCCTATCACGGATTCAGCGTGGAGTTCGCCGAGCACCGCCAGTACATGCCCGGCGACCCGCTGCGGCATCTCGACTGGAAGGTGCTGGCCAAGTCGGACCGCAAGTACCTCAAGCAGTACGAGGAGGAAACGAACCTCAGGGCGACCCTCCTCATCGACACGAGCGCGTCCATGAGCTACTCCTCGCACGGGCTCACGAAACTGGACTATGCCCGCCAGCTCGCGGCCTCGCTCGCCTACTTGATGCTGCGGCAGAAGGACGCCGTCGGGATGTACGCGTTCGCGAACGGACGCGGGGAGCTGATCCCGCCGCGCTCCACCCCGAGCCACCTCCGCCAGCTCCTCGTGCTCCTCGAGCGGCTCGAAGCGGCGGGAGGAACGGATTTCGCCTCCTCGCTCCACGCGCTGGCGGAGCGAGTCAAGCAGCGCGGCTTGATCGTCATCCTCTCCGACCTCCTCGACGACACGGAACGGATCGCGAGCGCGATCCATCATTTTCGCCACCGCAAGCACGAGGTCCTGGTCTTCCACGTGCTCGATCCTCAGGAGACGACCTTCCAGTTCGAGCGGGAGGCAACCTACATCGATCTCGAGAGCGGCGATCGCGTGACGACGCGGCCCCAGGAATTGCGCGTGGACTATCGAAGCCGCGTGAAGGGCTGGATGGATAAGATCCGGGAATTCTGTGTCGAGAAGCAGGCGGATTACGTGGCCGTCTCCACGGACACTCCGTACGACCGCGCGCTCCTGGAATACCTCTCCAAGCGCGCCCGGCTGCTCTGAGACCGCGCCCCTGATGTTTTCGTTCCTCAATCCGGGATTCCTCTGGGCGCTTCCGCTCGCCGGAATTCCGATCCTGATCCATTTCCTGAGCAAGCGCCGGCTGCCGGAGATCCGCTTCCCGACGGTCATGTTCCTGCGCGCCCTCGAGCCGCGCGAGATCCGCCGGCTCCGCCTGCGCGAGATCCTGCTTCTCATCCTGCGCACCCTCGCCATCCTCCTCCTCGTGTGCGCCTTTGCGCGGCCTTCGGTCCAGCCGAAGGCCGCGGCGGCGCGCGCGGCCGCAGCCGTCGCGGTCGTCATCGACGACTCGGAGAGCATGGGAGCGATGGACGAGCAGGGGCGCCCGCGGATCGAGGGCGCCAGGGAGCGAGGGCTCGCGATCGTGGACGCGGCGCGGGGGGGAGACGAGATCGCGATCACCACGACCACCGGTCCCGACGCGCCTCTCGCCAACCGCTCCGGGGACCGTGTGCGCCTCACGCGAACGGTGCGCCAGATCGGCGCGACCTGGCTTCCGGGCAACGTGGAACAGGCGCTCGAGCGAGCGCGGCGCTTCCTGGGAAGGAGCTCCCTTCGCGCGCACGAGGTCTACGTCATCAGCGACTTCCAGGCGACGAATTTCACGAAAGGAGCGCGGGAGAAGGTCGCTCTTCTCTCACGCGCAGGCGCCCGTGTCGTCCTGCTGCCCGTCGTCTCCTCCCGCGTTCCCAACCACGCCATCGAGGACCTCGATCCGGCCCTCCGGCCCGGACCTCAGGGGAAGGGTCTCGAGATGCGCGCGCGCCTCGTGAACCACGCCGACGCTCCCAGCGAGAGGCTCTCGGTGCGGGCCCGTCTGGGGGACGCCTTGATCGGAGGGGGCGACGTCACGCTTCAGGCCGACGAATCGCGCTGGGCCTCGCTCCCCATCGACTGGCGCGCGGGTGCGGGCGCGGCGGCCGAGATCAAGGGCAAGGCCCCGGTCGTGGTGGAATCGGACGTCGACGCGCTGGCCGGAGACGACCGGCGGTTCGCGGTCCTCGGCGCGCCGCGGCGCCTACGCGTGCTCCGCATCGTGGAGTCGCGCGCGGGCGAGCCCGCCTCGCGCTTCACGGCGCTCGCTCTGGATCCGGCGCAGGACGGCTCCGGGGGCTACGTCGTCGAGACGGGGACCCCGGCATCGCTCCTCGGCCTGGGCCGGAGCCGCTACGACGTCGTGCTCCTCGAAGACATCGCTTCCCTCTCGAGCGACGCGGAAGGGAGACTGCGGTCCTTCCTGCGCGAAGGAGGCGGGCTCGTGATCGGCCTCGGCCCCCACGCCGATCTCGACTACTACGGGCACAAGCTCTTCCCCGGCGTCGTGGACCTCGCGCTCGAAGGAACGGAGCGCGCGTCGGAGGGGCAGGCATTCGAGATCCGCGCGCGCGCCCCCGCGCATCCGATCCTGGAAGGTCTGTCCCTCGCCGTGGGCTCGCCCCTGACCCAGTCGCGGCTCACCGCCGTCTCCAAGGGGCGGATCACGTCCTCCCGCGCGGAGGCGATCGTCACGACGACGGGAGGGCTTCCCGTGGTGGTCGCAGCGCAACAAGTCTCGATCTTCCTTGGGTCCTTCTCCGATGACTGGGGGGATCTCCCCTATTCGGGGGCGTTCGTGCCGCTGGTTCGGGGGCTGGTCGATCACGCCGCGAGGGCGGCCTCCCTGGAATCGGGCGACCTCTCGCTCGTCGGGCGTCCTCCCACGGCGCACCTGGACACCGCACCCCCGGGTGCCGTGGTGGTGCGCGGTCCCGAGTCCTACCGCTCTCAGGCCACGGTGGCCTCGGACGGATCGGGGTTCCGCGCGGTGGCCGATGCGCCGGCACCCGTGCCCGGCTTCTACGTCTTCGAGGCGGGCGGGCGCGAGGCGGCGGTCGCCGCGGTGAATCCGGATCCGATCGAAAGCGACCTGAGACCGGTCTCGATGGAATCCCTGCAGGCGGGATCGCCCGATCCGCCGCGTTCGATCCTCACGGTGCGTTCGCTCCGCACGCATCTTCGGGACATGCGGCAGGGGCGGGAGCTCTGGCTCCTCTTCCTCGTCCTGGCGGCGGTTGCTTTGGCCGGCGAGCTGGCCCTGGCCAGCGCCCGCACCGTCGCGCCTTGATCCGGACGGCGGACTCCCTGGCGGAGCAGCTTCTTCGCGGGGCGGAGCGCCATCCCGGATTCGAAGCGCTGAAGGCGCGGGTCGAGGACGCGGGCGCCGCGCCCGGAGGAGGAAGCAGGAGCGGCCCCGCTGCCGGAGGCGCTCCCGTCCCCATCCGCGGGGTGGCGGGGAGCGCGGGCGCCCTCTTTCTCGCCGCGCTCGCGCGTTCCGTGAAGCGGCCCTTCGCCGTGATCGCTCCCGACCTCGACCGGGCGGAAGCGTGGCGGGACGACCTCGAGTTCTTACTCGGACCCGACCGCGTCGTCTATCTCCCGCCGCACGACGTGGTCCCCTGGAGCTCGCAGGTCGCCACGGGCCCCGTCCGCGACGACCGCGTGACCGCGATGCTCCGGCTGGGCGACCCCGACCCGCCGATCGTCGTGATCCCGGCCGTCTCCCTCTACCGGCTCGCGCCCGCTCCGGGAACGATTCGCTCCCGTGCCGTTTCGCTCCAGCGCGGGACCGAGATCGCGCCCGAGATCCTGGCGCACCGGCTGGTCATGGCGGGCTACCGATCCGTGGGCGAGGTGGGGGAAGTGGGGGAGGTGAGCCGCCGCGGCGGCCTCCTGGACGTATTCGGGCCGGGCATGCACTACCCGGTGCGAATCGAATTCGACGGCGACCAGGTCGCGTCGCTCCGGACCTTCGACGTCTCCACCCAGCGCTCCGTCGCCGCCATCGACCGGACGCGCATCGCGCCCGCCCGCGAGATTCTCTTCCCGGAGGACCTCGACGCCCGCCTCAGGGCGCTCGATCGCGGAGGACTCTCGGGAGATCTCGAGGGAGCGCGGGTGCGCGAGCTGGTGCGCGAGGGCGTGTATTTCGAAGGGGTGGACTGGCTCGCGCCTCACCTCGGAATCGGCCTCGGATCCGTGCTCCAGTACCTCCCCGCGGGGACGGCCATCTGGGTCGATGAGCCCGAGGCGGTGGGCCGGGAGCTGGAATCCGCGGAGCGCGAGTCGGAGCGGATCGAGCCGGACGCGCGCGAACGCTCTCCCCATCTTCCCGGCCGCGAGGAGCTCTTCGACCCGCCCGATCGCGCGCTCGCGCGCCTCGGGTCTTTCCAGCGCCTCGAGTCGCGCGTCACCTTCCAGGGAGGGGAGCGCGAGCCCGCGATCTCCATCGACGCGCGGCCGCAGCCCTCGTTCGGAAGAAAGCTCGATCTTTTGCGGGGCGAGCTCCGGCGGCTCGAGGAGCTGGGATACGAGCGCGTGATCGTGTGCGACAACCGCGGGCAGGCGGAGCGTCTCGAGGAGATCCTCGGCGAAGGAGTGGTCTCGGTGGACGTGGGGGCGATCACCTCGGGATTCGTGCTGCCCCCCGCGCGCATCGCGGTCTTCACCGACCACGAGATCTTCGCGCGCTACCGGAGGCGCCGCGGTCGGCGCTCCGCTCCCTCGCGCGCCACGATCCGGGACCTCATGTCGCTCGAGCCCGGGCAGTACGTCGTTCATCTCGATCACGGAATCGGGGTCTACCGCGGACTGAAGCGGATCACGCTCGACGGCCAGGATACGGAATGCATCCAGATCGACTACGCGCAGAGCGACCGGCTCTTCGTACCGATCGATCAGCTCGGCATGGTCCAGCGGTATTCGGCCGAGGAAGGGCGCACCCCGCTCATCTCGCGGCTCGGGGGCACGGCCTGGCAGAGAACCAAGGCCAAGGCGCGGCGCGCGATCAAGGAGATGGCGGAGGAGCTGCTCCGGAGCTACGCCCTCCGGAAGGCGCGCGGAGGCCGCGCCTTCTCACCGGACACACCCTGGCAGCGCGAGCTGGAATCCTCCTTCCCCTACGAGGAGACCCCCGACCAGCTGCGCACGGTCGAGGAGGTGAAGCGCGACATGGAGTCGCCGCGCGCCATGGACCGGCTCGTCTGCGGCGACGTGGGGTACGGCAAGACCGAAGTGGCGATCCGCGCGGCGTTCAAGGCGGTCCAGGAAGGAACCCAGGTGGCCGTGCTCGTGCCCACGACCGTGCTCGCGCAGCAGCACCTCACCACGTTCACGGAGCGCTTCGCCGATTTTCCCGTCCGGATCGACATGCTGAGCCGGTTCCGGTCCGCCCGGGAGCAGAAGGAGATGGTGGAGAAGATCCGGCGCGGCGAGCTGGACATCGTCATCGGGACCCACCGGCTTCTCTCGAAGGACGTCCAGTTCAAGAACCTGGGATTGGCGGTGATCGACGAGGAGCAGCGCTTCGGCGTGGCGCAGAAAGAGAGGATCCGCACGCTCGTCGAGAACGTGGACGTCCTCACGCTCACCGCCACGCCCATCCCGCGAACCCTCCACATGAGCCTTCTCGGGGCGCGGGACATGTCCGTCATGCAGACCCCGCCGCGCGGGCGCTATCCGATCAAGACCGAGATCGTGGAGATGAACAAGGACGTGATCCGGGACGCCCTGCTCCGGGAAGCGGACCGTGGGGGGCAATCCTTCTTCGTGCACAACCGGGTCGAGTCGATCGACCGGATCGCGCACTTACTCCAGAGCATCGTCCCCCAGCTTCGATACGGAGTCGCGCACGGGCAGATGCGCGACGTGGATCTGGAGCGCGTGATGCTGGATTTCCTCGAGCGGCGCACCGACGTTCTGGTGACGACCCTCATCATCGAGTCGGGCCTCGACATCCCCACCGTGAACACGATGCTCATGAATCGCGCGGATGCGCTGGGGCTGGCGCAGATCTACCAGCTCCGGGGCAGGATCGGCCGCTCCCACCATCAGGCCTTCTGCTACCTCCTCGTCCCGGCGGGAACCGTGCTGAACGAGGATGCGGAGAAAAGGCTCCGCGTGATCGCCGAGCATGAGGAGCTGGGGGCGGGCCTCACGATCGCGATGCGCGATCTCGAGATCCGCGGCGCCGGGAACCTGCTCGGGCCGGAGCAGCACGGCTTCATGGTGAGCGTCGGCTTCGACCTCTACTGCCGCATGGTGGACGAGGTGGTCCAGGAGCTTCAGGGGAAGCCGGCCGACAGGCGTCCGGAGCCCGCGATCTCGAGCGATCTCGCGGCGTTCATCCCCGAGGAGTACATCCAGGACCCCGACGAGAAGCTCGACGCCTACCGCCGTCTCGCCGCCGTGACCGAATCCTCGGAGCTCGAGGAGATCGCGGCGGAATTCCGGGATCGATTCGGCCCCCTGCCCAAGGAGGCGGAGCATCTCTTCGAGATGAAACGTCTCCGGCTCATGGGACGCGACGCCGGCGCGACGCGCCTCCGCGTCGGGAAGGATCGCCTGGAGATCGACCTGGCGGAATCCCTGAAGCGCGACCAGATCCTCCGCCTCGTCGCCTCCACCGAGGCGCGGATCGAGTTCGTGGGGGGCGGTACGGGCTCCTTTCGCGTGCGGGGGCCTTCCGAGCCGATCTCCCTTGCCACAAATCTGTTGCGGGTCCTCGGGGGGTCTGATAGCGTCACCGACCTGCCTCTTCCAGCTGCTGGAAGTTGAACCGCGACCGGGAGTTCGGGGTACTCATGGGGGAGCGGTGCGGCGCTGGAAGGCCCGCCCGGACAACAGCGATTCGAATGCCAGGAAGAAGATCGATCCCCGCAGCGCTTGCCGCGCTCGCCGTGCTGCTGTCTCTCCCCCTCGGCCCAGGAACTGCCAAGGGTGCGAGACAGCCTTCGCCCGGTACCAAGGCATCCCCGCGCCCGAAATCCGCTCCCTCGGCCGCGAAGATCTCGTCGGCGACGTCCGCGGCACAGGGGACGATCGCGCTGATCGCGGACCGCCGCGTCGAGGAAGCGGACATCCGGCGCGCCGCTCTCGTGATGGAACGCGATCCGCTCCGCAAGACGAACCACGCCCTCTGGCGGAAGAAGCTCCTCGACCTGTGCGTCGATCGCGAGCTGCTCGCGCTCGAGGCGGAGCGCACGGGGCTTCTGAACGATCCCAGCGTGATGCGGCGGATCGAGCGCAGCAACGCCGATCTGCTCTACGCCGCGCTCCGCGCTCGAGTTCTCATTCCAGAAGTAACGCCGACCGCTTCGGAGATCGACACCGCCCGCGCCGGCGGTCTCTACAGGCGCGTCAAGGTGCAGTACATCCTGGCGGTCACGGACCGGCAGACCACCTTCAAGGTTTACGAGGAGCTCCGGAACGGCGCCCGGTTCGATTCCGTCGCCACGCTCTACAGCATGCATCCTTCCGCCGCCAAGGGCAGCGGGCTCGGATGGAGGCGGATCGGGTCCCTGAATCAGGAGGCATGGAAGCCGCTCCAGCACGCCAAGCCGGGCGACGTGTTCGGCCCTTACGTCAACGGGGAGGCACACGAGATCTACAAGGTCGAGGCGATCGAGGAGCCGGACGACGCGGAGCTTCGGGAAACGATGCTCCGCGACCGGCAGACCTTGCTCGAGCCCCGCTACCATGTTCGCCTGCTGCAGAAATACAAGTTCCAGATCGTCCCGGACCAGGTGAGCTCGGTCATCTTCGCGTCGGCGACCGAGAAGGCCGACTCCATTCTGGCCTCGCTGGACGCGCGGGGCCGGCGGCCCAAGGAAGGGGTTCGCCCCGGCCTCGGCGTCATCGCACGGCTCGAGGGGGATTCCCTCACCTATCGCGACATCGGGAGCCCGGACGTCCTGCCGCGCGAGCCGGACGGAAAAGTGCACATCCATGATTCGAGCCAGCTCCTCATGGCCTGTGCCATGGCGGTGCTCCCGCGGCTCATCGCGCGGGACGTCCGGGAGCGGGGCATCGACAAGGAGCCAGACATCGCGCGGAGGCTGCGTCTGATCCGGGAGGAGGTCTCGACGCGCGCGATGGTGGAGCACGCCGTCCCGCCGCTCGATTCGGTCCGGATTCGCGCGTACTTCGATTCCCACGGATCGCGCTACCGGCGTCCCGCGGCGCGGCGCGCTCTGGTCGCGGTCTTCGCTTCGGAGGACACGGCCCGGATGGCGGCCTCGGGGTGGAGCCGGGCCTCGTACCGGGACTCGGTGTACGGCGTCCAGGGATTCCGGAAGCGGGAGGGGGCCTCTGCGAGGTCGCTCTGGCCGCGTTTCTATGGGGAGATCTCCCTCCTCGATACGGACTCCGATCCTCTCTCGGTCGCGGCACGCTCGCTTCAGCCGAACCAAATCTCCCCGGTGATCGCGTCCCCGAATGGGTACGCTGTAGCGATCGTCACGGGGCGGGAAGCTGCTCGGGGCTATACCTTCGAGGAGGTATCAGGCCTGGTGGCGGTCGACGCGCGTGAAGACGCCGAGAACACGTGGGTCACAGCACAGCTCGAACGACTGCGGGCGGCGACGCCGGCCCGCATGGTGCCCGCGCGCCTGGAGGCGTTGCGGCTTGGAATGAATTCCGACATGGGAGGAACACGCTGATGAGGCGTTATTCCGTGAGCAATCTCGCCTGGATCGTCTTCGCGCTCGCCGCGACGGCGCTCCCGGCCGCGCGCGGCGCCTTGGCAGCGGAGCGGATCGCGGCGATCGTGAACAAGGAAGTTATCTTGCAGTCGGACGTCGAGGACCAGCTCCGGGTGGCGATGACGAATCTGCACATCGATCCGAGCGACTCCGTGACGGTCGCCAAGCTGAGGAAGGACGTGCTGAGGCAGCTCGTCGACGAGCAGGTGATCCTGGCGGAGGCGCAGCGGCAGAACATCACGATCCCCAAAGCGGACCTGGATGCCGCGGTGACCAAGGCGGTCGAAAACGTGAAGACGCGGCTCGGGTCCCCCGCGAATTTCCAGCGCGCGCTCGGGGAAGAGCACACCACCGAGGACGGGCTCCGGCGCAAGTACGAGCCCGACGTGAAGAAGCAGCTCATCGTGATGCGCCTGGTCGGGAAGGAAGTCCAGAACCGGACCACGGTCACGGACGCCGAGGTGAAGTCCTATTTCATGGCACATCGCGACTCGCTGGCCAAGCGGGGGGAGCAGCTCAAGCTCTCCGCCATCGTGATCGGGTTCGAGCCCGATTCACTGCAAATCAAGCGCCTGCACGCGCGCGCCGACAGCCTTCGGAATCTCATCGTCGTCAAGAAGCAGCCCTTCGAGGAAGTCGCCCGGAAATTCTCCGACGATCCCTCCGGCCAGCGCGGCGGGGACCTGGGGACCTTCGAGCGCGGCGAGATGGTCGGAGAATTCGAGGACGTGGCCTTTGGTCTCAAGCCCAACGAGGTCAGCCAGCCGGTGCGAAGCCGCTACGGCTGGCACCTGATCCAGGTGCTCCAGCATTTCTCCAAGACCGACTCGACGAGCGAGCGCGTCCACGCGCGGCACGTCCTGCTCCAGGCCAAGATCAATCCCCAGGACGAAGAGCGCGCGCGCAAACGCGCCCTGGTCGTGCGCGACTCGCTCAGCAAGGGCGCTGACTTCGCCGCCATGGCGAAGCGCTATTCCATGGACACCTCGACCAAGGACTCCGGCGGCTACCTCGGCGAGGTGCCGGTCACGGGCCTTCCGCCGACCTTCCAGGAGCCGCTGACGGGATTGGGCGAGAACGAGGTGAGTGTCCCGCTGAAGGGTGAAGCCGGGTACTATGTCTTCAAGCTCCGGGGGCGCGTTCCCGAACGGGAGTTCAGCTACGATGAGATTCGCGACGATTTGAAGCAGATCGTCTTGAATCAGAAACTTCGCGACGCGTACGACCGCTGGCTGGATCGGATCCGAAAGAACGTGAACATCGAGTTCAAGGACTGAGCGCAAGGAGGCTCCCGGACCGGTGGCGCCGCGTCGGCACACGCTCCTCTTCACGATGGGGGATCCCGCCGGCATCGGCCCGGAGATCCTCGTCCGGACCCTGGCGCTCCGAACCCTCCGGGCGCAGGCCCGGGTCGCGGCGGTGGGCGACCCCGAGACCATCGATCGCGCCGCGCGCCTCGCTCGCGTGAAGCTTCGCTTCCGTCCGGTCGACGCCGACCGCTTCGATCCCAGGTCGGACGCCCAGGATGGAATCCCGCTCCTCGCGTCCACCTCGGGCGCATGGGGAACGTTCGACCCCGGCACCCCCTCCAAGGAGACGGGACGCGCCGCGGCGCGCGCCATCGTGGCCGCCGCGAAGGTTGCCCTCGAAGGACGCGCGACGGCCATCGTGACCGCTCCCATTTCCAAGAAGGCTCTCCAGCTCGCGGGGTATCCGTACCCGGGGCACACCGAATTCCTCGGAGCGCTGAGCGGGGCGGCGGAGACCCACATGCTCTTCGCCGGGGGCCGGTTCCGGATCCTGCTCGCGACCGTGCACGTTGCGTTGAGGCAGGTGTCCGAGTCGCTGCGGGTGGATTCCCTCACGAGCACCCTCCGCTACGCGGCGCTTGCCATGCGCCATTTCCGTTGGGGACCGAAGAAGCCGGTCGCCGTGCTCGCGCTCAATCCGCACGCCGGCGAGGAGGGGCTCTTCGGCGACGAGGAGGAGCGCGTGATCCGTCCTGCGATGGATCGGGCCCGCTCCGAGGGCATTCGAGCGGAAGGTCCCTTTCCGGCCGATACCTTTTTCGCGCGAAGCGCCGAGGCGTTCGGCGTCACGGTCGCCATGTATCACGATCAGGGACTGATCCCGGCGAAGATGGAGGG
>VBOR01000087.1 GCA_005893165.1 Candidatus Eiseniibacteriota bacterium | reverse complement strand
GTCGCTGACGTGCTTGACCAGCGTCTTCGGCTTCTTCAGCTGATCCAGGATGAGCGACGTGATCTCGAGCACCGATTTCTCGTTCCCCGCGCCGATGTTGAAGGTTTCCCCTTCCACGTCTTTCGTCTGCAAGATCGCGAGCATCGCGGCGCAGTGATCGTCGACGTGAATCCAGTCGCGCGTGTTCCTGCCGCTCCCGTACACGGGGACGGGAAGGTCTTGAAGCGCGTTCGTCACGAAGAGCGGGATGAGCTTCTCCGGATGCTGGTAGGGTCCGTAATTGTTGCTGCAGCGCGTGACGATCGTGGGGAGGCCGAAGGTGGCGTAATAGGAATACGCCAGCCGGTCTCCTCCGATCTTCGAGGCGGCGTACGGATTCCGCGCCAGCAGAGGCGACTCCTCGGTCGCGGCATCATCCAGGATCTCCCCGTACACCTCGTCGGTCGAGACCTGCACGAACCGGCGCACGTTCACCCGGCGCGCCTCCTCCAGAAGCACGTACACCCCGACCGTGTCGGTGAGCACGAACTCGTGCGCGCGCTCGATGGAGCGATCCACGTGCGTCTCGGCCGCGAAATTCACTACGAGATCGCACCCTTCCATCGCCTCCGCGACCGCCTTCGGGTCGCAGATATCCCCCTTCACGAACCGGTAGCCGGGATCGCCCGAGATCGATTCCAGATTGGCGAGATTCCCCGCGTAGGTGAGCTTGTCCAGCACGGTGACCCGGGAATCGGGAAATCGCTTCCGCACCATCCGCACGAAATTCGAGCCGATGAACCCGGCTCCTCCCGTGACGAGGAACCGTGCCCGGGTCAGGTCCGGAGCTTCAGCCATCCTTCCCCTCCCAGTCGTACGGAATGTCGTTCTGGTGCGGATCGATCCGGAATTCGTCGGGCTGGTCGTACTTGTAGGTCTCGGTCGGCACGTTCACGAGCATGGCGGGCTCGGTCCCGATTCCCTTCATCCCGTGCACGACGCCCGGAGGGATGGTGACGAGGATGGGGTTCCGCTCCCCCATGAAGAACTCGTTGATGAGCCCCTTCGTCGGCGATCCCTCGCGCTGGTCGTACAGCACGACCTTCATCATTCCCTTCACGATCACGAAGTGATCGGTCTGGACCTTGTGGAAGTGCCATCCCTTCACCACGCCCGGGTAGGCCACCGAAACGTACGACTGGCCGAAGCGCTGGAAGAAGGGGTCGTCGTTCCGCATCATCTCCATGAGGTAGCCGCGCTCGTCGGCGATCACCTTGAGCGGTTTCACGTGGACGCCCTGGATCAGCTTCATCACGACCTCCCGACCGAGGTGTACGCGAACCCGAGCTTTCGGACCGTCTCGGGATCATAGACGTTTCGAAGATCGACGATCGCGCGACGGCGCATGGCCCGGCGGATCTTCACGAGGTCGAGCTTCCGGAATTCGTTCCACTCCGTCACCAGCACCAGCGCGTCGGCCCCCTTGGCCGCGTCGTACGCGTTCGTGCCGAATACGACCCCCGCCGGGACGTCGGGATTCCCGCGCCTCACCGCGGGATCGTACACGCGGACGCGGATCCCCTTCTGGAGCAGCGCGCGGATGATCTCGAGCGACGCGGAGGGGCACCCCCGCCGACTTCGCGAACGCCCGGAGGGCCTTCGTGTCCTTGGGCAGGCAGGAGCCGCCGAAGCCCGGGCCCGGGTGCAGGAACTTGGGCCCGATGCGCCGGTCCAGGCCCATGCCCTTCGCGACGTCCTTGATGTCCGCCCCGACCGCCTCGGCCAGGTTCGCCATCTCGTTCACGAACGAGATCTTGGTCGCCAGAAACGCGTTGGCCGCGTATTTCAGCAATTCCGCCGTGCGCACGTCCGTGAGCAGGGTCGGGGTCTCGAGCAGGTACAGGGGCGCGTAGATGCTCTTCAACAATCTCCGCGCCTTCTCGGTGCTCGCGCCGATGACGATCCGGTCCGGGCGCATGAAGTTTTCGACCGCCGAGCCTTCACGGAGGAACTCGGGATTGCTGGCCACGTCGAAGGACGCCCCCCGCTTCGCGTGCTTCTTCAAGATGGCGTGCACCTGCTCCCCCGTGCCCACGGGCACGGTGCTCTTCTGCACGATGAGCCGGTAGCCGGGCATCGCCTTGGCCACGCTCCTTGCCGCGCCGAAGACCGCGCGCATGTCCGCGGTCCCGTTCCGGCGCGGCGGAGTGCCCACACAGATGAAGATGACCTCGCCCCAGCGCGTCGCCTGCTCGAGCGAGGTGCTGAACCTGAGCCGCCGCTCGCGCACGTTCCGCGCGACCAGGTCTTTCAGGCCGGGCTCGTAGAAGGGAATCTCGCCGCGCTCGAGGAGATCGATCTTGCTCCGGTCGAGGTCCACGCAGAGCACCTCGTTCCCGAAATCGGCGAGCCCCGCCCCGCTCACGAGCCCCACGTAGCCGGTCCCCACGACGACGATCCGCAACGTTCCCCCTTAGCTGCCGGTCTCGCGCCGCACCCGCTCGCGCGCTTCCCGGTACAGATCTTCGAGCGTCTTCTCGATCCGGATCTCGGGCTTCCAGCCGGTCCTCGCCTGGACCCTTCCCGGGTCCCCGACGAGAAAATCGGAATCACGCTCCCGCACCCGTGTC
Organism: Candidatus Eiseniibacteriota bacterium; assembly: GCA_005893165.1. Lineage (GTDB taxonomy): Bacteria > Eisenbacteria > RBG-16-71-46 > SZUA-252 > SZUA-252 > WS-7. The sequence goes on along the minus strand of VBOR01000087.1, from coordinate 13,870 downwards.
GGGTCCTGGACGATCGTGGGCCGGAATCCGGCGATGGAACAGAGGAGGTCCAGAAGATGGCGCATGATGTGCCCGTGGCCGGTGCAGACATTATAGGCTTCACCGTGCGCCCCGCGCTCCAGGAGGAGCCGGTACGCCCGCACGACGTCGCGCACGTCCCCGTAGTCCCGCACGCCCTCCAGGTTTCCCACCTTGATTTCGGCCGCCATCAGCCCGGCGTGGATCCGTGCGAGCTGGTCGGCCCAGCCGGCCAGCGCGAAGCGCGGGTTCTGCCCCGGGCCCGTGTGACTGAAGGTGCGCGTCCGGATGACCCGGAGGCCGTAGCTCTGGGCGTAGAGCTCTCCCAGCGAATCCTGGGCGGCCTTGCTCAGGGCGTACGCGTTCTTGGGCCGGATCGGGGCGTCCTCGCGGAGCTTTTGCCCCGGCGCGCCCGTGCCGTAGATGTCCGCGGAGCCGACGAGCAGGATGACGGCATCGCGTGCCTCCGTCCGCGCGACTTCCACCACGTTCAGGGCCCCGAGCGCGTTCACGCGGAAGGTCTCGGCGGGCTTGTGGATGGACTCGGAGCCCGAGGATTGCGCCGCGAGGTGGACGATCCGGTCCGGCTTCGATTCCAGGACACATCCCCGGACCTGCTCGAAGTTCGTCACATCGAGCGGCCGGTGGCTCTTGAGATGGCAGTGGAGGATTTCCTCATCGCCGAGGGCCACGTGGTCGGCGCCGTTCAGCTCCTCGTCGGGATCCTGCGAGAGCTCGTTCGCGAGGTGGCGCCCCACGAACCCCGCAACGCCGGTGATGAGCGTGCGCAAGGGCTAGCGCGCCCTCCAGTACTCCAGCAGGTCGCGCAGCGTGGTCTCGAAGGGGATCGTCGGCTTCCAGCCGGTCGCCTTCGTGAACCTTCCGGCGTCCCCGAGCAGGACCGGCACGTCGGAGGGGCGCATCCGCGCGGAATCCTGCTCCACCTTGACCTTCGCCTTCGTCATGCCCAGGAGCATGTCGAGCATCTCGCGGATCTTCCAGGCGCGCCCCGAGCAGAGGTTGTAGACCTCCCCGGCCTCCCCCTTCTCGAGCGCCAGCCAGTAGCCGCGCACGATGTCGCGCACGTCGGTGAAATCCCGGCGCGCTTCCAGGTTCCCCACCCGGATCACCGGCGGGCGGCGGCCCTTCTCGATATCGGCGATCTGTTTCGCGAAATCGGAGCAGACGAAGACGGGCCCGCGCCGCGGCCCTTCGTGGTTGAACCCGCGCGTGCGGATCACCGGCAGCTTGAAGCTCATGAAGTACTGGTAGCCCAGCATGTCCTGCCCGACCTTGCTCACGGCGTAAGGGGAGAGCGGACGGAGGGGATTCGTCTCGCGGATGGGAAGCTCGTTCTCGAGCACCAGCCCGTATTCCTCGCTGGAGCAGGCGAGCTGGATGCGCGGCAGGATGCGGAGCTTCTTCACCGCCTCGAAGATGTTGAGCTGGCCGATGATGTTCGTGATCAGGGATTCGGTCGGCGCGGTCCACGAGGTCGGCACGAAGCTCTGCGCCGCGAGGTGGAAGATCCAGTCCGGGCGCACCTCGTCGAGCACGTCGCGCACCGAGGAGGCGTCCCTGAGGTCGCACTCCACCATCCGCACCTTGTCCAGGAAGTGCTCCACGTTCTCGGTGCGGCTCCTCCAGCGCTGGATGCCGACGACCTCGACGCCCTTCTTCTCGGCCAGGATGTAGTCCACGAGGTGGCTGCCGGCGAACCCGGTGATCCCCGTGACCAGAACCTTCATGCTTGGGTCCTTTCGCTGGAACGGTGCGACGCCAGGGACGCTTCGTACGCGGCCACGACGGCCCGCGGATCGCTCGCCTCCGAGATGGGCCTGCCCACCACCACGTAGTCGGCCCCGCGCGCGATCGCCTCGGGAAGGGAGAGCGTTCGCTTCTGATCCTGCGCCCGGTCCTCCGGCCCGCGGATGCCCGGGGTGAGGATCACGAAGGGAGGCGCGTGCTCGCGGCGCAGAGGCAAGAGCTCGAGCGGCGAGGCGATGACGCCGTCGCAGCCCGCCTCGCGGCACACCCGCGCCAGGGCGAGCACCTTCGATTCGAGATCGGTCGTGGGATTCCAGAGGGTCGGAAGCTCCGAGCCGTCGAGGCTCGTGAGCATCGTGACCCCGAGAACGCGCGGGCGCTTCTCGAGCGTCCGCGCGGCTTCCACGGCGGAGCGAAGCATGGCGGGCCCCCCGGCCGCGTGCACGTTCAGGAGCGAGATCGGAAGCCCCTGGAGCGCCCCGATCGCCTTTCCCACCGTCGCGGGAATGTCGTGAAGCTTGAGGTCCAGGAAGACGCGCTTGCCGCGGTCGGCGAGCGCCTGGATCGACGGCCGTCCCGCGGCGTAGAAAAGCTCCAGCCCCACCTTATACCACGCCACGGCGTCCCCGATGCGGTCGACCTGGGCCATCGCCGAAGCGAGATCCGGCCGGTCCAGCGCGACGATGAGCTTGTCGCGGAGCCCGCTCACCGCGGCGCCAAGGTTCTTCCGGCGCGGATCATGCCGCGCTCCGCGGGCACGTCCAGCGCCCCGATCAGGTCCGCCACGGATGGGACCTCCGCCCGGCGCGCGTAGGATTCGATCTCCTTCACGCAGGCCTCCGCAAGCTCCGGGTTCGAGAAGAGCGCCGTGCCCACCTGGACGGCGGTCGAGCCCACGAGAAGGAACTCGATCGCGTCGCGCGGATGGGTGATGCCGCCCATTCCGATGACGGGGACGTCCACCGCCTGCACCACCTCCCAGACCTTGGCCAGCGCGAGCGGCTTGATGGCGGGCCCGGAGAGCCCGCCCACCACCGTGCCCAGGATGGGCTTTCGGGTCCTGGAATCGACCGCCATGCCCACGAAGGTGTTCACGAGCGAGACCGCGTCCGCGCCGCAGGCTTCGCAGGCGGCCGCGATGTCCGCGATCCGGGTCACGTTCGGGGTGAGCTTGGCGATGAGCGGCAGCTGGGTGAGCGGCCGGATGGCGCTCATGACCTCGCGCGCCATGTCGGCGTCGGTGGAGTAGCGAAGGCCGTGCGGCCCCACGTTCGGGCAGGAGATGTTCACCTCGATCGCGTGCGCCACCCCCGAGCCGCTCACGCCTTCCACCAGGTCGCAGAACTCCTGGACGTCCTCTCCCTCGACGGAGACGATCACGGCACAGGGAAGCTCGCGCAGGACGGGGACCTTGATCTCGAGGAACCCCTCGAGCCCGGGGTTCTCGATTCCGATCGAGTTGAGCATTCCTGCCGCCGTCTCCACGACGCGCGGCGGCGGGTTTCCCGCGCGCGCGTGCCGCGTCACCGTCTTCGTGACGATTCCGCCGATCTGGCTCAGGTCCACGAGGCGCTCGTACTCCTGGCCGTATCCGATGATCCCGGAAGCCACGAGCACGGGGTTCCGGAGCGTGAGCGAGCCGACGCGGACCCTGAGGGACGGGGAGGCGTGCGTCACGGCAGCCGCTCCCAGTCCACGATCGTGGCGTCCATGACCGGTCCCTCGATGCACATCGCCGGATAGCGGCCGCCGTTTCCCCCGGCGCCGGGGAGGAGCGGCACCGGACAGCCCCGGCACGCGCCGACGGCGCACGCCATCGGTCCCTCGAGCGAGGCCTCGCAGCGGATTCCCCGCCCCGCGGCGAACTCCGCGACCTCGTGCAGGAGGCCGTGGGGACCGCAGGTGAAGATCTCCGCCGTGAGCGGCGTGTGCTCCCCCGACTCCCACTGGCGTTTCAGGAGGTCGAGCACGCTTCCGTGATAGCCGACCGAGCCGTCGTCGGTGGCGAGATGGATCCTTCCTCCGCGGATCTCGCGCACTCCGTAGAGCTCGCGCGAGGAGCGCGCCCCGAAGAGGAAGAGGAACGGACGCTTCTTCTCGCGGAGCTTCCGCGCGAAGAAGAGGAGGGGCGCCACGCCGCGTCCGCCGGCGACGAGGACGGAGGTGCGGCGCGGCCGCGGGGTGAACCCGACTCCCAGAGGCCCGATGAGATCGAGCTCCTGCCCCTTGGGCTGCGACGCGAGCACCCTGGAGCCGCGCCCCACGACCGAGTAGTAGATCCGGACCGCCCGGATCTTGCCGCGCTCCACGAAGCCCTCGAGGCTGTAGGGCCGCCGGAGCAGGGGCTCCGATTCCGGCGAGACGCGCAGGTGCACGAACTGTCCGGGCTCCGGCCGCGCGAACCCGCGCGGCACCTTGAGCGTGAGCAGGAAATTCCCTGGCGCGATCTCGCGGTTTTCGACCACCGAGCATCCCACGAGATTCATCGCGAAGGTCCGATGACGGGGCCGCGGGTCGTGTCGGGGGGCGCCGGCTGGACGGGCGGCCTTCGGGCCTGCGACGTGTCCGCGTCGGCGGGCGGCGTGCGCGGAGGGGGCGGCGGGGGCGGAGGCAGCCCGTGGCGCTTGGCGTAGTAGAGCGCGCGCGTGTACGCGGCGAGAGAATCCTGGCGCGCCCGCTCCGCGATCTGTCCCGGGGTCTCGAAAAACTGTGGCGCACGGACGGTATCCGCCGGGGACATCGTCACCGGCGTCACGGGGGCCTCGGCCTCCAGGCGCTCGCGGATCACGCTCGTGTCCGGGTTCGCGATCATCGAATCCAGGAGGGCCGTCCTCGCGTCGACCCTCCCGCTCCATTGGCGCCAGAGATAGAGCGCCGATTCGGCGTAGCGCGTCTTCCGGTAGCGGCTCGCGATCGTGTCGGTGAGGGCCAGGGCCGCGAGCGTATCCGACCGGTCGTGGGTCTGGATCCAGAGCCGCGCGAACGCGGCCTTGGCGGCGTACGGGCTCGAAGGGAACCCGCGCTCCACGGCCTCGTACTGGATCAGGGCCGAATCCACCCTCTCGATCTGGAAGTAGTAGATCTCCGCGAGGAGGAAGGCCGCGCGGGAGCGCGCCTGCGTCGTGTCGGACTGGAGGGTGGAGCGATACTGCTTGATCGTCGCGAGGTTCGCGGAACGACGCAACGCCTGGTTCTGGAACTCGGAGCCCGTGGCCTCGGCCTTGAGCTTGTCGTACTCGCGAGCGGCCGCGTCGAAATCCCCCAGCTGGGACTCGTAGAGATATCCCAGACGGAACTGCGATTCGTAAGCGACCGCGGTGCGCGGGTACTGCGTCACGAGCGCCTGGTATCCCTGGATCGCTTCGTTCGTGCGGCCGATCAGCGCCAGGAGCGCGAAGCGCCGGATCAGGACGTCCCCCTCGCGCTTCTCGTTCACGGCGTAGGGTCGCCAGCGGTCGTACCACGCGAGCGCCTCGTCGTAGCGCTTCAGCTGCTCCAGCGCCTCGCCCCGCTGGAGCGCCAGGTCCAGGCGGCGGCTGCCGATGTCCTCGCGCTTCAGCGCCTGCGCGTAGGCCGCCTGCGCGCTCGCGTAGTCCTGGCTGGCCACGTGCGCGTCTCCCAGGCGCCTCAGAGCATCCGAGCGCTGGCGCTTCTTGTCGCCGGTCTCCGCGGCGCGCTTGTACCAGGCCATGGCGGCGGGGTAATTCCGAAGCCCCGTCTCGTTCTCCGCGCCGTAGTAATAGAGCTCCCACTTGCGCTTGATTTTGGGGTGCTGGGTCTCCACCTCGCGGAACATCTTCTCGGCCTCGACGTATTCCTTGCGCCGGTAGAGAGAGAGCGCCTCCATCAGCTTCGAGTCGGGCACGTAGGGGCTCTTCGGGAAGCTCGCGCGAAGCTCGCCAAATTTCTTGATCGCGGCGGGGTAGTCGCCCTTCCCATAGAGCGCCGCGCCCATGTAGTAGAGCGCGTCGTCCACCCACTTGCTCTTCGGATAATCGACCAGGATCTTGGCGCACTGCCGGATGACGCCGTCGTACTTCGCCGCGGCTTCCGGAGCGGGGGTGTCCAGGGCCGACCGCTCCTGGGCTTTCTGGCCATCGCGGTAGTAGCGCTTGGCGAGATAAAACGTGTTGTAGTAAGCGCAACCGGTGAAGGTGACGAGGAGGAGAACGCCGAGAATCCGGAAACCCGGGGGTCTGAAGTGCGGGGTCTGCATGAACGGGGCCATGGTACCACTAGAACCCCAGAGCCCGCTATCGGGCGCTGGCCAGGAGGGTCTCCGCGCGAAAGGTGACCCGGCCGTTCAGCACCGTCATCAGCACCTGCCCCGGAAGCTCCCATCCCTGAAACGGAGTATTCCTTCCCATCGACGCGAATTCCTCGGCGCGCACCTTCCATCGCCGCGAGGGATCGAACACCGTCACGTCCGCGGGCACCCCCGCTTCGAGCGTCCCGCCCGGAAGCCCGAGCACGCGGAGCGGATTCACCGTGAGCCGGAGGATCAGCTCCGGGAGCGTGAGGAGCTTCGGCTCGACGAGCGCTTTGACGTAGATCCCCAGGGCGGTCTCCAGCCCCACGATCCCGAACGGAGCGGAATCGAAGTCGGAATCCTTCTCGAAGTCGGTATGCGGCGCGTGGTCGGTGGCGAGGCAATCGATCGTGCCGTCCACCACCGCTTCGAGGAGCGCCTCGCGATCCTTGGCGCTCCGGAGCGGCGGGCTCATCTTCGTGCGCGGGTCGAAGCCCTCGACCGCCTCGTCCGTGAGGAGCAGGTAATGGGGCGCGGTCTCTGCGGTCATGCGGATGCCGCGGGCTTTGGCGCGCCGGATGATCTCGGTGGAGCGCCCCGCGCTCACGTGCGCCACGTGCACGTGTCCGCCCGTCAGCTCGGCGAGGAGGGCGTCCCGGGCCACGATCACCGACTCGGCCGCGTCGGGTATGCCCTTCATCCCGAGCCGTGTGGACGTCCAGCCCTCGTGCATGACGCCGTCCCCCTTGAGGTCGGGGTCTTCGGCGTGCTGGATGACGGGAACGCCCAAGGGACGGGTCAGCTCGAGCGCACGGCGCATGATCTCCGCGTTTCGCACCGGCTTCCCGTCGTCGGAGATCGCCACCGCGCCCGCCTCGACCAGCTCCTCGATCTCGGTCAGCGCTTCCCCCATCTGCCCGCGCGTGACCGCCGCGATGGGGTGGACGCGCGCGTGTCCACACTCGCGCGCCCGCCGGATCACGTACTCGATCCGGGGACGGTCGTCGAGCGGCGGGTCCGTGTTCGGCATGCAGGCGACCGTGGTGAACCCGCCGCGCGCCGCGGCCCGGGTTCCCGAATCGATCGTCTCCTTCTCTTCCTGGCCGGGCTCGCGCAGGTGCACGTGGATGTCCACGAGTCCGGGGCAGATGACGGCGCCCTGGACCGCCAGCACCTCGGCGGAGCGGTTGGATCGGACGTCCGCGGGCGCGTCCTCTCCCAGGCCGGCGATCTTGCCGTCCACGATCCAGAGATCCTGGACGCGATCGATGCCGCGCGCGGGATCGAGGACTCTACCGCCGCGGATGCAGAGAGGGCTCGCCATGGGCCTTCTTCGTCTCCTTGGGCATCGGATGCTCCGCCGCCGACTCGTCCGGCGCCTTGTGTCCCGCGAGCAGGTAGAGAACCGCCATTCTCACGGCGACCCCGTTCGTGACCTGCTCCAGAATGACCGAGTGCTCGCCGTCGGCGACGTCCTGCGCGATCTCCACCCCGCGGTTCATGGGGCCGGGGTGCATCACCGTCACGTCGGGTTTCGCCCCCTTGAGGCGCGCGCTGGTGATGCCGTAGACGCGCGCGTACTCGCGAAGGGAGGAATAGAGGGTGCTCCGCTGGCGCTCGAGCTGGATTCTCAGGATGTTCACCACGTCCGCGCCCTCGATCGCCTCCTCCACGCTCTTCGCGACCTTGATACCGAAGCGCTCCACCTCCATCGGCATCATGGTGGAAGGGCCGGCGATCGTGACGCTCGCGCCGAGCTTGGTGAGCCCCCAGATGTTGGAGCGCGCCACACGGCTGTGCGCGATGTCTCCGATGATGGCAACCCGAAGCCCCGCCACCTTCCCGCGGCGCTCCCGGATCGTGAAGATGTCGAGGAGCCCTTGTGTGGGGTGCTCGTGCGTTCCATCCCCGGCGTTGATCACGCCGGCGTCCAGGTTCCGGGCAAGATAGTGCGGGGCGCCCGAGGACTGATGCCGGATCACGACCAGATGGATCCCCATCGCTTCGATGTTCCGGGCCGTGTCCTTGAGCGACTCTCCCTTCGAGACGCTGGAGCCCGACGTCTGGAAGTTGACCGTATCGGCGCTCAGGCGCTTCTCCGCCAGCTCGAAGCTGAGCCTGGTGCGCGTGCTCGCCTCGAAGAAGAGGTTCGCGGCGGTCAGGCCGCGGAGCGAGGGCACCTTGGGGATCGGCCGGTCCAGCACCTCGCGGAAGGTGCGGGCCGTGTCCAGGATGGAGACGATCTCCTCCGGAGCGAGGTCCTCGAGCCCCAGGAGGTCCTTGCGCGTCCCGATCATGGGAGGATCTCCCCGATGGAGACGCCGTCCAGCTCGTCCACCTCGCTCACGTGCACCATGATCACCTCGCGCTTGGAGGTGGGCACGTTCTTGCCCACGAAGTCGGCGCGGATGGGGATCTCGCGGTGCCCGCGATCCACGATGACCGCGAGCTGGATGGCCTTGGGACGCCCGAGATCGATCAGCTCGTCCAGCGCCGCGCGCACGGTCCTGCCCGTGTAGAGCACGTCGTCCACCAGGACCACGATCTTGTCGTCGATGGAGGTGGGAACGTCGGTCCCGCTCACGACCGGCTGGTGCGCGATCTTCTGGAGGTCATCGCGGTAGAGGGTGATGTCGAGCGCTCCCACGGGAAGCTCGATCCCTTCGAACTCGCGGATCTTCTGGGCCAGACGCTCCGCGATCGGAACGCCGCGGGTGCGGATCCCGACCAGGACCAGGTCCTTGGCCCCGTCGTTCCGCTCGATGATCTCGTGCGCGATGCGCGTGATCGCGCGGCGAAGCCCCTCGCCGTCCACGATCTCGGCCTTTTCGCGTACGCGTTCGTGACTTACGGATTTTTGGGTCGGCACGGAAAACCCCTCCCGGGGACAGGAAGGGGTATGGGGGATGCAGCCCCTTTCTAGTCTCTCGGAACTAGTTTGAAGGGTATCGAACAGCGGTCTGCCCGCTGCCTCTGGAGCATACCACGAGCGCGCGGGCCGCTCAACCGCTCATCGATACTTATCGATACTTGATGAAGATGGCCTGGATCTCCTTCTTCTCCTCATCTGACGTGCTGCTGTGGCCGTGCGTCCGGGTCTTGCGGCCGCGGTCCTCCGTCGTCTCGCTGTAGTCGGTGTGCTGGCCGGACTTGTAGCGCTCGAGCCCCGTGAGCACGACCGCGTCCGCGCCCTTCTCCTGCGCCTTCTTCACGATCTTGGACTGGAGCTTCTCCGCGCTCACCAGCTCGTTGGCCGAGGCGAGCACCTTGCCCATCACGCGGTAGTCGCGAGGGATGTCCTTCTCGGCGAAGAACACGTCCACCTGGCGGGTCGGCTCGTAGGTCTCACCGATGTAGTCCACATGGGCGCATGCCGCGACGAAGAGCAAGGCCGGGATGGCGAGCATCGTTCTCATGGTGGTCTCCATGCTGGTTGGGTGCGTGCCGGTTCCTGGCAGGACCTCCGCGGCCGCAGTCTAGCCGAACGGCGCCGCGATGTTCCATACGCGATTGGAGGTGGTAGGATGCGGGGGTGACCCCGCATCTTCGCGCATTCGTACTCTGTTCCTGCCTTCTCGCCTCCTGCGCCTCGGCGGCAGCCGCGGCTCCCGCGACGGCCCCGAATGCCGAGGCAACCTCCTCTCCTTCCGAACAGGCGCGCCTGGCCGGGGAATTCCGGTCGGGCGTCTACGCGCTCGCCGACGACAGCATGGAGGGGCGCGGGCTCGGCACCCAGGGGATCCACCGCGCGGCCGACTGGATCGAGAGGCGCCTGAGAGCGCTGGGAATGAAGCCCGCCTTCGGCAAGAGCTACCGCCAGCCCTTCGACATCAAGACCGGCGTCACGCAGGTCTCCGGAAACCGCCTCGACGTGGTGCGCAATTACGACTGGCAGGTTCCCGATACCTCCTGGGTGCCGCTCGGGTTCTCGAGCTCCGGCACCTTCTCCGGCGAGGTCGCGTTCCTGGGATACGGAATCGACGCGCCCGCGCTGGACTATCGCGAGCTCCAGGGAATCAAGCTCAAGGGCAAGATCGCGCTCATGCTCCGCTACGAGCCCCAGGAGAGGGACAGCGCTTCCCGATTCGACGGCAAGAAGCCCAGCCGGTGGTCCGCGCTGCGCTACAAGGTGCTCCAGGCGCGCGAGCGCGGGGCCGCCGCGATCGTGTTCGTGACCGGACCGATCCAGGACGAGGGAAAAGACCGCATCCCGGCGCTCCGGAACGACGGACCCGAGAGTCCGGCGGGAATCCCCGTGATCCAGGTGAAGGCTTCCGTCGCCCAGGACTGGCTCCGGCCGGCGGGGATCGATCTCCGGCGCTTCCAGGAGGACGTGGATCGCGATCTGAAGCCTCGCTCGGTCGCCTCCACGGGAACCCGAATCACGGGGACGGTCGCCCTGCGCGCGAGCTTCGAGAAAGCGGAGAACCTGGCCGGAGTGATCCCGGGCCAGGGGGCTCTGAAGAACGAATACGTCGTGGTCGGCGCCCACTACGACCATCTGGGCTACGGCGGAGAGCACTCCATGCGCCCGAACGAGCACGCGATTCACAACGGCGCCGACGACAACGCTTCGGGCACCGTCGGGGCCATGCTCATCGGGGAGGCGCTGGGCCGCTCGCTCGCCGGCGTCCCGGATCGAAGGAGCATCCTGATCGCGCTCTTCTCCGGCGAGGAGGTCGGCCTGGCGGGGTCCGCCTGGTTCGTCCAGCACCCTCCGGTCCCGATACCCCGCGTCGCGGCCATGATCAATCTCGACATGGTCGGAAGGCTGAGGCAGGACCAGCTGATCGCGCTCGGCTCCGACACCGCGCCCGAGTGGAAGGACCTGATCGATCGCGCCGCCCGGGACGCGTCGCTCCACGTCACGAGCAGGGGGGACGGCTACGGCCCCTCGGACCAGACGAGCTTCTATGCGGCGGGCGTCCCGGTGCTCCATCTCTTCACCGGGGCGCACGAGCAGTACCACAGCCCCGAGGACAAGCCCGCGACGGTGAATCCCGAGGGCGCAGCCAAGGTGATCTCCTTCGCGGTCTCCCTCGGGGAAGGGCTCGCGAGCGCATCATCGCGCCCGCAGTACGTGCGCGCCTCGTCCGGGCCGGCCATGGGCGGCGACAGCCGGGGCTACGGCTCGTATCTCGGAACGATCCCCGACTACAGCGCCATGGAATCGAGTGAGGGAGGAGTGCTCCTCGCGGACGTGCGTCCGGGCGGTCCCGCCGACCTGGCGGGGATCCGCGGCAAGGACCGGATCGTGTCCATGGCGGGCACCCGCATCGAGAACCTCTACGACATGACCTACGCGTTACAGGACCACAAGCCGGGGGAGACGATCGACGTGGTGGTGATCCGGAACGGCGAGCGCACCACGCTGCGCGCGACGCTCGGACAGCGCGGAGCGGGAGGCGGTCCGCCGGGCGCGGGCGCTCCCGACCCGAGCGCGCCGGCGACGGTGGGCAACGGGTCCTATGCGCTCGTCGACAAGGAGCTGGTCACGCGAGCGGGGCTTCCTTTCGATCATCCCGTCCCCGAGGAGCGCCACCTGACCGACATACGCCAGCTCACCTTCGGCGGAGAAAACGCCGAGGCTTACTGGAGCCCTGACGGAAGGAAGCTCATCTTCCAGGCGACGCCGCGCGGCGCTCGCTGCGACCAGGAATACGTCGTGGACCTCGATACCGGCGACGTGCGCATGGTGTCCACCGGCAAGGGCCGCACGACGTGTGGTTATTTCGAGTATCCGAAGGGGGACCGGATCATCTTCTCCTCGACGCACGCGGCAGGAGACAGCTGCCCGCCGCCCCCGGACCGCTCGCACGGATACGTCTGGGCCATCTACGACTCCTACGACATCTACGAGGCGGCGCCGGACGGATCGGGGCTCAAGCCGCTCGTGCGCTCGCCGGGCTACGATGCCGAAACGACGTGGTGCCCGGGGGGAGGCAAGTTCGTGTTCACCTCCACGCGCGACGGAGATCTCGAGCTCTACGTGCGCGACGACTCGGGGAAGGTGACGCGGATGACGCATACCCCGGGCTACGACGGAGGCGCCTTCTTCAGTCCGGACTGCTCGGAGATCGTATGGCGCGCGAGCCGGCCCCAGGGGAAGGAGCTCGAGGAGTACCGCGAGTTACTGAAGAAGGGGCTCATCCGGCCGCGCACGCTCGAGCTCTACATCATGAACGCGGACGGGAGCCATGTGCGGCAGCTCACGAAGAACGGCGCCGCCAACTTCTGCCCGACCTTCCACGCGGACGGGAACCGGATTCTCTGGAGCTCCAACGCGGGCTCGGCCGATCCGCGCGAGTTCGACCTCTGGATGATCGACAAGCGGGGCGGCGCTCCCGAGCGGATCACCTTCGCGCCGGGATTCGACGGGTTTCCCCACGTGATCCCCGACGGGAAATGGATCGTCTGGTCCTCCAACCGGGCCGATCCCGCGTCCCACGAGACGAACCTCTTCCTCGCGCGCTGGAAGGACTAGCGGTCGATGTTCTCACCGCACGAGCGGTGGGAACATCTTCACCGGCGGCTCCGGTGAGCCGCCCTTCCCGATCCCCTCCAGCCCTCGCCGCGCCGGCTCGTAACCGGGACGGATCCGGAGCGCGCGCTCGTACATCGAAACGGCGCGCTGGAGGTCCCTCCCCCCTTCGTACGCCTCCCCGGCCCGCACGTAGAATTCCGCCGCGCGTGCCGGCACGAGCTCGGCCGTGATCCCGTATTCCTGAGCGGCCTGCGCGAAACTCTCGCGTTCCAGGTAGATGTCCCCGAGCGCCATGTGCGCAGGCGCGTTTCCCGGATCGAGGTTGATCGCAAGGAGCAGATGCTTCTCCCCCTCGACGCCCTGCCTCACGCTCTGCTCCAGGGCACCCCAGGCGGCATAGAGCTCGGCGGACCGAAGCCCCTCGCGCTCCGCTTCCGCGTAGGCACGGAGCGCCGCCGCCGCATCCCCCGCCCGTTCATGGGCACGCGCCGGCGCCGCCCAGCCCTCGCCGGCCCTGGTGCGCTGCATCGCCGGGAAGGGTGCCGTGACGAGGACCGCGGCGAGTCCGAGCGCGATTAGCGTCCGCCCGTGCGCACAGGCCACCTCCAGGAGCGCCGCGGCGGGCCAGACGCGGGTCTTCCGGGCAGCGCGCGCGAACGCGGCGAGAAAGCGATCGATCCCGATCCCGGCGAGCGGAATCGCGGCCGCCAGAAGCGGCAGCCTCGTGCGATCGCAGACCTGCGCCGCCGCGATCGCGAGCGTGACGACGACAAGGTAACCCGTGAGGAGCGGCACCCGGCGGCGCTCCGCCCATGCCGCGACGAGCGCGATGGGCCCCACGAACGCGAAGGAGAGGAGCCACGGCAGCCGGAACATCGGCGAGTTGTGCGCGGCGAGGAAGCGCTGGTCCATGCCGCACGGAACCTCGCGGCGGTTCCACGCGAGAAGCGCGTTCTCGAGAAACCGAAGCGGTGCGTGGGCCGCAATCCCCGCACCCGAAGCCGAGCTTGCGTGCCCCGCGCCCGCGGCCCTCGCACCCGCAACCGCACCGGCGAGCGCCAGCGCCGTCGCCACCGCCAGCAGGAGTCCCAGGGAGGCGCTTCTTCCCACCGACCCGGACCGGGCCGCGCGCATGGTGAGATACAGGAACGAGGCGATGAGGAAGAAGGCGGGAGTCGCGGCGCCAGGCTCGGCCTGGAAGTAGATGAGAGGTCCGTAGAGCGCCGCGATCTCCGCCGTGAGAATCGCGGGGCGTCTGCCCCACAGCTCCCACGCGGTCGCACCCAAGAAGAACACCGATCCCACATCGAGGAGGCACTGGACCAGCCGCGGCAGGTGAAGGACGAATCCCT
>VBOR01000086.1 GCA_005893165.1 Candidatus Eiseniibacteriota bacterium | reverse complement strand
ACCGGTTCCGGCTCAGCGAAACGTTTCCCGAGAGCTCGAGCCCGCTGCGATGCACCCAGCTCCCCTCCAGCTCCACGCCGCGATGCCGCGAGCGGGCCGCGTTGCCGGTGATCGGCACGCCGAGCGGGCTGATCTTGCCGTTCGGCACGATCTCATCGCGGAAATCCAGCCAGAAGCCCGTCACTTTCAGGGACGCGTTCCCGTATCGATAGCCCAGGCCCGTCTCGTAATCGTCCAGGCGTTCGGGATCCACGAGCGGATCCTCGTAGACGTGGTTCGCGACGTCCACGACGCGGAAGAGCGGGACCGCCGTGGGATCGTCCGCGCGATAGATCTCGCTCAGCACCGGCTCGGTTTTCGTGTGCGCATAGCTTCCGAACACGTTCCAGCGATCGGTCACGTTCCAGTTCGCGCCCGCGCGCGGATTCAGGAACGAGTAGAGGAGATGGAAGTCGTAGCCGTTGTATCGATCCGCGCCGATCGCGTACCGCGTCTCCCTCCACTGGAGACTTCCGGTCAGCTTGAGATCGGGGCGCACCGCGTAGGACTCCTGGGCGAATCCCGAGAGCGCGCGGACGCGACCCGTGTAGTCGTAGAAGACCTGGTTGGGCTGCGTCCCCGGAGGGAGCGCCTGCGCCCAGGTCAGCTCGCCCCAGTGGCGCCCCGTGTGCTCGCGCCATTCGCCCCCCAGCGTCAGCTCGCCCGGGCCGTGCGTGTATCTCGCGCGCGGAATCCACCCATAGTGGCGGTTCCTCACCCAGAGCCGCTGCGTCATGTCCGATCCCGTGACGAGAAAGCGGCCGTTCGGCTGGAGCGCGGGCGCGCCTGTCGAGTCGGTCGCGTAGTAGGCGGCCGGATAGAGCGAATCCGAATCGACATAGAAGTCGGGCAGCTGCCGCGAGGCGAAGGTCTGCGGGCCGTAGGGAAAGTCGTCGTAGTAGCCCTTCCCCGGGAAGTAGAACGCCGACGACGTGAGGGCGGCGCGCTCGCTCAGCTTCACGTCCTGGATCAGCTCGTAATGGGGCTCGAAGAAGTTGTCGGTCTCGTTCTTCCAGTTGAGCGGATTGAGCCTCCGGTCCTTCTCCGCATCGCCGGTGATCCGGCCGTCGAGATAGGACCGGTCGACGCCGTAGTAGGCGAGATGGAGGTTCTCGGGGCCCCCGTAGAGATTGAGCCGCGTCGTGATCGAGGGGTCGATGCGGGCTGCCGTGAAGAAGTAGGACCAGAGCCTCGACCAGGAGAGCTCGCGGTAGCCCTGGGACTCGATGCTGGAATAGCGCCCGGCCAGGGCGTACTTGTCGTCCAGGAGCCCCGACTCGTACTGGAGCGAGAAACGTTTCGTGTCGTAGCTCCCCGCGCCTGTCTGAACCGAGATGCGCCGCTCGAGCGGAATCGCCACGGTTTCCAGATTCACCGAGCCTCCGACGGCGCTCGCGCCGTAGAGCGCGCTGCCCACCCCTCGCTGGATTTGGAGTGACTGCGCGCTCGAGACGAGATCGGGATGATCCACCCAGTAGACTTCGTGACTCTCGGGGTCGTTGAGCGGAATCCCGTTGATGGTCACCGCGACCCGGCGCTGGGGGAATCCGCGGATCTTGACGTAGGAATAGCCGATGCCGTTCCCCGCGTCGGAGTAGGCGTACACGCCCGGCGTTTCGGCCAAGAGCATGGGCACGTCCTGCGCCCAGTAGCGCTTCTCGACCTCCTTGCGATCGAGGTCGGTGAAGGCGACGGCGGATCCGCGTTCCGAGGCGCGCGTCGTGGTTACTTCGACGGGAGCGACGGGAATGGGTCGAGCCTCGAGACGAAACTCGACGGCCGCTGCGGCGGAATCGACCGTCGCGGCGCGACGCTCGGGCTGATACCCGACTCGGGACGCCTCCACCTCGTATGCGCCGGGCGCGAGGTCTCCGAAGCGGAACTCCCCGGCGCGATCCGTTACCGTTTCCTTTGCGGGGGCGAAGATGCGGACCCTGGCGTCCGTGATGGGCTCTCCGGTGCGCGCGTCGAGCACACGCCCCGTGAGGAGCGCCGCCGCCGCGAATCCGCAGGCCGTCAGCGAGGCAACGAGGAAGCACGCGATCGCGAGGAGTGGCGAGACGGCACGGGCTCTCATCGACAGCACCATCCTTCCGAAAAAGATCGAGCCGCGCTCCGTAGGGAACGCGGCACAGTTCGGACGGCTGGACTGTCCCCGTTTCCCTACGCTGGCATGACCCAGATCAGGTTATTAGGGTTTGCTCTCAGGCCGGTTGTCTTCCGGCCACCCCTAACGGTTACGTCGAGCATCCTGCCGGCCCGGATGCGTGTCAAGCGTTTATGCTAGGCTCGCCCGCCATGCGACAGGCCGTGATTCTCGCGAACGGGACTCCTCCGTCGCACGAGGCGCTTCAACGGGCCCTCGGGCGTTCGACCCTCTTCATCTGCGCGGACGGCGGGGCGAACACGGCGCGCGCTCTTGGCGTGCGTCCCGCGGCAATCATCGGGGACTTCGATTCCATCACACCTGAAACCGTCGAGCATTTCTCGGACGTTCCCCAGATCCGCGACCCGGGCGAAGACCGGACCGACACGGAGAAGGCGATCGAGCACGTATTGTCGAAAGGTCGCTTCCAGGAGATCGCGGTTTTGGGGGCTTCCTCGGGCAGGTTGGATCACGAGATGGAGCACGTAGGACTCATGCGGAGGTATGTGCATCGCGTACGGATCGTTGTCGAGTCGGGATCCTGGCGGGCCTACGCCGCGAACAAGGACGTGAAGCTCGACTGCCGCCCGGGCACCGTCGTTTCCTTCTTCGCGGTCGGCGCGCCCGTCCCGGGTGTGACCACCGTGCATTTGCGGTACGGGCTGGAGAACCGCACGCTGGAGCTGGGATTCCAGGACTCCATCTCGAACGTCGTGGACGCGACACCCGCCTGGATCCGCTTCAAGCGGGGCACGCTGCTCGTCGTCGAGACTACGAGTCCGTAGACCGTCCGCGCGCGATCGAGACCGTGACCGTCGTGCCCAGGTTTTCGCCCTGGCTCTCGATCGCCACCGTCCCTCCCATCATCTCCACCAGCTCCTTCACGATCACGAGGCCCAGTCCGCTGCCGCCAAACCGGCGCGTCATCGAGGCGTCCGCCTGCGAGAATTTCTGGAAGAGGAACTCGCGCCGGTGGAGCGGAATTCCGATTCCGGTGTCCCGCACCACGATGTCGACATAGGGCGAGCCCGCGGGCGCGTCCACGATGACGGTGACGGAGCCAACGTTCGTGAACTTGATCGCGTTTCCGATCACGTTCACGAGGATCTGACGCAGGCGCGCGGCGTCCACCTGCAGTCTGAGGTCGGCGCTGACATCGGAGGTGCGAAGCTCCAGACCCTTCTCCCGCGCCTGAGGCTCCAGACTTCCGAACACTTCCGAAAGAACCGGCTCGAGCTTCACCTCCTCCATCTCCACTTCCAGCCGGCCCGCCTCGATCCGCGAAAGGTCGAGAACGTCGTTGATGAGATTCAGCAAGTGCCGGCTCGAGCCCAGCGCATGGCGGAGCAGCTCCATCCGCTCGGCTTCGTCCACGCAGAGCCCGTCGATGATCAGGTTCAGGAACCCGATAATCGAATTGAGCGGCGTCCGGAGCTCGTGCGAGGTGTTCGCGAGGAACTCGCTCTTCATGCGGTCGGCGGCGCGCAGGCGCTCCACCAGCTTCTCCAGCTGGTCGTGTTTCCCCTGAAGCTCGGCCTCGTGGGTATGGATCGACTCCACCAGCTTCGCGTTCTGCACGGCGGTGCCGATCTGGTAGCTCACGGCCCGCAAGAGATCGGACTCGCGCGCCGAGAGCTTCTCCCCCGCGATGCTCAGGATGGAGATCACCCCGACCACGTCCTCGCGGGCGAGCAGCGGCATATGGACCACCGTGGCGATGCTCCGGTCCAGAAGCTCCGACTCGGCGACCAGCTCCCGCGTCTGCATCGCGCGGAGGACGGCGGGGTTGATGGCGTCGGGGATCATGCGCGGGGAGAGCTTGATCGAGGGATTCAGGTAGGAAGCCTCGCCGACCAGGTGAAGGGCGGATTCGCCCGAGTCGTACCGCTGGATCCAGCAGGCGTCCATGCCGAGCCCTTCGACCACCTGGCGCGCCACGGCGCCGAGCATCTCCTGGGGATCGTGGCTGCTCCCCGTCGCGACCGCGATCGCGGCGAACGCCGCCAGCTCCTGCGCGCGCCGGAACGCTTCCGCCTCGATCCAGCGCTGCTGCCCCATCTCCACGACGGTCGCGATGTAGCGCACGTGCGCGCCGGCGGGGTCGGGAATCTTCGCGAGCGCCACGGTCATCGGGCAGGAATCGCCGAGGGAAGAGCGGAAGTCCACCTCCCCGATCCAGCGCGCGTCGCGGTCGACCTCCTCGAAGATCCGCGTCTCGAGGTCCCCCGCCTCCTCGGACCAGAGGAACCGCCGGAGGTGGGACCCGGGAAGAATCACCGCCGCGATTCCCGAGAGCTTGGCCAGCGCTTCGTTCGCGGCGACGATCCGCCGGTCGTTCCCGAACAGGAGGATGCCGACGGGCGCGCGGTCGAAGTGCTCGCGCAGCGCCTCGCCGAGTCCCGGGATGTTCGCGGACGGCGAGAGCGAAGGAACGCTCTGACGAAGCGGTGCCATCGAGGGGAGACCCTCCACGGATTGAAGCCGAGTTCGCTCCACGACCTATCGTCATGCCGCAGCGGTATCTAGAGCCGATTTCGGGCTCGCCCCGGAGGGCTGGGACGGCGCTGGACGGCTCGCGCGATCGGCGGTACGCTGCCGCGCGGCCTCAGGCAGGCCCCGTGGGGACGGAGGGCGCGGCAATGACGAAGGTCACGGCTGGGATCTTGGCGGGGATTCTCCTGGGGGCGCTCTACGGCCTCTACAACACGTGGGGGGACTGGAGCGGCCCGGCGGTCTCGGCCAGCCTCCTCGGCCGGGCCGCGCAAGGCATCATCAACGGGGTCCTGGCGGCCTACGCCAACAAGGGCTCGACCCCGCTCTGGCGCGGGGCGCTCTGGGGCATTCTCCTGGGGCTGGGGCTGGGAGTCCTCGCGGGGCTTCCCTCACACTCGATTCCGCAAGCGCTCCCGCCGTCGGCGATCGTCGGACTGGGTTGCGGACTCGCCGCCGCGAAGGCGAAACGCTAGCGAGAGGGCGCCGACGGGCTCGCCTTCCCTGACGCGGCCGCCTCTTCCTTTCCCACCGCCACCCGCGTGTACCTGCCAGGAGCGAGGTATTTCCGCGCGGCGGCCGTCACCTGCTCCGGCGTGACCTTCCGGAGCATCTCCGGATAGCGTTCCGCGAATTCGTAACCCAGCCCCGAGAGCTCGTAGAAGGACAGGCGTTCCGCCCGCGAGGCGTCCTCCTGGACGTCCAGGTAGTAGCGCGAGAGCGTCTTCGAGACGATGCCGGCGAGATCGGTCTTCGAGACTCCTTCGCGGGTCACGAGCGCCACGTCCTCCAGAACGCCCGCGGACGCCATGGGGAAGTTGGCGGGCGTCACGCCCATCTCGTTCTGCGCCGACATCTGGCCGAACCGGTCCGACATGTAGAACCAGGAGCGGTACGCGACGCCCTTCTCGTAGACGTACTTGAAGAAGAGGCGGTCTCCGATCAGATTCACCGCGAGCCTCAGCGGCACGTAGTCCGCGTCGCGCATGGAGCAGGTGGGCCATCCGGTGTTGTACGTGACCTGCTCCTGATCCTTGTCCACGAAAACGATGCGACCCTCCTCCGGCGCCGCGTCGCGCTGCGCTTCCATGAGGACCGGCTTCCCCGGACGCAGCCTCGCGAAGGAACGCCGCGCGGTCTCGAGCGCGGAAGGCGTGTCGAAGTCCCCCACGATCGCGATCACGAGGTTCTTCCCCGAGAACATGGTCTCGTAGGCGCGGCGCAGGTCGGCGAGCCCGATCCGGTTCAGGGACGTCGTGTCTCCCGCCACGGGATTCCGGTAGGGAGAATGCGCGTACAGCGTTTTTCGATACGCGACGTTCGTGTAGTCGAAGGGGCGATCGCCGAGGCTCTTCGCGCGCTGGATCAGGTCCTCGCGAACCTTCGCGACCTCGCTCGAAGGGAACGTGGGCTGGGTCACGACGTCGCGGAAGATGTCCCAGGCCTTCGCGAAGTTCCTGGACGGAGCCTGCCAGGCTACTTCCGCGAAATCCGCCGTACCGTCCGCGCCGAGCGTCATTCCCAGAGCGTCGGCCCGCTCCGAAATCTCGCGGGCGCTCATGGAGCCCGCGCCGCGGCGGAGGAGCGTGGCCGCCATGTTGGAAACGCCTGCCAGGCCCTCGGGCTCGATCCACTGGCCGCCGCGCGCGAGCGCGGAGACCGCGACGACCGGCGTGGAATGATCTTCTTGGAGGAGCAGCGTCACGCCGTTGGGCAGCACTTCCTTTTTCAGAATTGCCGCCGCCGCCGCGGCGCTCGCCGCCGGCCATCCGTCACGCCATGCCGGCAGCAGCGCTTCGATCTCGGCCTGGGAGGGCCCTGTCGTCCCTGCCGGCCGGATCACGGAATAGGACGCCTGATCGGCGGCGAGGTACTGCCTCGCGACACGCTGGAGATCCTCCCCCGACACGCTTCGGATGAGGGACGGCCAGAGCGGCTCCAGGGAAACGTCGGACATGATCCCGAACTGGCAGAGACGTTCCGCCCGCGAGAAGAAGCGCTCCGAAGCGAACGCGTACTTGTTCTCGAGGCTCGACTTCACGCGCTCCAGCTCCGCGGAGGGAATGGACGCGGTCGCGACCTTCTTCAGCTCGTCCCGCACGATGCCGAACACCTTCGCCTCGTTCTGCGGGGGAAGCTCCGCCGAGACGAGAAAGATCCCCGGGTCCTTGCGCACCTCGAATTCGGCGTCCACCGCGGTGACCAGGTTCTGGCGCTCCTTCAGCGCCTTGTAGAGGCGGGACGAGCTCCCGTCTCCCAGGAGCGCCGCGAGCACGGTGAGGGCGGGAGCGTCCGGATCGGAATAGGGGGGCACGTGGAATCCAACGTGGGTCCAGGTGCTGGGCGTCTTCATGGACTCCACGCCCATGCGGAACTCCGCTTGCGGCTTCTCCGTGAGCCCCTGCTCGAAACCGTCGCGACCTCGATTGTAGGGCGCGAAGGCCTTGGCGAGCTTGGTGTGCATCGAGCCGGCGTCGAAATCGCCCACGACCGTGAGGATCATCTGGTTTGGAACGTAGCGGTCCTGATAGAAGGTGCGGAAGGTCGGCAGGGTCGCGTGCTCGATCACGTCACGGAGCCCGATCGTGTCCCTCTTGTAGGGGTGGTCGCGGAACATGAGCCGCTCGATCTGGTAGTAGACCTTGTAGTCGGGCCGGTCCTCCCCCTGCTTGTACTCCGACATCACCACTTCCCGCTCCTTGTTCACCTTCTCCTGCGTCAGCTTGAGGTTCATCCAGGCATCCACGGAGCGGTCCAGAGCTTCGTCGAAGTTTTCCTTGGGGGCGGTGAATCCGTAGCAGGTGTAGTCGTTGGTGGTGTAGCCGCCGCTCTCCTCGCCGATCCGCTGCATCTGCTTCCGGAACTCCAGCTCGCCCTGCTTGAGGGAGCCTCCCCGGAAGATCAGGTGCTCGTAGTAGTGGCTGAGGCCGGAGAGGGCCGGAGGCTCCGTGCGGCTTCCGCCGTTCACCGCGATGCACACGGCAACGAGCGGCTTCGAGTGGTTCTCGACGAGAATCAAGCGAAGTCCGTTCGGCAGGGCCTCGCGGCGGATGGTTTCCGAAGTCGCGGCGAAACCGGGCGCGAGGAGCGGAGGCGCGGTCGCGAGACAGAGAAGTGCTGCTGCGAAGATCGAACGCGTACGCATCATTACTTCTTGGCTTTCTGGAGCGCGCCGATGATTTCCTCCGGCTCGGGATACCGGCCCGCCGCTTTCTTGGAGAAGATGACCTTGCCGTCCGCGGAGACGTCGAAAACGCCGCCTCCTCCAGGGATCAGCTTGGAATCAACCCCGAGGCGTTTCTTCAGCTCGGCCGCCAAACTGGTGGCCCTGGGCAAATAGTTTCATTCCTGGCAGTACTTGATCTCGATCGTCATGGCGAACCTCCCCGCATCGGGCGCGTGGCGACTGGATCGCCGCGCGCCGATGCGGCGATTCTCCGCCCGCCCAGGGACCAAGTCAAAACGAAATCGGGAGCGCTTCGAGGGAGAGGAGCCAGCGGAACCGCCAGGGCCTCTGCCCAGGACCGGGACGGCTCACCCAGACCGGCGCGGTAAGGCGGATCGGGCCATAAATGTAGGAAAGCCCGGCGTCCGCCAGCGTGCGCCCCAGCAGATCGCGCGCCGCCTCCACCGAGCCCGCCGCGGAGACGGCGGAGCGCTCACCCAGCCCGGCGGCCCCGACCCTTCCCAAGTCTCCGAAGAGGGAGACCGGGAGCTGCGGGATCTCGAGGTCCGTGTTGAGCCCCCACACCCGCTCTCCGAGCGCGGCACGGCCGCGATATCCGCGCAGGCCGCCGCCTCCCGGGATCAGGTAATGCCCCGACGCGAGCAGCGGGCCGCGATCGTTCAGGTAGAAGCGGCCGAGCGAATCCACCCGGCTTCCTTCCGCGACGTCGAAGTGAAGCTCACGGGGCGGGCGATCGAACGCGGAGCCCGCGAAGAGCCTCCAGGCCAGATGCGTCTCACCTCCCGCGAAGAGGTCGAGCCTCTGACGTACCTCGACGGAGACGCGCTCGTAATGAACCTCGGGATCGGGGTCGCCGCTCTTCCGGAAGGCGGAAGAGCCCGCGCGCAGATCCAGCTCGGCGTGCTCCGCCCGCCGCGGTCCCCGCGTGTCGAGAGCGAGCCGCGCCTTTCCGTGGAGGCTCTTTCCGGGCGACCAGTAGCGAGGATCCACCGGGATCAGGTCGTAGCGGTCGCGGTAATCCAAACCGAGGTGCCATTCACGGAACGGATGCCGTCGCCCCGGTGCGGTGATGAGATTTCCCACGTCGGCCCCCGCGCGAAAGAGCCCCGCGTCGCGCGAGGCCTCGAGCGACACCCTCCCGCGCGCGCCCAGGCCGCCCGCGCGTCGCGACGCCCACGCGCCGAGGGAGAGATCGCCACGGCGCGTCCCCACGACGAGGTTGCCTCCCGCGCTCACGACTCCCTGGGGAAAATCCGCCAGCGGAAGGTAGCGGCCCACGGTCCAGACACCGAGACGCGGCCCCTCGGCGCGCCCGTGCCAGATCATGGGCCCGTAGAGGAACGTCATCGCGTCCGGGGAGTTGAAGTCGATGAGCGGCTTCAGGCGCAGGGGCGGGAGTCCGCTCCGGTTGTCCAGCCGGTCGAGGGCCACATCCGCGGTGGACGTCTCCTCGAGCCAGGGACGGAACCAATCCCCGAGCGGCTCCCCCGAGACCTTCTCCGCCGCGGCGATCACGTCGGCAGGACGAGGATGGCGGAAGAGGTTCTTCCGGTAGTACTCGCGAAGAAACGCGCTGAACGTGGAATCCCCAAGATGGGCGCGCAGCGTGTGCAGCATCATGGCGGGCTTGCTGTAGGCGGAGACCCCGTACTGGGCACCGCTCTGGAAGCGATCCGCGGAGGTCGCGACCGGCACTTCGTCCCGCGCGTACGCGCGGCTGAGGTATCGATCTTCGTCGAGGAAGAAGTCGCGCACCGGGCTCATCCAGGGAAGGAGATCTCGTCTCTTGAGAAGCCCGTGCGGGTATCTTGCGTCCGCGTAGCGGTTCTCCATGTACTGGGCGAATCCTTCATCGAGCCACGGATCCGCCCGTTCGTCGCTGCCCAGCATTCCATAGAACCATTGGTGCGCCGTCTCGTGCGCGATGGTCACCCCGAGCGCCTCGACCCAATCCGACGGCAGGCCCGCCTCGTTCATGATGAGCATCGGATACTCCATCGCCCCGCCTCCGACATAGGCCTCCGCGCTCGTGAACGCCGGCCAGAGGTAGGGACCCACCTCGCGATGCATGAACTTCAACGCGGAGAGGACATCGGCCTTCTGATCCTGCCATCGATCCTGGTCGTCGCGGAAGGCGAGCGCGCGGATCGAGATCCCGTTCCAGGTCGTGTCGGCGCACACGTATTCGGGCGAAGCCACCCACGCGAAGTCGTGGACGCGCTCCGCCACGAACCGGAGCGTCTTGAGGGAAGGAAGGACGCTGTCCCTGGGCACGCTCGCGGCCGCCAGCGTGCGCAGCGTGTCGGTCACGGTCATGTCCTGCCACGCGCGCAGGAGATGAAGGGGACCGGGCCTGCCCGCGCGGTCCGCCTCGCTGCGCGCCTCCTTCTCCGATTCGATCCAGGAGTAGCGGTAGTGGACGGGAGCGCCGCGAGGAACGCGGAGGGTCGCGCCCTTCTCACGCTTCACGTCGAGCCGCCCGGCCTCCGTTCCCTCCTCCCGCTCGAGATCCGTAGTCAGCGAGAGCCTCCTTCGCGGCCATCGGTCCCGAAGGGAATCGGCGGTAACGACGCGAAGGCGCACGGTGACGCTGTCCCTGGGCGCCTCACGGTCGGCGAGGGGGATCTCGTTGTCCCCGCCGGAAGCGCTCTGCATGACGCCCGTCGCTCCGACCCAGAAGGGATCCGGAAGCGTGATCGAGACGTCGAAGGTGGCATAGTCGCCGTAGAATTCGGCGAAGTAGTGGTAGGGATCCGGGTGCCATCCGAGCTCGTCGTAGACCGCGACCTTGGGATACCACTGCCCCATCGAGTAGTCCGTCCCGACATGGCCGAATCGCGCGATGGGCCTGGGGACCTGGACCTCGAACCGAAGTCCCACGGTCACGGATCCTCCGGGAGCGAGAGGCCGCGGCAAATCGACGCGCGCGACGGTTTCATCGAGGAAGAGCGCCGCCGGCGTGCCGTCCGCCGTGACCGAATCGAGCGTCATCCATCCGCGCTCGCGAGGCGACGCGAGCCGCACGGCGTAGTCCTCGCCCCAGCGCTCCCCCTCGCGGGCGAAGACCGTGCGAGGGTCGCGGAACGCGTTCGGGTAGGCGTGGAGGTAGATGGAGTGGAGCGCCGAGTCCGCCCCGCTCCGGTAGGTGACCGTCTCGCGCCCGGAGAGGCGATGTCGCAGCGGATCCAGCGTGACGTCGATCTTGTACCGAAGGCCGGGAGGCGTTGCTGCGGCCGCGGAATGGGGGGTGAGGGTCAGGAGAACGGCAAACGAAAGAGTGGCGGCTCCGCGGAGGGGGCTCAGGTCAGAACGTCTTCCACGGTCGCGAACGTGGCCGCCCGTACGCCCTCCCCGAGAAGCGCGTGCGGCGTCGCCGCGGCGACGCGGACCGGAACGACCTCCCCGACTCGCGCCCCGCGGTGCGGGAACACGGTCGTCTTGAACTGCGCGGACTTCCCGAACCACTCGGAAGGGTTCCGCTTCGTCGGGCCCTCGACCAGCACCTCGACGATGGATCCGATGTCCGATTCGTTCTTGAGAAGCGATCGTTCCTTCTGCTCCTCGATGAGCAGCGTGATGCGGCGCGTCTTCTCCTCCTCGTCCACCGTCTCCGGCCATTCGGCCGAGCGCGCGCCCGGACGGGGCGAGTACTTGAAGATGAAGGCGCTCTCGTATCCGATCCGGTCCATCGCCCTGCGCGTGGTCTCGAAGTCCTCCTCGGTCTCGCCCGGGAAACCCACGATGATGTCGGTCGAGAGGGCGATTCCCGGAATCGCGCGCCGGATCCGCTCGACCAGCCGCTCGTACTCATCGATCGAGTAGATGCGCCGCATCCGGCTCAGCACGGCGTCGGATCCGGACTGGAGCGGAAGGTGAAGATGCGGGGGCACCTTCTCGCAGCGCGCCATCGCGTCGATCGCGCGGTCGGTCATGTCGGAGGGATGCGGCGAGGTGAATCGGATCCGCGCGATCCCGGGGACGCGGTCGGCGCGGATCAACAGCTCCGCGAAATCCACGTCACCATCGCGGTAGGCGTTCACGGTCTGCCCCAGGAATACGACCTCGCGGAATCCTTCCGCGGCCGCGTGCTCGACCTGGCGGAGCACCTCGTCCGCCGGCAGGCTGCGCTCCCGCCCGCGAACATAGGGAACGATGCAGAAGGTGCAGAACTTGTCGCACCCTCGCATGATGCTCACCCAGGCGCGGACGCCGTCCGCGCGGGCGGGCACCAGGTCCCCGTAGGTTTCCACGCGGCTCAGCCGGACCGCCAGCGTCGGCTCTTCTCGCGCCTCGTCGATCAGCTCCGGAAGCCGGCGATATCCGTCCGGGCCGACCACGAGGTCCACCTGGGGAACGCGCTCCATCAGCTTCCCGCGCAGATGCTGCGCCATGCAGCCCGCGACGCCCAGGACCACGCCGGGGCGGCGGAGCTTGTGGCGGGTCAGCTCGCCGAGACGTCCGTAGATGCGCTGCTCGGCGTGCTCCCGGATCGCGCAGGTGTTCACGAGGATCACGTCCGCTTCCTCGGCGCGCTCCACGCGCCGGTATCCGGCGCGCCCGAGCTGGCCCAGCATCAGCTCCGAGTCGGCCACGTTCATCTGACAGCCGTAGGTCTCGATGTAGAAGCGGCGTTCCATGGACCGGGAATGATACGCGACCGGGGCCTCGCAGCGCGCCTCAAGTTTGGGAACGGTTCTGCCGAACCTTCGATCGAGCCCGAACCCGGCCACACTCGCACAGGATGGAGCGTCCGTGCCCGAGAGCAAAGGAACGGTCCTGGTTGTGGATGACGAAGAGCCCGTGCGGAAGGTCGCCGCGGACCTCCTGACCTATCTCGGGTATTCGGTGCTCACGTCCCCCTCAGGCGGCGACGCGGTGAAGACTTTGCTCGCGGGGACGCGACCCGACGTGGTGCTCCTCGACGTGATCATGCCGGAAATGAACGGGACGGAGACCTTCCGCAAGCTCCGCGAGATCGATCCCGAGCTGCCCATCCTGATCTGCACCGGATTCTCCGACAACGCTTCAGTCGAGGCATTCCACGGCGAGGGCGTGAGCGGGTTCGTGCACAAGCCCTACCACATGAAGACCCTCGAGGAACAGGTCCGGAAGGCGATCGGGTAGCGGCGGGCGGTCAGGGGATGCGGGAATTCCCTGCTCCGTCTCCCTTGCGGGGCTCCTGGGAGTGCCGTCTGGACCCTGTGCCGAGGCCATGGCAGAATGCGCCCGTGAATTCCGTCAGGCAAGCAACGCCATCAGCGGGGACCTCCATGATCAAGAGCGACAAATGGATTCGGCGTATGTGCCGGGAGCACCGGATGATCGAGCCGTTCGCGGAAAAACAGGTGCGCGAAGGGACCATCTCCTACGGCGTGTCTTCCTACGGCTACGACCTGCGGATCGCGGACGAGTTCAAGATCTTCACCAACATCAACAGCACAAGAGTGGATCCGAAGAACTTCGATGCGAAAAACTTCGTCGATTTCAAGGGAGAGGTCTGCATCGTGCCGCCGAATTCCTTCGCGCTGGGGCGGAGCGTCGAGTACTTCCGCATCCCACGCGACGTCATGACGATTTGCTTGGGAAAATCGACTTACGCAAGGTGCGGGCAGATCCTGAACGTAACGCCGCTCGAGCCCGAGTGGGAAGGGCATGTGACCCTCGAGATCTCCAACACGACGCCGCTGCCCGCGATGATCTACGCGAACGAGGGCATCGCCCAGGTCCTCTTCCTCGGCAGCGACGAAGTCTGCGAGCTCTCCTACAAGGACAAGAAGGGCAAGTACCAGGAGCAGCGCGGGATCACGCTGCCGCGTCTCTAGCGCCGGTCTAGAACGCCGCGCGGGTCACGCCGAAGTAGAGATTGAGATCCGACACGAGATTGATCCCGTTGATGCGCTGGTACACGGGGAGTTGTACGACTCCGTAGAACGCCGTCCTCGACATCGGGCTGACCCGGAGACCGGGGCTCACGAAGGCCCACGTGCCGCCGGTGTGCCCCCGGTCGGCGTCCGTGTTCCCCACGTCGTCCTTCGCGCGCACCCGGAAATCTCCCGAGAGGAGCACCTCGACCGATCGCGCGACCGGGTAGCTCACGCCGAGGTTCGTCTGGAGCTCCGAGCCCACGCGGTACCGCTCGGTCCCCCGACCGTTGGCATGCCCCAGCACGCTGAGGCGGATCGGCATCGCGCCGTATACACCCCCGAGCATCTTCGTCGGGAGCGACCATTGCGCACCCGCGCCGGCAATCGCGCCCCAGGCCCCGTTCCCCGGGCGAGCCGGCGGCTCAGGCTCATCGCCGTTGAATGGCTCGACGTGCTTGAGGCCGGTGGGCGCCTTGAATCCCGCCGTCACGTGGTAGCGGATCGAGCCTTCGGCGCCGCTCCCGAACGTGCGCGACCCCTGCGCTTCCAGGTCGCCCACTCCCGTGAAGTTCCATCTCTGAAGCTCCGGCGAGCCGCCCCCGTTACGGATGTGCTCGTGGTAGCGGTTCACGAAGGGAAGGGTCGCGCTGAGGGTCCATCCTCCCGCGGGCTGGTACATGACGTGGGCCGATGTGACCCGGCTCACGGTGCGGACCTCGTCCTCGGCGCTTGGGATCTGGCCCACGGTCGCGTTGTGGGTTCCCACGCGCGGCTGATTCTGGTCGATGTACTGCTGGGAAAGATCGAAGCTGAGCATCGACTCCTCCCAGAGCATTCCCATGTCGATGGGACAATGCTCGGAGCCGCAGCTCGCGAACGCGCCCATGGGGATGAGGGCGAGCGCAACGAGAATCGAGAATGCACGGCAAAACATGGAACTCCTCCTATTGGGATGACAGCGAGGGTTCCTGGATCCGGAGCTCCGGGAACGATTCGGGCGCCCTCGGCTCCGCAGGAGGGGGCGCACAGCTTGGCTGGTCCAGATGAGGACTCCACCCCAGGGGACGACGCGGCCGCCTCCATCGGGCACGTCGATGCCTTCCCGCAACCGCTCGCATGCATGGGACAGGTGGGACTGCCGCAGCAGGAAGGAGTGGCCTTCCCGGCAGGCTTCCGCGCAACCGCATGCGCCACACCGTCCACCGCGGCGCACACCGGCGATTCCAGGAACGATCCCGAGGTCTCGGCGCCCAGGACCAGGAGCGCCAGGCACAAGGCGAGAATGGAGCGCATACCCCGGCATCATATACCATGGTCCGGGCTCGATCCATTTCAGGTCAGGGGGGCGGTATGAAGGAAGGATCCATTCGAACCGTCGTCGTCGTGGGCGCCGGGATCATGGGGCGTGGAATCGCCCTCGCCTCGGCGCGGGCCGGGTTCAAGACGAGCGTGATCGAGCCCAATTCCGCCGTGATCGAGTCGGCCCGAGGCGAGATCGACAAGATCCTGGATCGCGCTCGGGAGAAGAACGAGATCGACGAGGCCGGTGCACGCGCGGCCCGTTACAACCTCACCTGGTCGGGCAGCTACGACGCGGCCACGGGCGCCGATCTCGCCATCGAAGCGGTCCCGGAGTCGGTCGCGATCAAGTCCGAGGTGTACCAGAATCTGGCTCCCCGCCTCACCCGCGAAGGGGTGATCGCCACGAACACTTCCTCGCTCAGCATCACCGAGCTTGCCGCGACCTCCGACCGGCCGGCGCGCTTCCTGGGAATGCATTTCTTCAATCCGGTTCACCGGATGCGCCTCGTCGAGCTGGTGCGCGGGCTCGAGACGGGCGACCCCGCACTGGGGATCGGAGAGGAAGCGGCCAAGGCCATGGGCAAGGAGACAGTCGTCGTAAAGGAGTCTCCGGGCTTCGTCACGAGCCGGATCAACGTGCTCATCGGAAACGAGGCGTTCACGATGCTCGAGGCGGGCGTGGCCTCCGCCCGCGATATCGACAAGGCCCTGAAGCTGGGCCTGAATCATCCCATGGGGCCCTTCGAGCTGGTCGATCTGGTCGGCCTGGACACGCGCCTCAGCATCCTGGAATATCTGCACCGGACCCTGGGCGACAAATACCGGCCCTCCCCGCTCCTCATCCAATACGTGAACGCCGGCCGGCTGGGCCGGAAGGTGGGACGCGGCGTGTATGAATACCCGAGCTAGAGGATGGAACCCATGACTCCCACCGAGACCCTGCCCAAGGTTGCCCTCAGCTCAGGCGGCCGCATGCTGATCGGAAGCGATTGGCGCGAGGCGCAATCCGGGAAGCGCTTCAAGACGCTCAATCCCGCGACAGGGGACACGCTCCTCGAGGTCGCGGAGGGAGATGCTCCCGACGTCGACCTCGCGGTCCAGGCGGCGCGCCGGGCCTTCGAGGGCCCGTGGGGCAAGATGTCCGCCTCGGAGCGCGGGCGCTTGCTCTGGAAGCTGGGCGACCTCATCAACGCGAAAGCCTCCGAGCTTGCCCAGCTCGAGACCCTGGACACGGGAAAACCGATCTGGGAGTCCTCCAAGATCGACATCCCGCTTACGGTCGACGTCTTCTATTACTTCGCCGGCGCCGCAACCAAGCTCGAAGGCGACACGATCCCGGTCAGCGGTCCCTACTTGAACTACACGGTGCGGGAGCCGCTCGGCGTCGTGGGGCTCATCGTTCCTTGGAATTTTCCGTTGCTTCTCGCAGCGCGCAAGGTCGCGCCGGCGCTGGCTGCGGGGAATACGGTGATTCTCAAACCCGCCGAGGAGACGCCGCTCACGGCGCTCCGCCTCGGAGAGCTCGCGCTCGAGGCGGGCATTCCGCCCGGCGTGCTGAACGTCGTGCCGGGGTTCGGGCCCACGGCGGGGGGCGCCCTCGTCGCGCATGCGGGCGTGAGCGGCGTAGCCTTCACGGGAGAAACGACCACGGGGCGGCTGATCATGCAGAACGCCGCGCGCTCGCTGAAGAAGGTGTCGCTGGAGCTCGGAGGAAAGTCCCCGAACATCGTCTTCGCGGACGCGGATCAGGAGGCCGCGGCGCGGGGAACCGTCTTTGGGATTTTCTACAACAAGGGGGAGGTCTGCACGGCGGGGTCCCGGCTCTTCGTGGAGCGCGGGGTCCACGATTCCATGCTCGAGAAGGTGATCGACCGCGCGCAGAAATATCCCCAGGGCGATCCTCTGGATCCCAAGACCCGCCTGGGGGCCCAGACCTCCGAGGCCCAGATCGAGAAGATCTCGCGCTACGTCGAGATCGGGAAGAAGGAGGGCGCCAAGCTGGTGCTGGGCGGCGAGCCGGCCCGCGTCGGAAACGGCCGCGGATATTTCTGGAAGCCCACGATCTTCGACCAGGTGACCAATACGATGACCATCGCGCGCGAGGAGATCTTCGGGCCGGTGCTCTCCGTCATCTCCTTCGACGATTTCGACCGCGCTCTCGAGGAGGCCAACGACTCCTTCTACGGGCTGAGCGCCGCGGTCTGGACGCGCGACATCAAGAACGCGCATCGCGCGGCGCGCATGCTCCAGGCTGGGACGGTCTGGATCAACACCTACAACATGTACGACGCGGCCTCCCCCTACGGCGGCTACAAGGGATCGGGGTTCGGGCGCGAATCCGGCATGACCGGCCTCGACTTCTACACCCAGACGAAGAGCGTCTGGGTCGATCTGAGCTGAGCGCCATGGCCGAGGTCAAGACGGCCCACGAGATCTTCACGGAGCGTCGCGGCCGCGTGGCCGTGATCACGCTGAACCGCCCGGATTCCCTGAACGCGCTCTCGATCTCGATGCGCGCCCCCCTGCTCGAGGCGTTCGAGAGCGCGTCGCGCGACGACGCGGTGGGGGCCATCGTCGTGACCGGCGCGGGACGCGCATTTTCTTCCGGCGGCGACATCACGTTCATGGAATCGGTCATGGCGCAGGGAGGCCGGTTCGCGGATTTCCGCGGCCTCGTGGACGCGGGGCGGGATCTGGTGCTGGCCCTGGACAAGATCGAGAAGCCGGTGATCGCCGCGGTGAACGGCGCGGCCGCGGGAGGGGGCATGAGCCTGGCGCTGGCGTGCGACGTGCGCTGGGCCTCCGAGAAGGCGAAGCTCGGGCAGAGCTTCGTGCGCATCGGGCTCCATCCGGACTGGGGCGCGCTCTACACGCTCCCGCGCCTCGTCGGTGCGTCGCGCGCGCTCGAGCTCATGGGGACGGGCGATCTCATCGACGCGGCGGAGGCCCTGCGGCTGGGCATCGTCTCGCGCGTCCTCGCGCCGGAAGCGATCCTAGACGAGACGCTGGCCTTCGTGGAGCGCCTCGCGAGCGGGCCCCGGGTGGCCATCGCGGAAATCAAGAAGTCGGTGAAGCGCGCCCTCGGCTATACTCTCGAGCAAGCACTGAAACGTGAGATCGAGGCCCAGGAACGATGCTGGAACACGAACGACGCGCGCGAAGGCTTCGCGGCCTTTCTCGCGAAGCGCGAGCCGCGATTTACGGGCCGCTGACCGCTTGAATCCCACTTCCAAGAAGGAGGCTTCCCCCGTGACACCGGAAACCATGACGGCCCCTGCCGCGGGAACGCGGGTCCTCTACCGCGTCGAGAACGGCATTGCCATCTTCGAGCTGAACGACCCGCCCGCGAACACCTACACGTACGAGATGATGCGCGACCTGGACGAGGCGATCTTGAAGGCGCGCTTCGATCCTGCCGTCCACGTCATCGTGATTCGCGGCGCGGGGGACAAGTTCTTCTGCGCGGGCGCGAACATCAAGATGCTCCAGACCGCGGACCCCACCTTCAAATATTTCTTCTGCCTTCACGCGAACGAGACCCTGAACCGGCTCGAGCAGACCCCCAAGCTCGTGATCGCGGCCCTGAACGGGCACTGCGTGGGCGGCGGACTGGAGATCGCGATGGCGGCCGACATCCGCATCGCGAAGCGGAACGCCGGCAAGGCCGGGCTCCCTGAGGTCACCCTGGGCGTGCTTCCCGGCACCGGCGGCACCCAGCGCATGGGGCGCCTGGTCGGAAAATCGCGGGCGATCGAGCTGATGGCGACCGGTTCGACCTTTTCCTTCGAGGATGCCGAGAAGTACGGCCTGGTGAATCACGTGTTCGAGGCGGAGGATTTCGACGCCAAAGTTCTTGAGTACGCGCGCCAGTTCGTCCCGCCCGCCAAGGCATCGAAGGCGGTCGGCCGGATCAAGCGCTCGGTTCAGTCCGGGCTCGAGGTTTCGTTCAGCGAGTCGCTCGCGATCGAGCGCGAGCTGCAGCAGCAGCTCTTCACCAGCGAGGACGCGCGCGAGGGGTTGAACGCCTACGTCGAGAAGCGCCCGCCCAA
Source organism: Candidatus Eiseniibacteriota bacterium (assembly GCA_005893165.1). GTDB lineage: Bacteria > Eisenbacteria > RBG-16-71-46 > SZUA-252 > SZUA-252 > WS-7. The sequence continues at coordinate 12,188 of VBOR01000086.1, read as the reverse complement.
GTTCGGCGGCAAGTAATCTGAAATCGGCGGCCGTGGCGCCGCGCGAGCGGATGGTGCTCCGCGCCGCGCGCGAGATTCAGGAGGGGGAGACCGTGTTCGTGGGAACGCGGCTCCCCCTTCTTGCGTATCTGGTCGCCAAGGCCACGCACGCGCCCGGCGCCGTGGCCCTCTACGAGAACGGTCTGATCCGCGAGGAGGCGGCCCGCGAGCTCCTCTTCACGATGGGCGATCCCCCCAACATCCTGAACGCGACCTCGGCGTCCACGACCCTCGACATGATGGGGATGATGGCGGCGGGGCGCGTCGACCTGGGGCTCCTCGGCGGCGCGGAGGTGGACCGGTTCGGCAACGTGAACTCCACGGAAGTGTTCGACGATTCCGGGCGGCCGGTGCGGCTCCCCGGAAGCGGCGGCGCGGCGGATATCGCGTCGCTGGCGCGGCGGACGGTGATCCTGCTTCCCCACGAGAAGCGGCGGCTCGTCGATCGCGTGCGCTTCCGGACGAGCCCCGGTTATGGCGACGGGCCCGAGTTCCGCGAACGCGTGGGACTTCCGGAAGGAGGCCCCACGGCGATCGTTACGACGCACGCGGTGTTCCGTTTCGACCGCGCGATCGCGGAAGCGTATCTCTACGAGATCTATCCCGGGGTGACGGTCGATCACGTGCTGGTCGGGATGAGCTGGGCGCCGCGCATCGCGCAACCGCTCGGAATGACCCGCCCCTTCTCCGGCGAGGAGATCGCGGCACTCCGCCGCATCGATCCCGACGGATTCTGGACGGGCCGCGCCGGCTGAGCTACAGTTACCCGCCGCCTCACGCGCTCCAAAGCCGGAGCGCACCGAGCCGCGGTTCCGCGCCGCTCACATCACAGGGGGAGATCCATGAAACGGCTGCTCATGCTGGCTCTGTTCGCATTGCTGCTCGCGGGCCGGGCGGCTCAGGCGGGACCCGTCGGCGTCAGCGTCGGGGTGTTCGGCGGTCTGAGCATTCCCGTGCTCCAGGACGTCACCACGAGCTCGTTCAGCCCGGGAGACGCGTTCGGAGCGACCGGATCCACGTTCGGCCTCCGCGTCCCCGTCCACGCGATCTCGAGCATCACCTTCGAGCCCTATTACGCCAAGTCCAAGTACAAGGACCGCGAGGAGACGATCGGGGGCATCACCTACACCCGCGAAGGATTCGACGGGAAATCCTACGGCGTGAACTTCATCCTGGGCCGGCCGGAGGGCGGCCTGTTCCACATGTACCCCTACCTTGGAATCGGCAAGACGAAGCTCGAGCGGACCGGGCAGGAGATCAACAAGACCGGCTACAACTTCGGCCTCGGGGTCGGGCTGTTCTCGTCGCAGAAGATCAGCGTGGGCGCGCGGGGCGAATTCTCGATGGTCGCCACGGGCGACACGTCGCGCAAGTTCGTGGGCGCGACGGCGGGCATCACCTACAGACTCACACCCTAGAGAGGACACGACATGAAACGGCACGTATGGATGGTCCTCGCCCTGGGGCTGGGCCTCGCCGCACCGGGATGCATCCTCACTTCGGGGCAGGTTCAGATCAACTTCGATCTCCCGAACTTCTCGGGCAACAGCCTGACCGGGATCGACCACACCACGATCGATCTCAACTCCGAGAAGGAGTACCAGGACAACAAGGAGAAATTGAAAGACCTCTCCGATCTCGCGGTGCTGGGGAAATTCACGAACAACCTCACGACCCCGGTGAACGTGGAGGTCTGGATGACCACGACCCCATCGAACCATCTCGATGAGACGTCGCTCATGCAGGACCCGACGAAGGTAAAGCTGTGGGGTCCGTTCCAGGTCGCGGGATCGACCACCAAGACCATCGACTGGAACGCCTCGGCTCAGCTCTTCACGACGGCGGGCAAGGCGGCCCTGCTGACCGAGGCGAAGGGGGACGGAAACTTCACGCTCTATGCCGTCGGCCCGGCGGGCCAGGCCTACAACTTCTCCGTCTCGAACGGCGCCCTGGTTCTCGTGATCGACGTGGGGATCTAGCGGCAACCCAAGGCTATCCGTCCCAGGTCGCTCCCAGGGCGCGCATCATGCCGCGCGCCTTGACCAGGGTCTCCTCGTACTCCCCTTCCGGCGTCGAGTCCGCCACGATGCCGCCCCCCACGTGGAAGGTCGCCGCGCCTCCTTCGGCCACGATCGTGCGGATCGCGATGTTGAAGTCGCAGTCGCCGCTCACGTCCCAGTACCCGATCGCGCCGGTGTAGGCGCCGCGACGCGTCGGCTCCAGCTCGTCGATGATCTCCACCGCCCGGATCTTGGGCGCCCCCGTGATCGATCCCCCCGGGAACATGGCGCGCAGGATCTCGGCAGGGCCCGCATCCTCGCGCAGGGTTCCCGTGACCCGCGAGACGAGATGGTGCACGTTGGCGTAGCGCTCCACCTCGCAGAGCTGATCGGCCAAGTTTCGATCCGATCGCCCTCGATACGGAAGAATCTCTCTGGAGAAGAGCTGGCGATCCCACCGTCAGTGAGGGAGAGGTACGCAAGGAACGGCGCGGGCGACACCTCGCGGAGCGACCGATAGAGCTCGGGCAGCGGCGGCGCCGGCTCGACACGGAACCGCTGCGCCAGGTTCACCTGGTAGATGTCCCCGGCCGCGATGTGCTCGAGCGCCCGCTCCACCACGCGGCAATATTCCTCGCGGGTGAAATTGGAGGTGATGCAGGCGCCGGTCGTGGCGCGAGCCCGCCGCGGCTCCATCGGCCGGCCCGCGCCAAGGAGACGCTCCCATTGCTGCCTCAGCCTGGACTCCGCGCGCTCCCCGCGGGCGAGGATATCGCGCCCGGGAAGCCCGCTCGAAACGACCACGCCGATTCCGCTCGGGGACCAAGCCCAGACGACGTCGTAGAACCCGAGCGAAAGATCGGGAACCTGGGACTCGCGGCGCGCCCGCCGCGGATAGCGCTCGAGGTAGTCCTTGAAATCGTAGGAGAGGAACCCCGCGAGCCCGGAAACGAATGGAGGCATGAGCCAGCGATTCTCCCCGCTCAGCTCTGCCGACCATTCGTACTCGAACCGGGGAGGCCATAGGTGCGCGAGCGCCTCGACCGGATCGCCGGGGACGGACACCGCTTCCGCTCCTTCGATCCTCCAGAGAACGCCGCCGCGCACCTCGAGCCGCCAGGAAGGGTCGAACGCAAGCAGGGTCCACCCCGCACCGTCTCCGGGGGATCCGCCCGAATCGAGAAACACCACGTTGGGATCACGCTCCACCTTGGACAGCGCTTCGAGCGGGCTCACCAGCGGCAGGAAGGGAGTGAGAAGAGGCCGGGCGCATCCGGGCGCCTCGATCAGCCTAGTAGCCATAGTCCACCGGCTCGGGAAACGCGTGCTCCAGAGGGATGAGGGCGGCGACACGCTCGTTGCCGAGCTTCCGGACGTACGCCGCGAGGTCGGGCGCGTCCTCGATCCACTCGCGGCGCCAGCGCTCGTATCCCTCGCGCGTCTTCGTCACGCGATGGTAGTCCGCGTAGGCCTCGTGGTCCCGGCGGTAGTAGCCCTGCACGGGCGAGGGGTGGGCGCCCCAGCGAGCCTCGCAGACCGCCGCGACCACGATGCCCGGGATCGCGACGCGGTTGGGGTCCCGCCGGATCTGCTCCGGGGAAACGATCTCCTCGGCCGTCACGATCACGGCCCGCGCGGCGCGCACGGCGTCGGAGGTGATGCCGAGGCTTCCCCAGAGGATCGCGTTTCCGCGAGGATCGGCGCGCTGCACGTGCACGATCGCCACGTCGGGGCTCAGGGGCCTCACCGCGAGAATGGGTCCGCCGCCGCCCACCGGATCCTCGGCCGGAACGAGGAGCGGATTCTTCCCCACGATGTCGGATCCCAGCGCGGTGCGCGTGGGCAGGAACGGCGCGCCGATCGCGGCGGCATGGAGTGCCAGCGCGAGCGTGAAATTCGAGAACTCCACGACCTCGATGGGCCGCGGCTCGCCGCGCTCCACCGCGCGCCGGAAGCAGTAGGCCGAGCCCATCATCACGTTCCCCACCCACGCCGCCATCACGCGGCGCGCGAGCCCGGCGCCGATGAGCTGATCGAAGCAGATGTCGGATACCGGCCCGATCAGGGACAGGTCGCCGGTCCCTTGCCGGATGATCTCCCGGGTGGCGGCGAACGGGATCATCTGCTCGAGACAGGTTCCCAGAGCCACCGAATCGCCCGGACGGACGAATCTCGCGACGGCCTCCCCGAGCGGGAGCACCTTGTCGCTCTGGGGATGGTGCGGGAGCGCCCCCGGCCGCTCGGGCGCGCGCCGCGGAGCGAGATCATCCATCCGGATGTCCTTCGGCTTCGGCATCGAGGCTAGGCGGGGGTCAGGGGAGCCGGAGGTTTCTGCCTCACCAGCGCTTTCACGATCACGAACACGACGAAGGAGATGATGAGGAAATCGAGGACCGCGCCCAGGAAGTTCCCGAGCCCGAACTTGACGGCGCCGACCGAAAGGGTCGCGGTGCGCCAGTTGCCGGTCGGCGTGAATGCACCCACGATGGGCATGATCAGGTCGGCGACGACGGCGCCCACGAGCTTCTGGACCGCTCCGCCGATCACGACCGCCACCGCGAGCGCGATCACACCGTGCTTCAACAGGAATTCCCTGAATTCGTCGATCATGGCTCGATCCTCCGGGTGGAAACCACCGCCCTCTTACGGCTATGCTGCTTCTCTCGCATCCCTCCGTGACCGAATGGATCACGCCGGGCCGCGAATCTACCAGACATGCTCGGCTGGCTCGACAGCGTCTTTCCCCGCCGCGTCCTCTTCCAGAAGGACCGGCGGCTCCTCCATTTGTTCCTCGGCCGTGTTCTGGGATCCACAGGCTTCTCCATCGTCATTCCCTTCCTGAGCCTGTACCTGCATGGGGAGCGCGGCGTTCCGATGAGCGTGGTGGGTGCGATGTTCTTCTTCGCGGCCCTTGCCGGCGCCGTCGGACAGGTCGTGGGGGGCGAGCTGACGGACCGGCTGGGGAGGAAGGTGGTGATCGTGGGAACGCAGCTCGTTCGCGCGGCCAGCTTCCTGGGGCTCGGCGCGGCGGTGCTGGTCCACGCTCCGGTGGTGTGGTTCGGCCTCCTCACCTCCCTGAGCGCCTTCTCGGGCCGCGCCTTCGAGCCTCCGTCGGGCGCCATGGTGGCGGACATCGCCACGGGCTCCGCCCGAGCCGAATACTACGCCGTGCTGCGGATCGGCGGAAATCTGGGGTGGGCGATCGGTCCGGCCATCGGGGGCTTCCTCGCGGCCCTCTCCTACCCGACGCTCTTCGTGATCGCGGCGCTGGTGCTGCTCGCCGCGGGACTCTTCATGGCGTTCAAGGTGGAGGAGACCCGGCCGCACCGGCTCCTGCATTCGCTCGAGCCTCAGGGGTCCACGACGCTCCTGCCCGGATCGACCGGAACGGCGCCGCTCGCGCGGTTCGGGTTCGAGGAGCTGGGACAGGCGCTCCGCGACGGTACGTTCGTCCGGTACTGCGTGATCTCGCTCGTCCTTTTCACGGTGATGTCGCAGCTCATCTCGACGCTCTCCGTGTACTCCGTCGCGTGGGCGGGGATCACGAAGCTCCAGCTCGGCGCGCTCTATACGCTGAACGGGCTCATGGTGGTGTTCTTGCAGTTCCCGGTGGTCCGCGCGCTGGCTTCCTATCGCATGACCACGGCGCTCATCCTCGGGAGTATCCTCTACGGCGTGGGCTACGCGATGATGGGGATCGGACACGATTTCGCGTTGCTGGCGCTGGCGATGTTCGTGGTGACGATGGGCGAGATCGTCACGACGCCGGCTTCGATGGCTCTGGTATCCAATTTCTCGACCGCGGAGCTCCGCGGCAGGTACATGGGCGTCTACGGCCTCTTCAATTCCTTCGGCTGGTCGATCGGTCCTCTCATCGGAGGGGTGCTGCTCGACCTCGCCTCGAAGCGCGCGATGCTCCTCTGGGGGCCGGTCGGTAGCCTCGCGATCCTGGCCGCCGCGGGCTTCTGGGACTTGAGGCGGCGCGTGGACCGCACGATGGATCGAAATCTCGAGGGCGCGGCGGCGGAGACCGCCACGGCATGAACACGGCGCGGCGCGCGGGCGCCGCGCGCGAAAGGAGAAACCGATGAGCGCATCCGCTTCTGACGAGCATCACTTCGACTGCCGGCTGGTGTGGACCGGCGCGGCCAAGGGGCCCACCTCGACGTACGAGGGATACTCGCGGGAGTACCGCGTCGATTTCGAGGGGAAGCCTTCCCTCAAGGGCTCCGCGGCCCCGGTGTTTCGGGGCGACCCGGCCCTTCACGATCCGGAGGACCTGCTCGTGGCGGCGCTCACGGGATGCCACTGTCTGAGCTACCTCGCGCTCTGTGCGCGCGGGGGCGTGCAGGTGCTGGCCTACGAGGACGCCGCCAAGGGCAAGATGGAGCGCGTGGAGGGTGTGGTCCGGTTCACCGAGGTGATGCTTCATCCCAAGGTGACCATCGCGCCGGGATCGGACGCGGAGAAGGCGAAATCGCTCCACGAGCGCGCGCACGCGATCTGCTTCATCGCCAATTCGGTCAACTTTCCCGTCAAGCACGCCCCGACGATCAGCGTGGCCGCGCCGGTCTGATCCGGCGGAGGATGTAGAAGCCCCGCACGGTCGATCGGTTCTCGAACTTCCCCGAGGCGAGCGCCACGTACACGATCGCGCGCGCTTCGATGGACGATACGGGCCACGTCGTGCGCTCGGTGCGGAGCACCGCATAGTCGGCGGTGACGCGTGTGGTCTCGCGATCGATGAGGATCTTCTCCCGGCGGTATCCGAGCACCGGATAGAAGCAGGACATCGCCTGCACGGTGGCCGTGGACACGAGCCCCATCGCGCCGGCGACGGCCGAGAACGTGAGGAGCGGGATCCCGTAATAGAGGCCCAGGCTCTGCTGCGGCCAGAAGCCGCTGGTGGCGGGCAGAAGCCATGGAAGGAAGACCAGGATCACGCCGGCCTTCGCGAAGAACGGGACGAAGCAGAGCGGCGCGAAGAATTTCACGTAGCTCCATCCCAGAAGCGATCGCACGAGATGGATGGGATGCGTCAGGAAGCCCCCGAGGACCGACCCCGCGCTGTCACCCCAGGCGCTCCACCGTGAAAGGAACGCGTATCCGCCCGCGGCGGCTTCTCCAAACGCCGGCATGGCGACCCGGATCGCGAACACGGTCCAGCCCACGCCCGCCGCCGCGGTGAGGAATCCGACCGCTCTTCGGCGCTCCACCAGCGCCGCGTACAGGCCGAACGCCGCGAGATAGAGCCCCACGTCTTCCTTCACCGCGAGCGCGAGCAGGACCGCGGCCGCGTACTTCCAGTGCGCGCCTTCCTTGTAATAGCGGAACGCGGAGAGCGCCAGCACCGGAAGCAGGCACTCCATGTGGAAGAGGTAGAGAAGGGTCGCGGTCTGGACGGGGTGGTTGAGGTACACGAGGCATGCCAGGTTCGCCGTCGCGACCGGCACGCCCGCCCTGGCCAGGAGGTTGCGCAGGACGAGGCCGCCCGACCAGAGCGCAACCGGCTGAAGGATCACGAGGAGGTACGGGGAGCGGATCACGGCGTGAATGGGAACCAGGGCGGCGAGAATCGGGGAGAAGTGCTCGCTGAGGAAGCTTCGCCCGAGGAGCGGCGAGTAGAGAAGGGGCCGGTGGGGACGCGGCACCAGCGCCTCGTCGATCATCGAGAAATCGTGCGAGAACGTGTGAAAGGAAAGGTGCTGCGCCCATGCCGCGAGCAGGTAGAGCGCGAGCAGGGTCCCGGACATCCAGAGGAAGAACCGGGGATGACTCAGGAGGGCGTGCAGGCGCGCGGCCCATGCCCGCGCGAACGCGAGGGGATCGCGACGCAGGAGCGTATGGAGAAGGAGCGATCCGTAGAGGATCCAGGTCGGCTCGCGGAAGCGCTCGAGGTGAAACGAGCCGGCGTGGGTGAGATTGAGCGCGATGAGCGGAAGGACCGCGGCGGACGCGACCGCCAGAGCGAGGGCCGCTCCCCGGAGGACGCTCAACATGGTGGTATCATGCCGCGCATGTCGTGGATCCGTGGTGAACGGCCGGACCAGAACCGCGAATGAGCGCGCACAGACTAGCGGAGCGGCCGCCCAGCGTAAACCGGCCGATTCAGATCTACGTTCTGGTGGCGCTCTGGGCGGTCAAAGGATTCGAGGAGCTGTTCCGCGGCGTGGTCGGCGGATCCTTCTTCATCGTTCAGCAGACGGCGCAGGCGAAGCTGGGCGGATACATGCTCCATCTCGCCGCGCAGAGCATCCTCTTCGCGGCGCTCATGACCGCGGGGAGCTATTACGTCATGGCGGCGCTCTGGCTGGGGCGCGCCGCCGCGCGCACGTGGGGCATCGCGCTCGCGCTCGTGAACGAGATCTCCGTGCTGGCGTACCTCTTCACACGACCGCCGGAGTTCGGCGGCGACATCGCGGTGGTGCGCACGGTGACGATCGCCTCGATCGTGAACCTTGGAATCGTGGGAGTCCTGCTCTTCGACGGAAGGGTGGTGCGGTTCCTCGGAAACGCGCCGCTCGTGGGAGGCTGGGTCCCGAAGCGCTAGCCCAGCGCGTATCCGCCGTCCACGATGATCACCTGTCCGGTCACCCACGAGGCTCGGTCGGTGGCGAGAAACGCCGCGACGTTCGCGACCTCTTCCGGCGTCCCCACGCGTCCCGAAGGCGTGCGGCGGGTGGACTCCTTGATGATCTCGTCGTAGGACGGAAAGATCTTCAGCGAGTCGGTATCGATGAACCCGCCCGAAACCGCGTTCACGTTGATCTTGCGCGGGCCCAGCTCGTAAGCCAGATAGCGCACCAGCGTCTCGATGGCCGCCTTCGAGACGCCGATTGCGGCGTAGCCCGGAATGTAGCGGTGGGATCCAAGCGAGGTGAGCGCCACGATCCTTCCGCCGTCGGGCATCATCTTCACCGCTTCCTGAGCGCTGAAGAGGAGCGCCTTCGCGTTCGTGTTCATCGCGACGTCCCACGTCTTGTCATTCACCTCGAGCACGTTCCCGAAATGCCCGAGGGCCGCGTTCGAGACCAGGATGTCGAGCTTCCCGAAGGCGGCCTTCACCTCCTCGAACATCTTGGGAATCTGCTCTTCGTTCCCGACGTTCGCCCGGACGGCGATGGCCTTCACGAGGCGCTTTTCGATCTCATCGACGGCGGCTTTGGCCGATTCGCGGCTGCGGAAGAAATTGATCGCGACGTCGGCCCCCATGTCGGCGAGCGCCAGGGCCGTGGCTCGGCCGATTCCACGGGTTCCCCCGGTTACGAGCGCCGTCTTCCCTTTCAGCTCACCCATGGGCCCCTCCGCCTTCTTGCTGGAACGCGGTCGTGAGACGAATGCGCTTCATCGAGTTCCTTTCTAGAACATGAATGCCGCGCCGAGATTCACGCGGTTGAGCTGTGCCCCGGTGCCGTCCTGCCAGTGTTCGAAGTCCGTCTTGAACGCGACTTTCTCCATGGGATAGTAGGCCACTCCGCCCGAGTGGATGGCGCGGCGCGCCGCGAGGTTCCTGGTGAAGCCCGCCGGGACCTCGTCGTTCGTATCGAGCAATTCGCGCCTTACGAACACCACGAGCGAGCGCCCGCCGTTCTCCGAGCGATCGCGCCGCAGGAGGTCGTAGGCCGCCTCCCCGTACACGCCGAACATGAGCCTGCCGATGGTCTCGCCGACGAAAGCGCTCACCCGGTCCGCCCGATCCAGCGAGAGGGCGGTGCTGGCCAACCGGAGATCGAACCCCGCGCGCCGGAAACGCGCGTCGATTTCCTGGATCACAAGGGTCACCTTCCCCAGCCCCGGCGTCCGCTGGTCGGCGCCGCCGTAGTATCCGGAGCCCGCGATCGTGAGCCCGCGTGCCGGCAGAAACTCCACGCGTCCGACTCCGGCCAGGTCGTCCGCCTTCGATTCCGAGCCCTTGGAGCTGACGTCGTGAAGCCCTCCGAGGGAAGTCATGCGCGTCGCGTCGAGCCCCGCCGCCACGTACGCGCGGTAGCTCACCGTTCCGTCATGCAGCTGACCCGCCACGCCCAGGCCGTTCTCCTGCCAGGTCGTGGGGATGATGTAGCGCTCCACGTACGGGCGCTCGACGCTGTAGTAGAGGGGCGGCTCGTGCGTCTCGTTCAGCGGCCCGACCGGCATGAGCAGCGTTCCCACGCGAAGAGACACAGCCGGCAGGAGGTCGTATTCGAGATACGCCTCCTCCAGCTCGAGCTCCTTGGCGGCGTGCTCGTAATCCAGCTCCGCCTCCACGCGAAGGTTCTCCGTGAATTCGTATTCCCATCCCAGGACGAACCGGTGGACGTCGATCACGTTCCCCGCGCCGGACGACATGGTGTCGATCTTGGGATTGTTGTAGTGGAGCTCGCCGTAGCCGTGGAACTGGAGCTTCCCCAGCAAATCTTCATCCTCTTCGGCGCGTGCCAAGGCGGTCTGCGAGATCGAGAAGAGCAGCGCCAGCGCGAGCGAGCTCGAGAGCGCATTCCAGGTCTTCAAGGAAGGTCCCTCGTCGTGGACCGGGTCGATTCGAAATGAGCCATGAAGCCCACGAGGATCGACGGAGCGGCGGCATTTTTCAAGCCTTAAGAACCTCGCCGGGTCGCGTGACGGCAAGGACGCCGCTTGCGCGTCGCGTACGCCCGTGATACCGCTTCCCGGATGAATTTCGGCAAGATCGCTCTCGGTGCGCTCCTCCTCGCGATCGGCGTCCTCCTGCTGGCGGTCCGAGCCGGGTTCGCGCACCCCGACACGCCCCTCCTGCTCCTGCGTTTCTGGCCGCTCCTCCTCATCGCGTTCGGTCTGGCGTTCCTGGCGAGCGTCATCAAGAACCCGTTCATGGGATGTCTCGCGGTGCTGCTCATCCTGGGAGGAACCGCGCTGGGTATGTTCTGGATGAATCGCCAGGCGAAGCTGGGGCACGTTCCCCGTTCCACCTCTTCCCTCGACCTCCGCAAGACGAACGCCGCCTCCTTGACCGTGCGGGTCCAGACGGACGTCGGGCGCTTCTACATCGGCCAGGGCACGCCGCCCACGAAGACGCTCCTGGTCCGGGTCCGGAAGATCGCGGGAGATTCCACGACCGGATACCATTTCGCCGTCACGCGGAAGGAAGCCGTCTTCGAGTGGCCCGAAGTCCCCGGCATGCTGCGCGTCCCGCCACTGGGAAATAGCCTCGATCTCCGCGTTCCGAACGCGGTTCCGCTCGCTCTGCACTGGCGCGGACATTTCGCGTCGATGAACGCCGATCTCACGACCCTTAGGCCCACCCGGTGCGACCTCCACGGGTTCGCTTCCTCGATGGAGATCGGATTCGGCGACAAGGAGCGGCCCCGGGAGATCCGGGTCGGCGGACTCCTGTCGATCGCCCGGATCCAGATTCCGGGCGACTGTCCCGTGAGGCTCGTGAGCCGCCCCGGTCTCGTCTGGGTGGCGCTGCCGTTCGATTTCGAGAAGCAAGCCCGGGAGCGCGGGAAGGACGAAGTGCACGTCGCGAAAGGGCGGGGCCGCCCGGTGACCATTGTCGTGGACGGACCTCTCGTCCGCGTCACGATCGATCGCAAGCCCATCACAACGAATCTCGTGAAGGAGGAACGGGAATGGCCGGAAATGGAAGGCACCGCATCGCGTTTCCACTCACCCTGGTCGTGATCGGTGTGGTGCTGCTCCTGAGAGAGCTGGGGTACCTCCACGGCAACGTGCTGCGGTACTGGCCGGTGCTCCTCATCGTCTGGGGAATCGGCATGATCTGGGCCGCCCGGCGAGGGTGACCCGGGGGGAACGGAGGCGTCCGGATGCCACTAGCTGGCACAGACGCCGGAACTTACGCGCCCACAACGGGGTTGACAGAATGAGCCTCGATGCCGAACATGACGTGAGGTCGTGCTTCGGCACGGACGAAAGACGATGACCAACGCACTCAGACAGATACGACGACTGCACCCGCTCCTCCGCGGGCTGCTCCTCCTTTACGTCGCGAGCACGCTCCTCCTCGTCGCCGCCCACCAGCACCACAACGGTCTGGAGGGCCACGACTGCGCCCTTTGCACCGCCGCGCACACGCCTGCGGTCGTCGCCGCGGCGCTCGATCACGCGATCGCGCCCGCCTCTACCCAAACCCCCGTCACGATCCCGGCCGATCAGGCCTGGGACTCCGAA
>VBOR01000079.1 GCA_005893165.1 Candidatus Eiseniibacteriota bacterium | reverse complement strand
CGCGAGGCGGATCTGTGCCTCGTCGCGATCGAAATCGGGATCGGGCGGGAGCACGATCCGGTACTGGAGGAGCTCGTTCCGGAAGTCGTCCAGCGCCAGCGAGCGCTTCCCCGCGGCCACGGTGTCCCGGGCCGCCAGGCCGCGGATCTCGACCTCCCGCTCCCTCATGAGCTGGGCCGCCGCCTGCGTCATGGCCGCCCGCGCCCGCCGGTTCTCGGGCTCCTTCCGAAGCGCCCGCGCCGCCTTCTGATACGCCTTCTCGACCTCGCCCTTGCTGTACGCCTTCTCGCTCTGCTGGGCGAGCTTGTTCGGCCCGGCGCAGGAAAGGGTGAGCGCCGCGGTCACCATGAGTCCCAGAAAGAGACCTGTCCTGAATCCCCGTCGATCGTTCATGATTCCCTCCATATCGCTCCTCTATCGGCAGGCGATGCTACTTGTATAGATACTTGTGAGGTGAACAGAGTGGGATGGCAGGATGTTGGCAAATTATTGCTCATGTTTGGCATCGAGAGAGCGGGCGGGTGTACCTCCCACTGGGGACCTTGCTCGTTTTGAGCGTCCTCCTGTCCCTCTTATTCTCGTTCTTGAATCGGAAATAGACCGTGGTACGTTCCGCCAAACCCTAGGCGGCTCACGCCGCCCGAGCGGAACCCTACCATGGAGGTGAAGCGTGGCCAGGATCAACACCGGTCGCGTCATCCTGGGTGGTCTCCTCGCCGGTCTCGTCATCAACGTCGTCAGCGTCTTGTGCAATTTCCTGCTCGTCGGGAAGAAGATCATGCAAGCGCAGCAGGCGGGGCACTTCCTGGCGGAGCCGCGCTTTCCTTTCCTTCCCGCCTGGCTGATCTTGATGTTCCTGGTGGGAATCGCCCTGGTGTGGCTCTATGCCGCCGTACGCCCGAGGCTCGGCCCGGGCCCAGGTACGGCGCTCAAGGTGGGAATCCTGGTGGGGCTGCTCATGGGCGTGCCGGACAATATGGCGAACGCCGCGTGGGGTACGTCCGGGCGCTACCTGCCGGCCATGTGGATGCTCGAGCACCTCATCGGCTGTGCGCTGGGGACCTTAGTCGGGGCGTGGCTCTACAAGGAAGAGCCGTAGCCTAGCCCTAGGGCGGCCCCTCGCGCTCCCGGCGGGGACGCTTTCGCTTCTCACGCCCCGCCTCCCGCACCGCGTGCGCGAGCAGGAACTCGACCTGCCCGTTCACGCTCCGGAGCTCGTCCGCGGCCCACTGCTCGAGGCTCTCCCACAGCTCCGGGCTGATCCGCAGTAGAAAGGCTTTCCGCTCCGCCACCCGGCGCCTATTTGTACAGCGTCCCGGCGTTCAGGACGGGCGTCGCGGCGTGCTCGCCGCAGAGCACGACGAGAAGATTCGACACCATGGCTGCCTTTCGTTCCTCGTCCAACTCCACGATGTGGTTCTTCCCGAGGCGGTCCAGGGCCATCTCCACCATCCCGACCGCGCCCTCCACGATGCGCGTCCGCGCGGCGATGATCGCGCCCGCCTGCTGTCGCTGGAGCATCGCCTGGGCGATCTCCGGCGCATACGCGAGATGGCTCAGCCGGGTCACCGTGACGAAGCGCTCGTAGTCGTCCACGTCGAAGGTGGCCTGTGCCGTGTCGCGTACCTTCCATACGACCACCGCCGCGATCTCCACGGGGTTTCCGTGCTGATCGTTCACCTTGATGCGCTCCCCGTTCAGGCTCCGCGCGCGGAGGGAGATCTTCTTTCGCGTGATGAAGGGGTTCGTCCACGACCAGCCGCTCGTGCGCACGGTGCCGACGTAGTTTCCGAACAGGATCAGCACCACGCCCTGGTTGGGCTGCGCCGTGAAGAACCCGGCGATGGAAAGCCCCCCGAGCCCGAGCAGCAAGAAGGCGATCAGAACGTCCGCGAGCGGATCCGGGTTGTGGGCCGCCTTGTAGAGGAATCCGATCCCCGCGAGGAACAGAAGAATCGTCATGGTGAGCCCCACCGCCCCGCTCACCGGCTGTGCGACGCGCTCCTGGGTCATGGCCTTTCTCTCTCCTGGGTTAGGGTGACATCATTAAGATAGCATAATGATATCATCCGGCAAGAGGAATCGAGGGGAAGGGGAAGCGGAAGCAGGCGGCGGAGTTGGCGGAGCTACGTCTGGCGTTTCGAGGAGGAGACCACGACCGCGGCTCCGGCGACCAGCGAGACGATGCCTGCCACGGTGGCCCACGGCGTGGTCCGGTGCTCCGTGGCGGTCGCCTTGATCCCACCCAGGTCGATATTCGCCGTCTGCCGCTCGTAGCCGACCACGCCGAATACGATCGCGGCGATCCCGAACACGACGAGAGCAAGGCCGAGAGGCTTCATGTCCTTCCCTCCTGGTGAATACGGGAACCGGTGAGGATCAGTCCCTCACCAGCTTCTTGTACCTGAGGCGGTGCGGCTGATCCGCGGCGGCGCCCAGGCGCGCGTGACGGTTGGCTTCGTAGTCCTGATAGTTCCCCTCGAACCAGACCACGCTCCCATCCTCCTCGAAGGCGATCATGTGCGTGGCGATTCGGTCCAGGAACCAGCGGTCGTGGCTGATCACGCAGATGGAGCCCGCGAAGCTCAGGATTCCTTCTTCCAGCGCGCGCAGCGTGTCCACGTCGAGGTCGTTCGTGGGCTCGTCGAGCAACAATAGATTCCCGCCCGAGCGCAGGAGCTTGGCCAGATGCACGCGGTTCCGCTCCCCGCCGCTCAGATTCTTCACCAGCTTCTGCTGGTCGGTACCCTTGAAGTTGAACATCGCGACGTAGGATCGCGAGGGAATGGTCCGGCTCCCCAGCTCGATCTCGTCCTCGCCGTTGGAG
Source organism: Candidatus Eiseniibacteriota bacterium (assembly GCA_005893165.1). GTDB lineage: Bacteria > Eisenbacteria > RBG-16-71-46 > SZUA-252 > SZUA-252 > WS-7. The sequence goes on along the minus strand of VBOR01000079.1, from coordinate 3,007 downwards.
ATCTCCTCCCACACGTTCTTCTCGGCCTGCAGGGCGTCGCGGCTCTGGTCCACGACCGAAAGCTTCACCGTCTCGCCGGTGCGGACCGTGCCCGAGTCGGGAGGCTCGAGCCCCGCGATGAGCCGGAACAAGGTCGTCTTGCCCGCTCCGTTCGGCCCGATGATCCCTACGATCCCGCCTGGCGGGAGCTGGAAGGAGAGACCGTCGATGAGCATCCGGTCTCCGTAGCCCTTGGAGAGATTCTTCGCCTCGACCACCAGATTCCCGAGACGCGGTCCCGGCGGGATGGAAATCTCCGCGATGTCCTGGCGCTTCTCCATCTCCTGTTGAAGCAGAGATTCGTACGCCGTGACGCGCGCCTTGCTCTTCGCCTGTCGCGCGCGCGGGGACATGCGGATCCACTCCAGCTCGCGCTTCAGGGTGCGCTGCCGGGCGGATTCCGCCTTCTCCTCGAGGGCCAGGCGCTCCTGCTTCTGGTCGAGCCACGAGGAGTAGTTTCCTTCCCAGGGGATGCCCGCGCCCCGGTCCAGCTCGAGGATCCAGCCCGCCACGTTGTCCAGGAAGTAGCGGTCGTGCGTCACCGCCACGACCGTGCCCGGATATTCTTTCAAGAAGCGCTCGAGCCACGCCACCGACTCGGCGTCGAGATGATTCGTCGGCTCGTCCAGGAGCAGGAGGTCGGGCTGCTGGAGCAGGAGCCGGCAGAGCGCGACGCGCCGGCGCTCGCCCCCCGAGAGCGTCTCCACCTTCGTGTCTCCGGGAGGCACGCGCAGCGCGTCCATGGCGATCTCGACGGTGCGGTCCAGCTCCCAGGCGTTCTTGGCCTCGATCTCCGCCATCACGCGCCCCTGCTCCTCGAGCACGCGCTCCATCTCCTCCGGGGAGAGGCTCTCGGCCAGTTTCAGATTGATCTCGTTGAAGCGGTGGAGCAGCGCGCGCGTGTCCGCCACGCCTTCCTCGATGTTCCCCAGCACGTCCTTCGTGGGATCGAGCACGGGCTCTTGCGGAAGGAATCCGACCCGGATTCCCTTGGCGGGGCGCGCTTCGCCGCTCGAGGGCTCTTCCACACCCGCCATGATGCGGAGCAGGGTGCTCTTGCCGGCGCCGTTCAAGCCCAGCACGCCGATCTTGGCGCCGGGCAGGAAGGAGAGCCAGATTCCCTTCAGGACCTCGCGATTCGGAGGATGGACCTTGCGCAGGTCTTTCATGGTGAAGATGTACTGATGGGCCATGGGGGACGGAGTATATACTGAACTCCATTCGCCGTCGCGCGATGCCTGCCGCCGCGGCATCGAGAAATCACCCAGGAGGGTTCATGCCGGCCACCATCACCATTCGCAACAATGGTTCCATCCGGATCGACGGCGAGTTCACGATCCTCGATCAGGACGGAAATCCCTTCGATCTGGGCGGCCGCACCACGATCTCGCTCTGCCGCTGCGGACAGTCCTCGAACAAGCCGTTCTGCGACAGCACTCACAAATCTTGCGGTTTCGAATCCATGATCGTGGCGCGCGCGCTCCCGCCGCCCGCTCCCAAACCCACGTAAACGCGCCCCGCGCACCCCGCCGCGCCGGACGCCGAGGATCTCGACCATGATTGAGTCCTTCCGCGCCGAAGCACTGCAGACCCTCCTTGCCGATGGCGAGGGGCCGCACCTCTCCCTGTACCTCCCGACCCATCGTCGCCATCCGGAGTGGAAGCAGGATCCCGTGCGGTTCCGCGCCCTCCTCGGACAGGCGCAGGAGCTCCTGAGCACGCGATACAAGACCCGGGACGTGGACGCGTTTCTGGAGCCGCTGCGGCGTCTGGAGGGAGAACGACACTGGGAGCACTCACTCGACGGTCTCGCCCTCTTCCGGAAGGAGGGAACCACCGCCGCATACCGGCTCCCCATCCCGGTTCCCGAGCTCGTGGTGGTCGCGGAGACCTACCATACGAAGCCCTTGCTCCGGTTTCTCCGCTCGAACGGCCGCTACCTCGTGCTCGCGGTGAGCCAGAATGCGGTCACCATGTACGAGGGGAGCCCCTTCGGCGCGGGAGCCGTGGACCTGCACGGCGTGCCGCAAAGCCTCCGCGAGGCGCTCGGAGTCATGCAGTACACGCATTCGGTGCAGAGCCCCTACCTCAGGGGGGCGGTCTTCCACGGGGAGGGACCCGGGAAGGAGATCCGGAAGGAGGAGCTGCTCCACTTTTTCCAGGCGATCGACCGGGGACTTCACGAGTATCTTCGCGCGGAGCGCGTGCCGCTCCTCCTTGCGGCGGTGAAGTATTACCATCCGATCTACAAGGTCGCGAACCGCTATCCCGAGCTCATGGACGTGGGACTCGACGGAAACTACGATCGCGCGAACCCGGACCAGATCCACAAGGAAGCCTGGCCCCTGGTGAGCCGCGTCTTCGAGTCCCGCGTCGGAATCTGGCTCGAGCGCTACCGCGAGCGCGTGGGGACCGGTCTCGCCTCCGACCGGATCGAGGAGATCGCGCAAGCGGTCGTGGCGGGACGCATCCAGTGTCTGCTGGTCGCGGAGGAGGAATCGGTCTGGGGGCTCTTGGATCGGAAAACCGGCGCGCTCGAGCTGCACGAGCGGCAGCGGGACGCCCGGGACGCGGACGTGCTCGACGACATCGCCGAGGAGACCTTCAAGCGCGGAGGCGAAGTCTATGTGATCCCCCGCTCGGCGATGCCTGGACGCAAGCCGATCGCGGCGATCTACCGGTTCTGACGCAGCCCTCTGTGCCCCGCGGGACACGGGCTGTGATGGGGGGAACGCCGTGGCGCCGCCCGCCCTCTTGATGGATCTCTACGAGCTCACGATGCTCGCCGGGTACTTCGAGCAGGGCATCCACGAGCGTCGCGCGACCTTCGACCTCTACTTCCGCGAGATGCCCTTTCAGGGCGGATATGCGGTCGTGGCGGGCCTGGATCCGGCCCTCGACTACCTCGAGTCCTTTCGCTTCCACGAGGGGGACCTCGACTACCTGGAATCGCTCCACCTCTTCGGTG
>VBOR01000023.1 GCA_005893165.1 Candidatus Eiseniibacteriota bacterium | reverse complement strand
ATCGTGAACTCGGCGCCCGCCTCGATCTTCTTCTGGAACCGCTCGAGCTCCGTCTCGAGGTCCTCGGACGCGGGATTCACCGCGCAGCCGATGAGGAATCGCGTGGGCTCGCCGATGGAATTCCCCGCGAGGTCGCTCCCCGCGTTGAGCTGCTTCAGCACCCGGATCAACCCCACCGAGTCCACGTCGAACACCGCCGTCGTGTTGGGATAATCCCCCGCGCGCGGCGGATCGCCGGTGAGCGCGAGAACGTTCCGGATGCCGAGCGCGTGCGCGCCCATGAGATCGGACTGGATTCCCATGAGGTTCCGGTCGCGGCAGGTGAAATGGAGGATCGTCTCCACGCCCACTTGCTGGCTGATCATGGAGGCGAGCGCGAGCGAGGACATCCGCACGCGCGCCATCGGGCTGTCGGCCACGTTGATCACGTCCACGCCGGAGGCTTTCAGGAACTGCGCGCCCTCGATCATTTTCTTCGGCCGCGCGCCGCGCGGCGGATCCACCTCCACGCTCACCACGAATTCCTTGTTCGCGAGCTTGCGCGCGAGGAGGGAACGCGAGGCGGGGTCCGCGGACGGAAGCTCTTCAGGATGGACCGTGGGAAGCGGCGGAGGGGCGGCCGCGCGATCGGCCGCGATCTCTTCGGCTGCTTTCGCGCCGGGGCGCGCCAGCGCGTCGCGCATGCGGCGGATGTGCGCCGGCGTGGTCCCGCAGCAGCCTCCGACGATGTTCGCGCCGGCGGCCTGGAAGCGCACCGCGTAGTCGGCGAAATAGTCGGGCGAGGCGAGGTAGAGGAACCGCCCGCTCACGAAGCGCGGAAGCCCGGCGTTGGGCATCACGGAAATGGGAAGCTCGGTGCGGCGGCGGAGGCGCTGCACGATCTCGAGCAGCTTCTGCGGGCCCACGCTGCAGTTCGCGCCCAGCACGTTCACGCCGAGATTCTGGGTGGCGCGCACCACGTCTTCGGGATAGGCGCCGTAGAGCGTGCGCTCGTCCTCGGTGAAGGTCATCTCGGCGATGAGGGGAAGATCGGTGACCTTCCGCACCGCCTGGATGGCGAGCTTCATCTCCTCGAGGTCGGTCTGGGTCTCGATGATGAGGAGGTCCACGCCCCCTTCGACCAGCCCCTCGACCTGCTCGACGTAGACCTCGAGCGCCTCCTCCCTCGTGATCGTGCCGAGCGGCGCGACCGGCTTGCCCAGCGGTCCGATCGCGCCCGCGACGAAGACCGCCTCCCCCACCTCCTCGCGCGCGTTCCGGGCGAGCTGCGCGCCCGCGCGGTTCACGCGCCGCGCGTCCGTGCTCTCCCCGTGCGCGGCGAGACGGATGCGGCTCGCGCCGAAGGTATTCGTCTCGATCAGCTCGGCGCCGGCCCGGATGTAGTCGCGGTGGATGGACTGGACGAGAGCGGGTTCTTGGAGGTTCAGGAGGTCGAAGGAGCGATCGAAGGTGATGCCGCGATCATAGAGGAGCGTGCCCATCGCGCCGTCCGCGAGGACCACGCCTTTCTCCAGCCTGCGCAGAAACGGATGACTCAAATGGGTTCTCCCCGGGGAACGCGTTCTTCCATCGCCGGGGGACATCGTACTATACTGCCCGGCCCTATGAACATTCTGGTCTTCGTCAAACAGGTTCCCGACACCGAGACCCGGATCCAGCTCAAAGACGGCTCGGTGGATACGAGCGCGGTGAAGTGGGTCGCGAATCCCTACGACGAGTTCGCGATCGAGGAGGCGCTCCGGATCAGGGAGCGTCTCGGCCAGGGCAAGGTAACCGTGGTGAGTCTCGGGCCGGACCGCGTGAAGGAGGCCATCAAGTACGCCCTTTCCCTCGGCGCGGACGAGGGCGTGCACGTCAAAGGCGACGGCGTGGCGCTGTGGGATCCTTTGGCGGTCGCGACCGTACTCGCGGGGGCGGCGAAGAAGGCGGGGTTCGATCTCATCCTCACGGGCAAGCAGGGCGTCGATCACGACTGGTCGCAGGCGGGAATCATCCTCGCCGAGCTCCTGGATCTTCCCCATGTCTCGGTGGTGGTGAGCCTGGAAGTGAATCCTGAGTCGAAGCGCGGCAAGGCAAAGCGCGAGGTCGAGGGAGGCGCTGAGGTCGTGGAGTTCTCACTCCCCGCCGTGATCACCGCGCAGAAGGGGCTGAACGAGCCCCGTTACGCCTCCCTCAAGGGAATCATGGCGGTGAAGAAGAAGGTCATTCCGGAGTGGACCCTCGCCGACCTCGGCGTGGATCCCGCCGCGGTCTCGGAGAGCGCCGCCTCCGTCCGGTTCGTGGAGTTCTCGCTTCCTCCGCCGCGGGAGAAGGGCCGGATCCTCGAGGGAGAGCCGGTGGAGACGGCGCGCGAGCTGGTCCGGATCCTCCGCGAGGAGGCGAAGGTCCTCTGATGGCGGGATACGCGGTCGTCGTGGAGCTGAAGGACGGCTCGGCCCGGAAGGTCACGCTCGAGATGCTGGCGGAGGCGCGGCGGCTCGCGGGAGACTCCGGAGGCGAGGTGGCCGCGATCGCCCTGGGAGCGCTCGCTCCCGGCGAGGCCGAGCGCCTGGCGTCCTACGGCGCGGACACGATCGTCCACGTGGAGGGTGAATCGCTCGCGCCGTACGCGACGGAGGCCCACGCCGCGGGTGTGAAGGCGGCGGTCGACCGGGCGAAGCCGGAGACCCTGTTCCTCGGCGCGACCTCGCAGGGAAAGGACCTCGCGCCGCGTGTGTCGGCGCGCCTCCGCGTGGGCCTCGGTTCCGATTGCACCGGGTTCGAGCTCAGGAGCGGGGATCTGATCGCGAAGCGCCCCATCTTCGCCGGCAAGGCCTTCGCGAAGGTCTCATGGAACGCCGCGCGCCCGCGAATCGCCACGGTGCGCCCCAACACCTTCACGCCTCTGCAGCCGGACGGCTCGCGGAAAGCCCAGGTCGAGAAGGTCTCCATGCCCGACGTGAAGGCGCGCGCGCGCGTGGTGGGATTCGAGAAATCCGAGGGAGAGATGCTCGATCTCACCGAAGCCAACATCATCGTGAGCGGCGGGCGCGCGATGCAGGGGCCGGAGAATTTCGAGATCCTGCGTAAGCTCTGCAAGGTGCTGGGCGCGACTTTGGGGGCCTCGCGCGCCGCGGTGGACGCGGGCTGGATCGATCACAGCCACCAGGTGGGACAAACCGGCAAGGTCGTGAATCCTACGGTCTATTTCGCGATCGGCATCTCGGGCGCCATCCAGCACCTGGCCGGCATGTCCTCTTCCCGGACGATCGTCGCAATCAACAAGGACAAGGACGCGCCCATCTTCAAGGTCGCGAGCTACGGCATCGTGGGCGATCTGTACCAGGTCGTTCCCCTCCTCACCGAAGAATTCCGGAAGAGCCTCAAGGAGTAGACGTACGACGGATCCCGCGTACGAGACCTACTGGAAGCGGAAGGAGCTGCTCCGGAAGGGTGCGCCGCGCTTCCCCGTGCGGCGCTGGTGGGAGACCGGCGAGCTCTGCGAGATCGAGCGCGTGTATTTCGATGCGGTGCGGGGAGCGGAGGGGTTGCTCGACGTCGGCGCCGGCGACCTCCGGATCATGCGGAAGTTTCAGCGCGCGGGATTTCGTGGCGAGTACCATACGCAGGATGTGGGCGCGGAGGGTTCGTATACCTATCGAACTCTCGAGGACGTTCGGCGGCAGTACGGCGCGGTGTTGTGCCTCGACGTGATCGAGCACCTTCCCCTGCAGGAGGGTCTCTCTCTCGTGAAGAAGATGATCTCGCTGCTCGAGCCCGGGGGTGTGCTGGTGATCCAGACGCCCAATGCGGCGTATATCCCCGATCCCCGCTCCTGGGACATGACGCATCTCCATGTCTACAACGCGGGGGATCTCTGGGCCTGGCTGAAGTGCGAGGGACTGGAGCCTGAGATCTACCGGGTCGTAGTGCAACAGTCGGCGCATCCCGGTCCGATCGTCTCGGCGAAGGTTGCGGTTACGGGGTACGTGAAGC
>VBOR01000085.1 GCA_005893165.1 Candidatus Eiseniibacteriota bacterium | reverse complement strand
GTTCAGGAACGCCATCGAGCTGGCCGCGCTGCTCGGCGTCCGGTGGAGCGCAAGCTCGAGCGGCCGCCCCTCCGTCCACGTCTGCCCGCGCGCGAGCAGCACCGGCGCTGTGTAAGGAGGCGGGGCAGCGGGCGCGATCCGGACCAGCTCCGCCGCGCCTGGAACCCGCAGCAATGCGACGCCGCCCGCACCCATCGCCACGCCGAGGTTGCCCGTCCACGCACCTCCCAGGCCGATCGCCCCGCCAGAGGTCTGTTGCGAGAGGACGAGTGAGGGTGCGCCCCCCAAAGGCGCGCGCACGATCTGCGTGCCTCCAGCCGAGGCGCCCACCGCGAGATACACGCTGTCGCGCGTGCCCGGGATCCAGCAGAGGTCGCGGGCGTAGGGCGTTCCCCACATACCCGAGAGCGCGACCGATCCCAGCGGCGTGTACGTGATCGTGGCGGGCGCGCCGGCTCCGGCCGTGAGGTGGTGTATCGACACACCGGCCCCGCCGTCCGCGATCGCCGCGGAGACCGGGACCGATCCCGTGTCCGCCTCGGCAACGAGCGCGACGATCCGTCCGCTCGGCGCGCGGAACCAGGTCACGTCCGTGGCGAAACCGGAGAGCGGAATCGTGCGCAGGATGCGATCGTCGATTCCGTTCAGGTCCTGATCGAAGAAGTCCTCCCAGGTGCCGAAGGGCGGATCCACAACCGTGCGCAGATCCAGCAGCATGAGCCCCGCGCGCCCCGCCGCGAGCAGCCCCAGATCCAAGGTGTCCCCCGCGGGCCCGACGAATCCCGGCACCACCGCGAGCGAGGCCGCGAAGGAAGGAATGCGAACGCGGCCGACGAGGCGGTCGTCGGTCCCGCTCGCGATGGTATCGATGGGCCCGATTCCTTCCAGCGAAGGACCCGAGCGGATCACCCGCACGCCTTCGAGCCCCGCGGGCAGGAGCCAGAGGCCGCGCCACGGAAGCTCCACCGGGCCGTCTCTCCCCGCCGCGGGCTCCGCCATGGGAACGAGCCCGACCGGAACGAGCGCCGTCGGCAGCGATTCGGGAAGCGCCGCCGAGGCCAGCGCGTGAGCGGACGCGGTGGAGTTTCCGAAGAGGCTCGAAACGGTGCAGCTCACGGTGTTCGCGTTCCCGGCGTACGCGCTCCCCGCGATCGTGGTGGGAACGGTGATCGCGATCGTGGCTTGGGCCGGAAGGAACGGCGTCGCGGGCGGCGGACTCCCCGGGAACAGCGCGCCGGCGTTGTTGGGATCGGGATTCGACCGGTCCGCCGTCACGTCCAGGGTTTCCGCTACCGCGGCCATGCCGTGCACCTGGAACGTGAGCGCCCCCGAGGTATTCGCAGGCGCCGCCCAGGAAGAGGGCGCGGGCCACACCTCCGGACGCCCGCCGTAGGCCGACAGGATCGGCGCGCTGATCCTGGCCACGTGCCGGCCACTGAGGGATTCCTTGAGCTCCACCGAGATCGTCGCAACCCAGACCGACTCCGGCGGGGCGGTCACCGTGAACGTCACCCGTCCGATGCTGTCCGCGGGCACATAGGTGGAGCCGCTCGCGGGCGAGACGCCGAGCGGGTACGGCCCGCCCGTCGTGACGGCCCAGTCCACGTTCGCAGGGACGCCGTTCGCCCGGATCGTCATCTCGAGCGTATGGACCGATCCCGGAGCGACGGTGGCTCCGGGGAGGAGGACCGTCACCGTGCGCGGAGGGATCCAACCCGTCGCAGCCCAGGCGCCCGGAGGCACGAGCGCGCCGAGCAGGAAGAGCGGCACCAGGAATCGTGCCCGCGATCGGTGGCGCATCCGCACATTCCTCGAGGGAAAAGAAGCGGGGGCCGGCCTCATCTCCGGTCCCCCGCTTCCTCTGATTGCGATGCCGGAGCTACTTGAGAATCGTGACTCCGACCTTCTCCGTGAACTGGCCGGCATCGATACGGGCGTAGTAATGACCCGACGCGACGCCGCGTCCCGCGTCATCCGTTCCATTCCACACCGCGACGTGCGGTCCGGCCGGCTGATCACGATCCACGAGCGTGCGAACGAGACGGCCGTTCACGTCGTAGATCCGGAGCTTCACTCCATAGCTCGACCCACCGCTCCGCGGGAGCACATAGATCATCTTCGCAAGCGGGTTGGCAGGATTGGGTCCGGTGTTCTTGAACGCGAAGCCGCCCTCACCCACGATGTCCCCTGCCCTCCCCGCGAGCGCTGCCGGCGTGGTCACGTTCGCACTCAGGTTGTAGGTCGAGGGGACGCGCACCTGGGGCGTACCGTTGGGAATCAAGTCCGACCCCTGGATGTCGGTGACCAGCAAGAAGAGCTTGCGCGGAGACGGGTTTTTCTTCGACTGGTCCTTCTTGAACGGCACCGTCACGGCAATCCTTGGATTCAGATTGCCGTTCGAGTCATCGTCGAACGCGATGACGTCGCCGTTCGTCTCCATGAGGAACATGACGAGATCCTGATCGTTCCTCGTGTCCTGACCCGTCGAGTTCGCCGTCGCGATGAGCTGGTCCCCCGGCCGGGCCGTGACCACATAGTAATCCTGGTCGCCCGCCGGAGCGTAGCTCTCAGGCCGGTTGCTGGTCGGAATGGGAAGCACGGTGGCCTGATCCGCCGCGCGCTTTCCGTTCGGCTCATCCAGATCCTCGCCGAACTTCGTGATCGTCGTGTTCGAGGTCAGGCTCTTGTTCCCGGCATTGTCTACGGCCTGCACGAACCACAGCTGCGGACCGCCCGGGAAGACGTTCGTGGTGTCGTTCGTGGCGCGCGAGATCTTGCCTGAAGTCGTGGTCGTGCCTTCCAGCCCGAGGAGTCCCGAGGGGAGGCGGCGCACGAGATTCACGTGGTTCGTCGATCCGGCCGGTAGCGAGAAGCCGTCCGCCCGAAGATCGGGAGGATTGGCGAACTTGAACTCGTAGGCGTTCGCCGTCTGGTTCGTTCCCAGGTTCGGCACCGCAACGATCGGAGTTTGCTCCGGCGCCCCCATCTGAGCCGTGAGGCTGATGGCGAGATTGCGATCCACGACCGTCCCGCCAGCACCCGCGCTGTTCAGGTTCATATCGTTCGCGAACAGCCCGCGCTCCAGATTCGTGAAGTCCATCCGGATGAACGGGAAGTTGTTCGGGAAGGTTGGACCCGTGTTCGGGAACTGGATCGCCCAGAAGAGGACCTTGTCCGGATCGTTGATGGTGATGTTGACCGGGATGTCGTTCGCCCCGTTCGGGCTCCCTGCGAAGTTGTTGATCTGGAGCAGCGGATTGTTCAAATCCGGCCCTCCCGTCGCGGTGTTCAGCGCGCAGAGCCGCACGCTCGGGAATGTGGCCGGCGCGCCGTCGAACGTGAACGTCGGGAAGCTGATCTTGTTCACGTTGAAGGGCGGCGTGAACGGGAGATCGAACCGCTTCACGAGGTATCCACCGTTCCGGAAGGTCACGAAATTCTCGAACTGCCCGTACTGGGCGATCTCGACCCGTCCGGGGAACGTGTTCGTGATGAAGTCGACCCCGCCTGAATTCGCTGCCGCGACAACACTCACCGGGGTGAAATCGTTGGCATGGTCGTTGAATCCGTTGCCGCTTTCGCCGGCTCCGTTCCAGAACTCCGGCTCGAAGTTGATGTCGATCCCGTTGAAGATCCCGCCGATGTTCGGGTCGGCGGCAATGGTGTGGACACCGTCCAACGGAATGATCGCGATCGCGTAGGTACCGGGCGGCAGACCGTAAATCTTGAAGTCACCGTGCCCGCTCCGCACCGTCAGCTCGCCCGAGATCGCGCTGATCTCGCTCGCCGGGCTGGGATCGGCAAGGTTGAAGGCTTCGACGTGAGCACCGAAGACGGCCGATCCATTGAACCCGCTCACGACCGTGCCCGTGACCGTGCCCGTCGTGGCCGCGAAATCGACCGCTCCGGGGGAGAGCCCGCGCGCCGCCGACTCGGGATAGATCACGGAGGCGCCGGTCCGGTCATCCAGCTCCAGGCTGCGCTGCACCATGTCCGCATCGAGCGTATGACCATCCGTGAGGTCGATGATGGACCGCACGAACTCGATGATGCTCGTTCCGGGCGGGAAGTTGGCGCCGGTCCGATCGAAGAAGATGCTGTTCTGGCCGTCCGTCCCGTCGAGCGCTGGGGTCTTGTGTCCGAGGGCGGGGTCGTACCCGACCGCGTTGAGAACGCCGTAGCACGTGTTCACGTCGTTCCACGACTGGGCCGCGGTCTGGATCACGGAAAGGGCGGTCGCCGGGGGGATGTCATTGTTCGTGGGATCGATGACCGTCAGGATCGGGATCTTCGAATCGAGCCAGTGCGCCTGAACGATACCGGTGGTGCCCTGACGCGTCAGGCGGATGAACGCGGACGCGGGGCTGACCAGCGTGAGCGCGAGTGCGAAAGCGCCGAGCGCGGTCAGGGCGATACGGATGCGATGAGATTTCATGATCGTCCTCCGCTACTCGGTTGGGGTGGCTTGGATCTTGCCGTCGATATCCAGGGTCGTCTTGATCCCGTCGAGGAACGCGCCGAGCGGCTGATCCGGCGCCACCTTCGGCTCGACGTGCGCGCCGTTGGGCGTGAGAAACTCGGTCCCGGCGAGGTCGTTGCGCACCATCTTCACGCCGGCCTGGTCCACGACCGAGTACTTGCCCTGCTGCAGGCCCAGCACCCACGGATAGCCCGCGGCGTCCTTCTGCGTGAGGAAGAGAACCACTTCCTCGCCCTTCCTGAAGCTCGGCATTCCGGGAACGATGGAAGCGATGTTCCCCACGGTTCCTCCGAGCTGGCGAATCGTGATCGTCTCCCCGGCCTTCGACCCCTTCACGGGCTGGGAAACGCTCACCGTGTAAAAGGTGTAGATCTCCTTCTTCGCGGCGTCCCAACTCGAAACGGCATCCTGGACCCTTCCCACGACGATCGAGTTGGCTTTCTTGGTGAGCTCCTGGAGGGTCAACTTCTGGACGGTGGTTGCGGAAGCCGCCTGTGCCAGAACCAGCGCGAGCGCCGCAAGCGCGACTAGGATGAAGTGTCTGAATCGATCCATCGCCTGTTCTCCTGACATGAGGACCTGGCGTCGCGGAAACGTTTTTGGGGGAAGCGCGACGCGTGAGATGAGGCGCGACTGCGGTTAAAGAGTGGTTTGGCTTCTTCCTCCGGCGATCACCTCCTTGCAAGACCCCAAATCATGGGTTGGCTGCCAGGAACCGCACTGAAGTTGGGAAGCGAAGCGGAGGTCGGCGGGAATCGGCAGGGGCTGCCTCACTACTCGCGCGCTGTGTACCCCCGAAGTGTGCGGAATTATATCAAAGTCTTTGAGTTATGTCAACGCGCAACGACGCGGAATTCGTCAGTGCTGTGACATTTTGGACGGAAATGTCGCGGTCCGACAGTCGCAGTGGCCACGATTCCAGTCACAGTGGCCACGAACGTGGACTGAGGTGCGTGGATTTTCCACCCTGGATGGCGAGGAGGTCGAGTCCGCGGGCGAGCGCGTCGGGCATGGCATAGCCCATGCCGAGTCCCTCGCGCGTGCCCGGTTCCCAGGCCGTGCTGGTGACGTTCCCCGCCTCGAGGCCGCCGGAGCGTACCTCGGTGCCCCTGGGAATGGGCTCCCCGCTCCAGGGAAATCGAAATCCGATGCGCTGCCGGCGGAGCTTGCCGCGGTTCGCGGTGCGCGCCACCACTTCCTGCCCCACGTAGCATCCCTTCGTCATCGAGATCGCCTCGGGGAGGAGCAGCTCGGTGGCGATCCGGTCCTGGTCCATGTCGATTCCTTGATAGGGAATCCCGGCCCGGATCCTCCACGCCTCGAAGGCATGCGGGTCGACGGCCGGCGGAAGAAGCGAAGGGGAAGCATCGGCCGGCGCGAGCACGAACGAGAGGGGATCGGATCGGATGGCCCGGGCGCCTTGGATCTTCGCGGCGATCGCCTGGGCCAGCGGATCGCGCTCGGGACCCGCCAGGCCAAAGAGCGCCGGCATGCCGTCAGGGCCCTGGATCTCCACGTCTTCCATGACGCGGAAGCGCTCGAGGTGACCTTTGAGGGCGGAGCGGGCTCCCGGGTCGGCGATGAGGATCGCCGAGCCGGGTTGCAGTCCCATGGCGACCCACGCGAGCGCGACGGGGCGGCCCTTCTCGGTGAGGAGCAGCGTCCTCGAGGCCGTGCCCGGAGGGGGCAGGGACTCGAAATCCTGGGTCGCCGTTCCCTGGAGAAATTCGCGGGCGTCGGGGCCCGTGAGCGCGAGCACGGTCCAATCCGTCAGGTCCACGACCGCCGCCGCGTCGCGGAGCGCCCGGTACTCCTCGGCGAGCCGTTCGACCGATGTGGTCGGACGCGTCATGCAGGAAACGATAGCACTTACGGGCAGGGCGCGCGAATCCCATTGACAGGCCTCCAGATTTATCGTAGATTGACGATATACGATTTGATGGGCGCAGGAGTGGTGCCCAGCAACCCCGAGTGGAGGTTACATGACGGAACGGATCCGACTGATGAAGCGACCCGTGCCCGGAAAGGCGCGACGGGCGCCTGGGAAAGCGGACGAGGAGCTGGCTGCGCTCGCTTGGGGGCTGGCGCATCCGGCGCGCGCCGCAATACTCAGGATGCTCCTCGACCGCGGCGAATGCATCTGCGGCGCGATCGTGGATTCGATGCCGCTCGCGCAGGCGACCGTCTCGCAGCACTTGAAGGTCCTGAAGGAGTCGGGGTGGATCGAGGGGGAGATCGACGGGCCGCGCGTCTGCTACTGCCCCACCTCGGGGGCGATGGCCCGGTTCAAGGAACTCTTGCAAGGCCTGGATCCAGGCGAAAGGAGATCGTGACATGGAAGAGCGTGTGGATATTCGAGCGGCGGTGCGGGAGCGCTACGGCGCGATCGCGGAGGGAAAAGGCGGATGCCAGCCGGGCGGCTCTTGCTGCGGATCCGGTGCTTCGAGCGACTGCTGCGGAGACACGGTCACGACAGGGCTCGCCGAGCTTGGCTACAGCGTGGAGGAGGCCGCCGCGATTCCCGAGGGCGCGAACCTGGGTCTGGGGTGCGGCAATCCGATCGCGCTTGTGGGGCCGAAGCGTGGTGAGACGGTGCTGGACCTGGGATCGGGCGCGGGCGTGGACGCATTCCTCGCGGCGCGCGAGGTCGGACCGGAAGGACGCGTCATCGGAGTGGACATGACGCCCGCGATGATCGATCGCGCGCGGGCGAACGCCGTCAAGGGAGGCTACGCGAACGTGGAGTTCCGCCTGGGGGAGATCGAGCACCTGCCGGTGCCGGACGCCTCCGTGGACGTGATCGTCTCCAATTGCGTCGTGAACCTCTCCCCCGAGAAGGATCGTGTGTTCCGCGAAGCCTACCGGGTGCTGAAGCCGGGCGGCCGGATGCTCGTGAGCGACCTCGTGCTCGAGCAGCCGCTTCCCAAGGAGACGCGCGAATCGATCGAGGCCTACGTCGGGTGCATCGCCGGGGCGTCGCTGCGCGGTGACTACCTCCAGTTTATGCGCGACGCGGGATTTCAGGAAGTGGAGGTCGTTCGCGAGGGGCGGTACGGAGCGGATCCGGTCACTTCGGTGCAGGTGCGCGCCCTGAAGCCCTGAGGAGCGTGCGGCGGACCCGGGGGCGTTAGTCCCCGAACGAGCCGATCATCAAGATCGGTCCGGTCGGCTCGCTGACCGGCGCGGCATCCGCCTCCAGCGAGACCGTGAGCGCGGTCAGCGTCGTGGGATCCCCCACGTCCTCCACGCGGAGCACGGCGCGTCCTTTCGCATCCGGGCGAACGGCGCCCAACGATACCGGCGTGGAGCCGTGGAGCGCCCACACCACGAACGTGTGGCCGCTGGGCGCGATCGCGTTCTCGAACACGACGACCGCCCGCCGCGTCGCCGGGTCCACGGTTGCTCGTCCGCGCAATGCCGCATCCGCGGACGGCGTGAGCGTGAACTTGGAGACGCGAGCCGAGGGAGAGACCAGCGTGGCCGCCCAGCCCCGCTCGATGCCCATGTCGCGCGTGAGGTTCGCGATCCGCTCGTTCGCGGCCGCAAGCTCTTTCCGGAGGCGGATCGTGGTCGAGGCGAGGATCACCGTGGCCGCGACGAGGAACGCGTAGAGAACCCACGCCGCGAGCGCAAGCCACGGCCGCTCTCGTTTCGGTTCCGGCATCCCGACACCATAGGGTATTCTGGAGCGATGGAGAAGAAGCGTCTCCTGATTCTGGGCGGCGGATTCGCGGGCCTGGACGTCGCGCGATCGATCGGCAATTCGAAGCAGGCGCGCGCCTACTGGGACACGCTTCTCATCGACAAGGAAAACTTCTTCCAGTTCAATCCGCTGCTTCCCGCCGTCGCGGTGGGCGCCGTGGAAACGCGCCACATCGTCTATCCGCTCCGCGACATGGCCCGCCACCGCCATATCCGCTTCATCAAGAACAAGGCGACGAAGATCGACCTCGAGCGCCGCGAGGTCCTCCTCCACAACGATCTCGTCGTTCCCTACGACACGCTCGCGATCGCGGTCGGCAGCGTGACGAATTACTACGACGTCCCCGGCGCGCAGGAGAATACGCGGCCCTTCAAGACGATCGTGGACGCGATGTATTTCCGCGCGCGGGTCGTGGAGCTCTTCGAGATGGCCGAGCAGGCGGAGACCGAGGACCAGCGCAAGAAGCTCCTCGCGTTCGTCATCGTGGGCGGCGGCGTCACGGGAGTCGAGGTCGCGGCCGAGCTGATCGACATGGTCCAGAACAGGCTGCTCCCCAAATATCCGAACGTTCGCCGGACGGACATCTCGGTGACCATCATCGAGGTCGGAGACCGGATCATCCCCGCCGCGCGGCCTTCTCACTCCGCGTACGTGCAGCGGTTCCTGGTCAGGCGCGGCGTGCGGCTCCTCCTGGGGAGCGCCGCGACGCGTATCGAGCCCAAGCGGATCCACCTGAAAAACGGTACCACCGTGGAGGGATTCACGATCGTCTGGACCGCGGGCGTGCGCCCTCCGGACGTCGTGGCCCAGCTTCCCCTCATGCGCATCAAGGACGGGCGCGTCCGCGTGGACGACTACCTGCGCGCCCTCGATCCGGCCGGCAAGCCGGTCGAGAACGTCTTCGTGCTCGGGGACTGCGCCGCATCCCTGCGCCAGGACGGCACGTACCAGCCCGCGCTCTCGCAAACGGCGATCGCGATGGGGCTCCATCTGGGGAAGCAGCTCGTCGAGCGCGCGAAGGGCCGTTCGGTGCCGCCGTTTCAGTTCAAGCCGGCGGGCTACATCATCTCTCTCGGGAAGAACAGCTCCGTGCTGGAGCTCTTCGGGATTCCTCTCTCCGGACGGCTGGCGTGGCTCCTGTGGGCCGCGGCGTACCTCATCAAGATGGTGGGCCTGAGAAAACAGATCGAGGTGGGCATCGATCATCTGACCCATCTTCTGGCCGAGCACGATTCCTCGCAGATTCTTAACCGGAGGCAAATACTCTCGGACGAGGAGCTGAATCTCTCCCTGGGAACGGGCCCGCACCGGCGGGGCGAGGCCGTTGGTTCCACGGCGGGAAAATCGCAAGACGGTGTATAGTCTCGTAGTACTCGTTCCCCTGTTCTCAGGATTTCACACCCACCAGGAAGGAGCAGTTTGATGAAACGTTTCGTAGCGGCGTCCATGCTCTTGATCGCGGCGTTGCTTTTCGGTGCCATGGCATTCGCGAAGACTCAGGCGACGCCCCCTGCGGTACCCGTCACCGGGGAGATCGTGGATCTGAGCTGTTATCTGGGCCACGGCGCGAAAGGCGCCGCGCACAAGGAATGTGCGGCGCAATGCATCGCCAACGGCGGCCCGATGGGGCTCCTCACACCCTCGGGCGCCCTCTACGTGCTCACGATGAATCACGAGAAGCAGGACGCCTTCAATGAGGCCAAGAAGTATGCGGGCGCCAAGGTGAAGATCGCCGGCCCGACCTCCATCAAGAACGGGACGCGCGCGCTCCAGGTCGACCGCGTCGAGCCGGCAGCCTGACAACCCTCGAGGGATGAGTCCAATTCGGCGCGCCGGGTGGTTTCCATCATCCGGCGCGCTTTTTCTGTGAAGCGCCTCCTTCAGCTCCTTCTGCTCTTGGGGCTGGCCTGGCTCGCGCTCTGGACGACCGTCTTCCGTCCCAAGCTCACCGCGGTCGAGCGCGGCCGGAGGATGGCGGAGCAGAACGGATGCTTTGGCTGCCATGGTCCGGAAGGAACCCAGGGCATCGCCGATCCGGGACGCCCCTCGGGAGCCGTTCCCTCCTATCGATCCCTCATGATGTACGCGAGGAACGAGCAGGACGTGCGCGAGTGGATCCGGGACGGCGTGACCGCGTCCCGCGCGAAGAGCGAGAGCTGGCGTAAGAGCAGGGAAGCGGCCGCACTACGCATGCCGGCGTTCGGGAAGCGGCTCAACGCGCGGCAGATCGACGATCTCGTGGCGTTCGTGATGGCCACCTCGGGGGAGGAGGCGCCGGAAGACTCGCTGGCGCTCGCGGGGCGTGAACGCGCCTCGAATCTGGGATGCACCGGATGCCATGGCGTGGGCGGCCGCTTCGCGAGGCCGAATCCCAAGTCGCTCAAGGGATACGTTCCGCCCTGGGACGGACCGGACTTCCCCGATCTCGTTCGCGACCGTCACGAGTTCGACGAGTGGGTGGAGCACGGCGTTTCACGACGATTCGATGAGAATCCGATGGCGAAGTATTTCTTGAGACGCGCGGTGCTCCACATGCCCGCGTACGAGCGCTTCGTGAAGGAGGGAGATCTGGACGCGCTGTGGGCTTACGTGACCTGGCTGCGCAGCGGAAGGCCGCGCGCTACCGCCGCGCCAGGATCAGAATCTCCGTGAGGTAGAAGAAGAGCGCGCCTTCGCGCGTTTCCGGGCCCAGCGCTTCCGCCACGCCCGGGGGCGCATGCTCCAGCCTCCGGCGCAATTCCGCCTTCCGCTCGCCGCTCACCGTCTGCAGCCCCGCCCACGCCTCGAAATCGCGCGCCTTCCGGAATACTTCCGCGGTCTCGATCTCGAGCCTCGCATCGCTGAAGAATTTCAGCCACTCGTTCGCGGTGAACGAGCGCACGTGGCTCGGATCTCGGAATTTCTCGAACGCGTTGATGTATTCGTCCGCGGCCCGGTCCTCGGGCACCACGTTGTCGATCATCGCCACATAGCCGCCGGGCTTCAGCACGCGCGTCATCTCGCGCGTGAAGCGGGCGCAATCGGGAAAGTGGTGGGGGGCGACGCGGCAGGTCACGAGGTCGAATTCCGCGGCCCCGAACGGAAGGTCGCATGCGTCCGCCTCGGCGAACGTGATGTTCCTCACACCCTTGCCGCGGACGAACCGCTCCGCGGCATCCAGCATTTCCTGCGTGATGTCCGTGGCGATGACTTCGCGTACGCGCGGCGCGAAGGCGAGCGCGGTGTGTCCGCCTCCCGTCGCGATGTCGAGGACGCGCCAGTCCGGCTTGGCGGGAACCAGCTCCAGCATCCGGTCCAGGCTCTCGCCCTTGGAGTGATCGTAGCTCCGGACGTAGCGCTCGGCGTTGAGACCGAATTGCCGTTTGACGAGATCGCGGAGGTCGGTCACGTGGGCCGGCCGTGTCTCTACTTCTTCTTGGCTGCCCGGCGCATGCCGGTGCGCCGCCGGGAACCCGCACGCGCACCCGCGCGGCGCCGGCGGGCGGCCGCGGGACGGCCACGGCGGCGAGCCGTGGCACGGCCGCGCTTGCGCACCACGGCACGGCCGCGCTTTGCCTTGCGGCCAGCCTTCCGCCCTCGCTTCGCGGCTCTTCCACGACGTCCATTCGGCTCCGCCTTGGTCATTCCCTTCAGCTCACGCTTCCCCATGGACCGGATGCGCCGCCAGGTTTCCAGCGCGCCACGCCGCGGCCTCGCTCGCCCCGTCTCCCAGCCGAAGATCGTCTGAGCGGACACACCGACCAGCTTCGCGTACACGCGGCGGCTCATGTTCAGCTTCTTGCGGTGCTTCTTGACCCACTGGGGGGAGAAACGGATTTGCGAGTCCTGCGTTTCCGGAGCTTCGGCGGCGCGGCCGTTTCTCATGGAGCGTTTCGTCGAGCGCTCCAGCTCCGCGATCAGTCTCTTCTGCTGCGCGACCCGGCGGCGCAGCGCGGCAACGACCTTCCGCAACGGCGTGACCGTGGCGCGCACCTCTTTCCTGGCCAGCCGTCGCATCTCGCCTTTCAAGGCGCCCGCAAAGTTCGGCACGTTCGACCTCCCTGTGAATTACAAACTGCCGAAGGAGCATCTGCGATTTAGCTGGACGATTATAAAACGAAGGACGAGCTCTTGTGGAAACTACTCTTTGTAGAAGGTGCGCCCGCTCAGGGCCATCTGCTGCAGGCGCCCGCTCGGGCCGACGGGTGCGCCCTCCTGCTGCCTCCGCGCGAGCCGCTCCACGATCGCGCCCGCCCCCACGGTGTCGGCGTGGCGCAGGAGCCCGCCGCGGAAGGGCGGGAACCCCGTGCCCAGCACCATCGCCAGGTCCACGTCCTCGGGACGCGGCACGACGTGCTCTTCCAGGGCCATGGCGGCTTCGTTCACCATGACGTCCAGCAGGCGATCCACGATCTGGGGCGGCGTGAGCGGCCCCTCGGGAGGAACCGACGCCTCGATCTCCTGATTCACTCCCTTTCGCCGCCCAGCCTCGTAGCGGTAGAACCCCAGCTCGGACTTCTTCCCCAGCTCGCCCGCCGCGACCAGGCGATCGATGAGCGTGGTGGGGGGCAAACGATCGCCGTACGCGTCGCGAAGCACGTGCGCGACCTTGCGCGCGACGTCGAGCCCGATCTCATCCAGAAGCTCGAGCGGTCCCACCGGCATTCCGAAATCCCGGAGAGCATGATCCACCGCGCGCACCGGCTGTCCTCGCTCCACCAGCGCGACCGCCTCTCCGAGATACGGCATCAACACGCGATTCACGAGGAATCCGGGCGCGTCCGCGACCAGGACCGGAGTCTTCCCCAGACGTCTCGTCAGCGCGATCACCGTCTCGAGCGCGGCCGCGTCGCTGATGTCCGTGCGGATCACCTCGACCAGAGGCATCCGCGTCGCCGGATTGAAGAAGTGCATCCCGACCACGCGCCCGGGATTCCGGAGCCCCTTCGCCATCGCGCGCACGGAGAGGGACGACGTGTTCGTGGCGAAGACGCACCGCTCGGGCACCAGCCCCTCCAGCTCGCGGAAGAGCGCCTGCTTCACCGGAAGGTCCTCGACCACCGCCTCCAGCGCCAGGTCCGCGGACTTGAGACCGGAGAGATCGAGCGAAGGCTCGATGCGCGCGAGCGCCTGCTCCATCTCGGCCTTCGTGAGGCGGCCGCGCGAGACCTCGCGCTCGAAGAGGGAGCGCGCATGCGCGAGGGAGCGAAGCAAGGGCTCGGGCTTCAGATCTCGAAGGCGGGCGCGGACGTTCCGGCTCGAGAAGAGATACGCGATCTCTCCTCCCATGGCCCCCGCTCCCATGACGGCGACGTGGGCCACCTCGCGGGCGCGCGCGGTCTCGGGCTTGCGCTTCGCCTCCTCGCGGAGCGCGAAGATGCGGCGGAGGTTCTTCGATTCCGGCGTGAAGAGAAGCTTCGCCACCGCCTCCCGCTCCACCTCGAGCCCCGTCTCGGAAGAGGCGCCCCACGTGGCGCGCAGGACGCGGACGATCTCCAGAGGCGCGGGATAATGCCCGCCCGTTTGCCGGAGCACGTTGCTCCGCGCCTGCGAGAGAATGCGGTTCCGGATGGGCGCCACGGTTTCCATGATGCGCATCGGGAGCGGAGGGCCGCGGCGTTTCACCGCCGGCAAGTCTTGCAGCAGCGCTTCCGTCCACTGAACCGCGCGCTCGGAGAAGCGCTCGTGCGGCAGCACCGCATCGACCAGGCCGATCCGGTACGCGCGGCGGCTGTCCAGCGAGCGCCCCGTGAGCAGGAGATCGAGCGCGGGCACGAGCCCGATGAGCCTCGGCAGACGCTGGGTTCCTCCGAATCCAGGCAGGATCCCCAGCTGCACCTCAGGGAGCCCGATCGTGAATTTGCGCGAGTTGGAGGCGACCCGATAGCGCATCGCCAGCGCCAGCTCCGTGCCGCCGCCCAGGCAGGGCCCGTTGATGGCGGCGACCGTGACGTAGGGAAGGTGGGAAATCTCCTCGAAGAGCTGCTGGGCTTCGCGCGCCTTGGCCCCGGCTTCGGAGGGATCCTCGAGCCCGTCGAACTCGGCGACGTCCGCGCCCGCGATGAACTGCTCCTCCTTGGCGCTCAGCAACACGAGCGCGCGCGGATAGGCGCTGTCGCTCCGCTGCCTCAGCGCCTCGAGCACGCGGCGGAGCGCCGGGAGCGATTCAGAGTCGAGAAGGTTGACCTTGCGGCCGGGATCGTCGAACCAGAGGAGCGCGATTCCGGAAGGGTGACCCTCCAGGCGGAAGGGACCGTAGTCGGAGCGGCCCAGCTCCTCTTCGCGCTCCCGAAACGCGAGGCTCACCACGCACGCTCCAGGCAGTCCACGCGCAAGCGGCCCGCCCCGGCCGGCGTCACGCCGCGCCCTCCAGCACGAGCGCCGCGCCCTGACCGCCTCCGACGCACAAGGTCGCAAGCCCCAGATGCACGTCCCGCTTCCGCATCTCGCGGAGAAGCGTGATCGTGAGGCGCGTGCCCGAGACGCCCACCGGATGCCCCAGCGCGATCGCGCCGCCGTTCACGTTCAGGATCGAGCGGTCGATCTCGCCGATCGGCTTGTCCAGCCCCAGCTTCTCGCGGCAGTATTTCGCCGACGCCATCGCGATCTCGTTCGCGATGACCTGCGCGGCGAAGGCCTCGTTCATCTCGATCAGGCCCAGGTCGCGGAAGGAGACGTTCGCGCGCTTCAGCGCGACCGGCGTCGCGTGCGTGGGACCGAGCCCCATGCGCGCGGGATCCAGCCCCACGAAGGCGTAGCCCTTGATGCGCCCCGCGGGCCGCAGGCCCAGCGCGCGCGCTTTCTCGGCGGACGCTACGAGAATCGCAGCGGCGCCGTCCGTGATCGGGCAGGAATTCCCCACCGTCACCGTGCCGTAGCGCCGGTCGAAGTAAGGCTTCAGCTTCGCCAGCGCCTCGAGCGTCTGCCCCTTGCGAGGGCCCACGTCCTCCAGCACCGCCTGCCTGTAGGGGGGCGCGAACACAGGGACGATCTCCTGCGCCATGCGCCCGGACTCCATGGCAGCGATGGCCCGCCGGTGGCTGGTGAGCGCGAAATCATCCTGAGCCTCGCGCGAGATCCCGAACTCCTTGGCCAGAACCTCGGCGGTCTCCCCCATGTTGAGCCCCGAGACCGGATCGGTCAGCCCCTCGGCCAGCGCGATCCTCGGTTTTAGATCCCGCGGCCGCACGGTGGAGAGCGCCTGGAGCTTCGCGCCCGGGGATTTCGCGCGCGCCAGCCGCTCGAACATGTGGGTCAGCCCCTCGCTGACAAGCAAAGGGATCATGCTCATGGATTCCGTGCCGCCCGCCACGATGAGGTCGGCGTGTCCCGCGGCGATCTTCTCGTGCGCCTGGGCGATCGACTCCATGCCCGAGGCGCAGTTCCGCTGCACCGTGAAGGCGGGCACGCGCTCGGGGATTCCAGCCAGGAGCGCAACGACGCGGGCGACGTTCGTGGATTCGGAGGGTTGGGCCACGTTCCCCATGACCACCTCGTCGATCTCGTTGGGATCGACGCCGGTCCGGGCCAGCAGCTCGGAGACGGCGATGCGGCCCAGCGCCGAGGCGTGCACGTCGGCGAGCGCCGTGCCTGCCTTGGCGAATGGGGTTCGGTAGCCGTCGATCAGAACGACTTCGCGCATGATCTCGGGCGGGGATGAAGCGGGTTTGGATCGAATCTAGCCACGCTCCGGCTACTGTGTCACAGTGCCGCTAGGAGGTCAACGCATGGACGTGCTCACCATCCCCGATCTGCTCCGCCACGCGGCCGAAACCCACCGGAAACCCGACGCCTTCCTCGTGAAGCGTGAGGAGCGCTGGGAGCCGGTTTCGATCGATTCCTTCGTGGAGCGGGTGCGCGCGGTGGCCGCGGATCTATCCGCGCGCGGCGTGAAGCACGGGGATCGGGTGGCCATCCTCTCCGAGAACCGGATCGAGTGGGCCATCGCGGACCAGGCGATCCTCTCGATCGGCGCGGTCGTCGTGCCCATCTACGCGACGCTCCCCGCGGACCACGTGGCGCCGATGCTCGCGGATTCGGGTGCGGTGGGTGCCTTCGTCTCGAGCGTGGCGCAGGAAGAGAAGGTGAGGTCGGTGATCCGCGATGCGCCGGCGCTGTCGTGGATCCTTTGTTTCGACGACGGCCTGCCCGCGGGCGCCGCGTCGCTCGGCGGTAGTGGAGGCGCGGGCCCTGCCGGCGGAAGCGCGGCCCGGGCGAAAGAGCCTGCCGCCAGCGACCTCGCCACCATCATCTATACCTCCGGTACGACCGGCGCTCCCAAGGGCGTGATGCTCACGCATCGGAATCTCGTCTCGAACGCCGTCGCTTCCCTGACCGCGTTCGAAGTCTGCTCGCGCGACGTCCATCTCTCCTTCCTGCCCCTCAATCACATCTTCGAGCGCACGGCCGGGTACAACTTGATGCTCTACGCCGGCGCGACCATCGCCTACGCCGAATCCATCGAGAAGGCCGCTTTGAATCTGCAGGAGGTTCGGCCCACCGTGCTCCTCGCGGTTCCGCGCTTCTACGAGAAGCTGATCGACCGCGCGATGGAGGTCGCGAAGGCGGCCGGATTCCCGCGCGCCCAGATGGCGCTCTGGGGGCGAGGAGTCGCCGAGCGCTGGGCCGCGCTGAAGCTGGGCGGGAAATCGGTATCCCCGCTGCTCGCGCTCCAGCATGGGATCGCGGACCGGCTGGTCTACTCCGTCCTGCGCCGCCGTCTCGGCGGGCGAATCCGATGCTTCTTCTCGGGCGGCGCGGCGCTCGCGCGCGAGACCGCCCTGTTCTTCTACGGTGTCGGGATGCCGATCATGGAAGGCTACGGCTTGACCGAGACCTCCCCCGTGATCGCGGTGAACACGGCGAAGCACTACAAGGTGGGCACCGTGGGCCGCCCCATCCAGGGGGTCGAGGTTCGAATCGCGGAAGACGGCGAGATCCTGGTCCGCGGCGACAGCGTCATGAAAGGCTACTGGAACCGTCCGGAGGAGACCGCGGCAGCCCTGAAAGACGGCTGGTTCCACACCGGGGACATCGGCGAGCTGGACGCGGACGGCTTCCTGCGCATCACCGACCGCAAGAAGGACCTGATCGTCACGAGCGGAGGGAAGAAGATCGCGCCCCAGCCGATTCAGAACGCATTGAAGAAGTCGCCCAGGATCCTGGAGGCGATCGTCCTGGGCGACGGGCACAAGTACGCCGTCGCCCTTATCGTGCCCGCGAACGGCGCCACCCACGAGGCGATCGCCGCCGATGTCGACAGCGTGAACAAAGAGCTGGCATCCTATGAGACCATCAAGCACTTCGAGCTGATCCCGAACGATCTCAGCGTGGAGAACGGGTCCCTGAGCCAGAAGATGGAGCTGAAGCGAAAGGTTGTCTCGGATCGATACCGAGACCTCATCGAGAAGATGTACCACGGGGAGAAATAGACATGGCGAAGCCCGCACCGACTGCTCATGCACAATTCACGGCGTCCATCCCGGAGAACTACGACCGTTACCTGGGACCCGTCATCTTCGAGCCCTACGCGAAGGATCTGGCCCAGCGACTCGGGAAGACCGATCCCAAGAACGTCCTCGAGACTGCTTGCGGCACCGGCATCGTGACGCGGCGTCTCCTGGAGGCGCTCTCGCCCGACGCCGGGTTGATCGCGACCGATCTCAATCCTGCCATGCTGGATCACGCGCGCGCCGCCATCGGCGACGATTCGCGGGTCAGCTGGGAGGTCAGCGATATGTGCGACCTCAATTTCGAATCGGAGACGTTCGATGCCGTCGTATCTCAATTCGGGATCATGTTCGCCCCCGACAAGGCAGCCGCGTTTCGCGAGGCGCGCCGAGTCTTATCCTCGGGCGGACGGTTCCTCTTCAACGTCTGGGACGACATCGGCAAGAATCAGTTCGCGATGATCGCGAACCAGACGATCACGAGCTTCTTCCCCAACGATCCGCCGACGTTCTACCAGACCCCGTTCGGGTTTTACGACCGGACCACGATAAAGAAGATGCTGGAATCAGCGGGGTTCTCGCGCGTTCGAGACGAGATCGTCCCGAAGTCCAGCCAGGCGCCGGCAGCGGCCGACTTCGCCCGCGGTCTCATTGAGGGCAGCCCCGTGATGAACGAGATCCAAGCCCGAGGCACGGCGAGTCTCGAGGAGGTCGAAAGCGAGCTCGCGGCCAGGATCGCGAAGAATCTTGGAGACCGCCCTGTTCCGGTTCGATTGCAAGCGATTGTTTTCCAGGCAGAGGGCTAGTTCAGGAACCGTTAGCCTACTTAATTGCTTGTCCTCGTGGCTTTAATGGTCTATACTGCCGGCCGTTCCGCCCCAATCTCCCGCGGGGCGGCAATCGGGGGTGCGATGGCTCTGTCAGCTCTTCAAAGCCGCCCTGTGCAGTACCGACTCCACCCACATGCCCGAAACGTCAGGAAGGATTCACGCGTGGATCACGCGCGTATTGATTTCACACGCGGGCCCCAGGCCATGGATCGGCCGCTGGCCTCCCCCGGCCAGAGCCCTCGCCGGCAGGAAAGTTGGGAATGAGATGAGAGAAAGTGCCAAACACATACTTCACCCGATTAGGTACCTAGCTCTTGTCGCAATTCTGTTCGCGAACATGCAAATGCATTCAGCTACCGCGTGGGCACGAACAGCCGTCCAGATTTCCAGGGGTGACCCCGATGATCCAGAGGCGCCGGTTCCTGGACCGGCAAAGACGGGATCGGCACTTGCTGCTCCGGCCCGCACCATGGCTGCCAATTCGTCCTACACGACCACCTATTTGCTGACTCCCACTCGGTATGGATTCGGTCTTCTAATGATCCAGATTTTACGTTCTAGGATTTGAGCCCGTTGCCACGAGAGGATATGGAAAAGCTGGATGATATCCGGGCACTAATCGAAGGGGGCCCCGGTTGCGACGAAACTGCGCTCGCCGCAATCGAACAAGCCCTGCGTTTCGATCCCGATCCGAATACTTGGACCCGTTCAATTCAGTCGGGTTGGTTTGAGCAGTCCGAAGTCATAGTCGAGTTGTGCGAGGCACTGCTAAAGAGATTTGGGCAAATCGGCAAGAAGCCAGAGCTAAGTCGGGTTCACGGCGTCCTTGGTTACATTTTTCTCAGGCTCGGCGCAGTCCACAGAGCCGAGGGCCATCTTCGAGCCGCGATTCATATCCTCAATTGGGACCTTGGAGATATTGCTGCCTCACTCCGGCAAAGAAGAAGGCTCGCGATCGTCTTCAAGAACCTTGGCCGATACCACGAGGCAAGATCTGAATGCGAACA
>VBOR01000022.1 GCA_005893165.1 Candidatus Eiseniibacteriota bacterium | reverse complement strand
TGGATCGTGGCTGTCGCGCTACTCGGAGTGTTGTTCTCGCCTCCGTTGCTCTCGGACCGTGCGTCCGCGGAGTCGACCACGGGGGCTGTTCAAATCGTCTACCCGTTGAACGGAGCGGCCCTCGGGATCGAGGGGACTCGAGTTCAGTTGAGCGTATCGAACTTCGTCCTCGATCCGAACAACCTGCCCTGCGTCGCCACGGACCATGGTCGAATCCGACTCTATGTAAACGACACGTTGGTCCAGGAGACGACCAATACAACGACATCCCTCCCATCCCTCGCTCCGACCGACATCAAGCTCGGGGCTCAACTCGTTTGCACGGACAGCTCCCCCTTCAATCCTGAGGTCTGGCACAACATCACGATCTCGGTCGGCGAGCCGACGGTCAAAATCCTCAATCCGGGAAGGCCTCTCGCTGTAAGCACCGCCGGAGTGCGGGTCGCTTTCAGCGTCACGCGATTCGCCCTTGACCCTGCGAATTACGCAGGTCCCCGGATTCCCGGGGCAGGCCACATCCACATCCTTCGGAATGGAACCTTCATCGGGACGAGCACGACCCCGTTCGCGGATCTCGCGGGCGTTCTCCCGGGTCCCTTCAATCTGACCATCGAACTCCACAACAACGACCACAGCCTCTTGGTCACGTCTACCCATCGTTTCGGCTACAACGACACGATTGCCGCAACCACGGTCGTCCCGTCGGTCCGCATCGTCTCACCCGCGACTCTGCAAACCGTGAGCGCGTCCGGGTTCCGCCTGACTGTCTCGGTCGCGGGAATCGAGTTGGACTCCGAGAATTACGGGGGTACGAACATCCCGGGTCACGGGCATTTGCACTACTTCCTCGATGGAAGTACGAGCTTCGCAGCGACGAGCTCAACGCCTTTCGTCGATTTCGGGCCCCTCGCCGTCGGCGCGCACTCAATCAAGGCGGAGCTCCACAACAACGACCACTCCTTGTACACAGACGCTGCCCATCCGACCGGATTCAACGCCTCCGTGACCGTCACGGTCGCAACGACATCGATCTCGATCCTGTCCCCCGCGAACAACGCGGCGGTCAGTAACGGGGGATTCCGGATCTCCATGGCGGTCGCCGGACTCGTCCTGGATGTGGAGAACTACGGTGGAACCAACATCCCGGGCCATGGGCACATCCACGTGTATGAAGGGGGCAGCCTCCTTGGTACGACGACCACGACCTGGTTCGACGCGACCCTCGGAACGGGCGACCACACCTTGCGCGTCGAGTTGCGGAACAACGACCACACGCCCCTCAGCCCTGCGGTGTCGGCCCAGATCACCGTTCACGTCGGGCCACCCGAGCTGAAAATCCTCGAGCCCGTGGCCGCATCCTCGGTCAGCGCGCTCGGCTTCCGCATGCGGTTCGTCGTCTCGAACTTCACGCTCGACTCCGAAGACTACGGCGGCGTGGCCATTCCGGGGGCCGGACACATCCACGTGTACCATGGGACCACGCTCCTCACGACTACGGTATCGGACCACGTCGTGATCACGGGCCTTCCGACGGGAGGGACGACCTTGCGCGTCGAGCTCCACAACAACGATCACAGCCTCGTGGTCACGTCGACCCATCCGTTCGGCTTCAATGCCACGATTGCTCTGACCGTCGTGACGCCCTCGATCGCTCTCACCGCGCCCTCCTCGATCACTGCGGGAGAGGACCTGCGGATTTCCTGGGCCGTAACAGGATTCGTCCTGGACAGTGCAGCTTTCGGCGGGACGCCGGAAGCGGGCCGCGGTCACGTCCACGTCTTCGTCGATGGCACGTACACTGCGGCGACGCCCGCCACGTCGTTCGTGCTTACAGGCATCGCGGCGGGATCGCACAACATCAGCGTGGAGCTGTACAACAACGACCACTCGGAACTCACGACGGAATACTCGAGCCAAGCGATCGTGACGGTGAGTGCCCCGGCGCCGGCCCCTGCAGGGACGGTCGCCACGACCGTCTTCTACGGCTCCGTCGGCGTGCTCGCCGCGATCATCGTCGTCCTGGCCGCCCTTCTCGCCCGGAAGGGCCGCAAGGGCCCCCCGAAGAGCGGCAACCCCGAGGGGGGCGACCTGTAGAGGTGAGGCGCTCGTCTCCCGGTGGCTCCGCAGTCGCCGGCCGAAGGCTTCCGCCTCCTCGTCGCATCCCAATCGGCCTGCTCGTGGCCGCCACCCTGCTCGGCGGGCTCGCGGTCCTCTCATTCGAAATCCCGCACTGGGCCGCCGCGAACGTGTTGACCAGCTTGTACGGGACGGCGGCCGGCGGTTGGTCCCGGACTCCGGGAGCGGAGACGAACCCGGGCCCCACGCTCGTCGTCTACGTCGGAGACAACGTAACGGTGCACATGGTGAGCGAGGATAACGCGGATCACGGTGTGTTCATCGACTTCAACGACGACGGGCATATCGAGCCGGGGACGGACGTCTCCTCGCCGACCGGACTCGATGTGACGTTCAGTTTCATCGTGCCCGCCGCTCCGGGCCAGCATTACTACTACTGCTCGATTCATAGTCCGAACGCCGCGGGCCACTACGCCCCGGGAGGACTCATGGACGGGGTTCTGCAGGTCGTCGCGAGTCCGTCCGCGACGTTTGCCGCGCCGGGGCCCACGACCTCTTGGACCGGAGGGACGACGCACAACGTGACTTTCGACTTGACCGCCAGCGACCCGCCGACCTCCCTGACGATTTGGGTGAACTTCTCGTACAGCGGCGGGGCCCAGGGAGGGACCATCGTGGGGCCGATCCCGGGCACCGCCAATCCGAACACCGTGGCCTGGGCGACGCCGGCCTTCAGCGCGATGGACGTCCGGATGTCGGTCACGGCGCGCGACACGAACGGAGCCCAAGGGACGAGCTCCTCCGCCCCCTTCGAAGTCGATTCGACCCCGCCGACGATTGGCACCCGGCTCCCGGCGCCCAATGCAGCCAACGTGCCCCTGAACGCGAATGTGGTCGTGACCTGGTCGGAGGGGATGGCGACCGCGGTGAGCGGTTCGACGAGTTCCTTCGCCGTCCAGCGTCTCTCCGATGGGGCGTGGATCGCCGGAGCCGTCTCCTGGTCGTCGGATGGAACCCAGATGACTTTCTCGCCGACCCCTCGGTTCGATCCGTCCACCATGTATCGAGTCGTCGTGAATGGCAGCGCAAGAGACGATTCGGATCCCGGCAATCGATTCGCCGGGCCGGACAGCTGGCCATTCACGACCGGGACCGGGGTCGACACGACCCCTCCGACGATTCTGAACGTGGCCGCGAATCCGACGGCCCAGGTGACCGGGGCCACCGTCTCGATTCGAGCCGATGCGATGGACGACGTCGCCGTGGCCTCCGTGAGCGCCCACGTCCAAGGCCCCGGCTTCGACGCGAACTTGACGATGGTCTATGGTGGCGGGACCAGCTGGTACGCGAACCGCACCTATGGGACGCAAGGAAACTATTCCTTCACCGCATGGGCCGTGGACGGAACCGGGAATGCGGCCTCCCGCTCCGGATTCTTTTCGATCACTGCAGCTCCAGTCCCCGCTCCCACGGGGGTCTTGGCCCATGTGCTCTCCGACGGAACGATCCATGTGATCTGGTCCCCCGTCACGGGCGGGACGATCGCTGGCTACAACATTTACCGCGCGACGGCGGCGACCGGACCGTTCGCGCGGCTCACCCCAACGCCGCTTCCCTCCTCCGGGCCGGCGTTCTATATCGATCGGACCGCGCAACCCGGCGTCATGTACTACTACGTCGTCCGGGCCGTCGATGTGAACGGTCAGGAGTCTCCTCCCTCCGCGGTCGTGACCGCCCGCGTACCCGGAACAGCCATCGCGCCGGCTCCGGACAACATGCTGACGATTGTCGCGGGAGGAGCCGTTGCGGTCGCGGGGATTGCCATCGCAATCCTCTGGTGGCGGAAGAAAAAGTAAGGCGTTCGATGTTCCCGAAGAGCCCGCGAGTGTCGGGGACGGATTCGAACCCATGACGTCCGGATTAGTGTGGGCCGAGCTGTTGCAGTCGCTCAATCGCAGGCATCCCTGCCCCCCATGCCTTCTCGAAGAACTCTAGGTGGGCCTTCACGAAATCAGGGCTGTTCGTCCACAACGCGGTCTCTCCGTCCCCCCGGATGGTGCGCTCGTCCTGAATCAGGAAGGCGAGGATCGACATGCGGTCCGCAATGATGAATCGA
>VBOR01000116.1 GCA_005893165.1 Candidatus Eiseniibacteriota bacterium | reverse complement strand
GCGTGCCGACGGTCGCCAGGCCCGGGGGCGTGAACGTGCCCGTCGGACGAGACTTGTTGATCTCGACTTCCGTGTCGCTCTGAATCTGCGGACTCGTGTCCGTGTAGTTCGCGTCCGACGCGGAGAACGTGCCCCACGTGACCGTGCCGCCCACCGCCTTGAATGCCAGCGTGTAGCTGAACATGTCCAACGGCTGCGCCGTCGCCACGCTGCCGCAATTCGCCGACGTGTGCGAGTTGCACGACTGGACCGTGCCGATCTTATCGTGATTCGTATCGAGGGTAATCGTCAGGATGGTTGTTCCCGTGGCCCGTAGCCGCGTGTTGTCGGTCGGGTTGTCCGTCGTGATGCGCAGGTACTGCGCATCCGCCCCCGACGTCACCCCCAACACGGCCACGACCAGGAACGAGATCGTAAGAAACCGCTTGAGCATGGTGTCGAACCTCCGACGAATTGAACCTAGGTGCGAAAGGGCCCATCTCGGGGTCCCTTCCTTCCGTGTCCGGCCCATCCGGGAGCACGGGTGCCGATGAAGCGAGCCTTGATTCGCTGCGATCTCCGGCGCTTCCGCTACCTCAACCCCTTCGGAATTCCTCCCCTCCTTCCCTGACAGAGCTGAAGTCTCGAACAAACGGAAACGGAACTCCGGCTTCTCCGCGGCGACCAGGGGGATGGTCGTCCTTGGGTGGGCCCTAGTTCCAATCCCCGAGGGAGAGCGCCGGCTTGTCTCGCCATGGGCGAGCTCGCTCCACCCCTTGTTCCCCCACCTTGGTGCTGCACCGCGACGGCGCCGGCGGAACTGCCTGCGCCGTTCGCGTCACTTGATCAGAACGACCCGTTCGGCATCGGCTCCGCCCCGGCTCTGAACCCGGGCGTAGTACACGCCGGAAGCGACGTCACCGCCGTTCTGGCTCTTTCCGCTCCAGCGGATGCGGTAGACGCCGGGACGCATCGTCTCGTTCACCAGGGTGGCAACGAGCCTCCCTTGAACGTCGAGGATCCCGACGCGAACGGGGCCCGATTCGGGCACCGAGAATTCGACCGTGGTCATGGGATTGAACGGATTGGGAAATGCCTTCTCGATCCTCGGTCTCGGGGCGACGGGCACGCCGCTCACGGTTTCCACTCCGCTGATCGTGTAGACGTAGTAGACGCCGAGGTTGTCGACGTACATGCCTTCCGTGTCGAGCCCGAGGGATCGCGGTCCGCCGCACTGGCATCCGTCGGTCGCCTTCGAGTCACGCAAGCGGATGCCGATTCGGATGTATCGAGCGCTCCGTCCGACGCCGGTGCGCGTGCTGTCGTAGGGATTGAAGCTCGTGCTCAGGCCCTCCGCGCACTGCGGGCTGCTCCCGGAGAACTCGAGCGGATCGAGCGCGTTCCTCCACGGCGTCCAATTGACCAGACTGTCGGACCCCGAGATCCAGAGCGACCAGTACACGGAATTCTGAGGCGGCAAGTTGATCCATTGGTCGAACTGGAGCCTCAGATTCGTGGTCGGGGTGTTCGGACTGAACACGCCCCAGATCCACATCGGGGGAGAGGTGAGCATCTGGTCGGTGTAATCCGGAACCGATCCGAACCCGATCCCTTGGAAGGGGACCCACACGTTGGTGTTGAGGAAGAAGCACGTGGCGGGCTGGGAGGTCGAAGGAGCGTTCTCGAGGTGCCAGAAGACTCCTGGATTGGGAGAGGCCGCGATCCATTTGGAAGGGCCGCTCTCCATGTCATCGAGGAAATGGGTCACGGCGCCGGCGCTGGACTTCACCGCGACGTCGTCCAGCGACCATCCGGTGTAGGCTCCGGTCGAGTCCTCCGCTGAATACGATATATCCGACCCGAAGAGGAACTGAATCACGATCGGCTGGGTGACGGTCTTGAACGAGTCGGCGATCGCCAGCGTCTTGTTCACGCACGAGGCTCCCGCGTTTCCGGAGTAGACCGCAAGCGTGTCCCAGCGCGATCCGGGATTCGATCCCTTGATCAGCACCCAGGCGAAGTCGTAGAGCGGCTCGCTCTGGAGGCGCATCGTGAAGGTCAGCTGCGGCGACGTGGAGCCGGCGATGTTGATCGGCACGTTCGTCGTCAGGGACTGAATCCAGTTGTTCCCGTAGCCGTCGCCATGGGGCAGGCCGACCTGCCCACACCACCAGGAGTTTCCCGTGCACCCGTGCGTGCCGCTCACGATGTTCCACGCGACCGGCTTGTTCGCCCGGTAGTTGATCGTGGACCACCCTGCCGTGCTTCCCTCGAAATCGCTGAAATAGATTTGGTGCCGGATCGTGGTCTCCGCGACCGCGGGGGTGCCGCGGCCGGGGGTATAGGTCAGCGGGGTGCTCGGAGAGAAGTAATCGGACTGATTCTTCACGACGCCGTAGGCAGAAGCGGACGAGGCGGCCGAAAGAGCGCCGAGCAGGAGAAGAAGGGTTGTTTGGAAGGTGCGGTGGACGCGCGGATTGAGGAGGATCACCTAGGGGACCTCTTTCCTTTAGATGTCGACCCGGAGCTGCACGAGGTTGCGAATGTTCACAGCCCACTAAGTGAACGGAGACTGCTGGAACTAGAAAAACGAGACGTACGCCAACAGCGGATGCGGCTTAGGCGTTCGTCTCGAGATGAAAATCCGAGTCCGACTGCGAAACGGGGGTTTTCGCCATTACCTTTTCACGATGTGGGGCCGAAGCCCGCCAAATATAGTTGCCTCGCCGAAGGGTTCGCTTCCGAGGCAGAAGAGATTATAACACTATTTGTTAACGTCGTCAATCGAGAACAACGCTGTGTCATCATACGAAGCCTGGCGCGTGGAGTGACACAGGTCACACAAGGCCATTTACTTGACCAGATTGACCGTCCTGCTCAGGTAAGAGCCGCCGCCCCCGAGCCTCAGGAAATAAGTCCCCGACGGGAGCTGCTGACCTCGGTCGTCCCGCCCATCCCACCCCACAATCCTCGGTCCCGAGCTCAAATAGCCGTCCAGAAGGGTTCGAACGGCGCGTCCCTGGACGTCGAAGACCCGGAGGGACACCTGGGCGCTCCGGTCCAGAACGAAGTGGACCTTGGTGATGGGATTGAAGGGATTGGGATAGTTCCGGAGGAGCCTGGCAAGCGCGGGCCTCTCTGGAACCGGAACCGCCGTAACAACATTCGTCCCGGTCTTATAAAAGACCTCTCGGTTCTTGCCGATCGAGGCCGGTAGGCGCTCATCGGTCCAGGTGACGTAGGCCGTACCGAACTCATCGTGCGCGATGCCGGGGTACTGCTGGACCGAATTGGTCGTGTCCGTGGCCGAATAGACGAGGGGGGTGTTCCCGGCCCACGTCCCGCGCATCCGGGTGTCGTAGAAGATATCGGGATTGCTCGATCCGTTCCTCGAGTCGGTCCAGACGGTGTACACGTTGCTCATCGCGTCCGCGTCCACGTAGGGCTGAATCTGGGAAGAGGTCGCGAGGGTGGTGATCTGGGTGTCCACGAGGTCCCAGCCGACCCCCGGGACGTATTCCTTGTAGAAGACGTCCGGACCTCCGGCACGTCTGTCGACCCAGACCAGATGGGCATGGCCCCGGTAGTCGGTCGTGATCGAGGGGGCCGAGGAGGCTGCCGGGCTGAACACCAGCTGCTCGTCCGCGGTCCAGCCGCTCCCTGGGAGGAACCGCTTCGTCCAGATCTGCTGGATGTTTCCCCCCACCCTCGTATCGGCCCATACCAGATGCACGACGCCGTCACGGGACGCGGCGATCGATGCGTTGCCCGCGAAGGCAATCCCCGGTGTGAGCTGCACGAGGGTGTCCAGGACCCCGGTGTTGGAGTGGTAGACGCGCTCGAACAGCGCGGTCGTGCCCGTGCCGCTGATCGGCTTCTGCCAGACGATCCACACGCGGTTGCTGTCCCCCACGGTGACCACGGGCAGGGTCGCGGCGTTCGCGGTGTCGAATGGCGATACTTGAAGCTCGGGCCCGAATCCCGTCCCTCCCTGGGTGCGGAAGGTTCGCATGAAGATCTGGTAGGAGGGCGGCTCGGTTCCCGTGGGCGCGAAGAGGCGTCCGTCCTGCCAGACGATGTAGAGGCGCCCGCTGTCCTGTTGCGTGTCGTAGTCCCCCGCTCCCCAGTTTCGAGTGGCCATGGAGGGGTACTTGGACATGTTCGGGGAGTTCGTGACGCGCGTGATCGTGGGCGCACCGAAGTTGAAGATGAACTTGCGGAAAAAGATCTCGAAGTTGTTGTCCCCTCCGATGATCTTGAAACGGTTGTCGAAGAAGGCGATGTACAGGTTGTTGCTGTCGTCCATGGCCATGAACCGCTGGCCGTTGCTCGACGTGTACGTTTCGTTCA
>VBOR01000038.1 GCA_005893165.1 Candidatus Eiseniibacteriota bacterium | reverse complement strand
GCGGACTCCAGCGATTCGCGCGAGGCGATGTCCAGGTGGTTCGTGGGCTCATCGAGGAAGATCAGGTTGGGACCCGACCAGATCAGCCGTGCCAGCCCGAGCCGCGTGCGCTCCCCGCCGCTCAGGGTGCCCACGCTCCGGAAGACCTCGTCGCCGCGGAAGAGGAACCCGCCGAGAAAATTGCGGACCTCGACTTCGTCCGTCGTGGGCCTCAGGTTCCAGAGCGTGTCCAGCACGGAGACCTCGGGTGGAAGATCGGCGGCCTCCTGGTCCAGGCCCGCCTGCTTCACGCCCGCGCCCCACTCCACCGCTCCTCCCCGCGGCGTCAGCTCGCCGCCGAGCACGCGAAGGAGCGTCGTCTTGCCCGTTCCGTTTCCGCCCACGATCCCCAGGCGATCGCCGCGCATCAGATCGAGGTTGAGCCCCGAGAAGAGCACCCGGGATCCGTAGCCCATCGTGACCCCGCGCGCCGCGACCACGTGCGAGCCGGATCGCGAGGCGCGCAGCCGGTCGAAGGTCGCGACCGCCTCCGTCTCCCCTTTCGGAGCCGCCCGCATCGGCCCTTCGCGCTCGAGGCGCTTCCTCCGGCTCTGGGCCTGCTTGGTGTTCTGCCCCGCGATGTTCTTTCGGATGAACTCTTCCTGGCGCCGGCGCTCCGCGAGATCGAGCGCGTAGCGCTTCGCCTCCTGCTCGATGCGCGACCGCTTCTTCCTCGCGAATTCCGTGTAGTTCCCCGCGTGCTGCTCCAGTCCCCCGTGCTCGATCTCGGCGATGGACGTGCAGACCCGGTCGAGGAGGGTGCGGTCGTGCGAGACCAGCACGAAGGGCTCGCTGGAGCGCGCGAGAAAATTCTCCAGCCATTCCGTGGCCGCCATGTCCAGATGGTTCGTGGGCTCGTCCAGAAGCAGGAGGTCCGGCGCGGAGAGGATGAGCCGCGCGATGGCGACGCGTCCCTTCTCGCCGCCGCTCAGGGTCCGTAGCGGCTGCGTCCAGAGCGGCCGGGACACGCCCAGGCCCTCCAAGGTCTCCTCCACGCGGCTCTCGATGGAGTGCCCGCCCATGCGGGCGAAATGATCGTGCAGGTGGCCCAGCTCGTGCCCGAGGGCGGTCAGCTCCTCCTCGGAAGCATCGCCACTCCGGAGCAGCTCGGCGCGAACGGCTTCCTCCCGCTCCATGAGCTGGAGGAGATCGCGGAAGGCATCGCGCGCGTACTCGAAGGCGGTCTCCTCGCCGTCGGGCTCGATCTGCTGGTCGAGCATCCCCACGCGCACGCGGGGCGAGAGCGCGCGGACGCCGCGCTCGGGTGCCAAGGTCCCGGCGAGGATGCGGAGGAGGGTCGTCTTCCCGGTGCCGTTCCGCCCGACGAGCCCGACGCGCGCGTCGTCTCCCGCGCGAAAGGAGAGATTCTCGAAGAGGGTCCGCGCGCCGAATCCGTGGGTCAGGCGGTCGAGGCGGACCAGGATCATCCTTTCGGCCGCTCCGCATCCCTGCGCTTCATCTTCTCCGCGTTCAGCTTCTTCAGCCGCTCCACCAGCTCCGCCTCCTGGCCGCGGGGAACGCCCTCCCAGTAGCGCGACTCCTGCATCTCCTCGGGGAGATACCGCTGCCCCACGATCGCGTCGTCGTAGGCGTGCGCGTACTCGTAGTCCTTGCCGTACCCGAGGCGTTTCATGAGAGGCGTCGGCGCGTTCCGGATGTGGAGCGGCACCGGATAGGGCGGCTTCTCCAGCGCGTCCTTCGCCGCGCGCCCGTAGGCCAGGTAGATCGAGTTGCTCTTGGGCGCGAGCGCGAGATAGACCACGAGCTGGGCGAGCGCGGTGTTCCCTTCGGGCATGCCGAGGAAGTGCACGGCGTCCTTCACCGCGACGGCCAGGCGGAGCGCCTCGGGATCGGCCAGCCCCACGTCCTCGGAAGCGAAGCGCATGAGCCGGCGCGCCACGTAGAGGGGATCCTCTCCCGCCTCGAGCATCCGGGCGAGCCAGTAGAGGCCCGCGTCGGGATCGCTCCCGCGCAGGGACTTGTGGAGCGCCGAGATGATGTTGAAGTGCTCTTCCCCGGCCCGATCGTACGGAAGCATCTTCCGCTGCGCCGCCTCGCGCACCTCCGCGCCGGTCACCGCGCGCGAGCGGGCGCCCGAGGCGATCATCGCGGCGCCTTCCAGGATGTTGAGGGCGATCCGGGCGTCCCCACTCGAGAGCCGCGCGATGAGCTGGAGGGTATCCTCGGCGATCTCCGGAGGCTTCGCCCCCAGGCCCCACTCCGGATCCGAGATCGCGCGCCGCAGGATGGCCACGATCGCCTCGTCCCCGAGCGCGGGGAGCACGATCACCTGCATCCGCGAGAGGAGCGCGTTGTTCACCTCGAAGGAGGGATTCTCCGTCGTGGCGCCCATGAGCACGATCGTCCCGTCCTCGACGTGGGGAAGGAAGGCGTCCTGCTGGGCCTTGTTGAAGCGGTGGATCTCGTCCACGAAGAGGAGCGTCGCCGTGCCGCGCGCTTTCTTCTCCAGCCGCGCGCGCTCGATCACCTCGCGCACCTCCTTCACTCCGGACGTCACGGCGCTGAACGCGACGAAATGGCTCCCGCTCTCCTGCGCCAGCAGGCGCGCCAGGGTCGTCTTTCCGGACCCCGGAGGGCCCCAGAAGATGAGGGAAGGAAGCTCGCCGCGCGCGACGGCGCTCCGGAGGAGACTCCCGGTCTTGAGGAGATCCTCCTGACCCACGAACTCCTCGAACGTGCGCGGACGCATGCGCTCCGCCAGAGGCGCCCGGCGGGTGCGGCGCTGCTTGTCTTCGGGAAAGAGATCGAGGGAATCGGGCATGCTTCGCTCGCGCCGCTCAGGCAGGCTCGAACAGCTCCACCACGTTGCCGCAGCCGTCCTCGGCCAGGATCTGTTTTCCGCCCGGCCCGGAGACGATCTCGTTCCGGAAGGTTACTCCATCGCGCTTCATCGCGCCGACCTTGGATTCCAGATCGGTGACCTCGAGGACCACCCGATTCCAGCCCCCGGGACCGGGCTTCCGGCCGTCCGGCATGGGGCGCGCGGCGGAGCTATCGGGCCCGCTGAGCCAGAGCGTCACGTCCCCTCTCGACACCATCGCGAACGCCTTGCCCCAGCGCTCCGCGAGCGTGAAGCCCAGCTTGGTCGTATAGAAAGCAACGGCCTTGTCGACGTCGTCGACCAGGCAGCGAAACGCGCCCATCTCAGGTTTCCGGGTGCTCCTCGGTGAATGGGACGTCGATCGCCGTGGAACGATCGACGATCGGCTTCGGGTCGGGGCGCGACGCGGGCTTCAGGGGAGGTCTCGGGGCGCCAAACAGCGCCCCAAGAACCCGCAGGGTCAGGATCGCGAGGATGAAACGGAGGAAGAGTCGTAGCATGGGGGCTTCGCACCTCTCGGCGCCGGCTTGGGGCTAGCGCGTCGCGTGGGCTCCTACCAGGGGCAGCGCCCGGGCGGTGAGATCGGAGAGAGGCAGGCGGTTCAGCTCCGCCGTGCTCTTGTAGATCTCGATCCAGCGCTGGATGGTCTGGTCCTCGCGCTTCGCCGCGAAGAAGGTCCCCTTGTTGGTGAGCACGTCGCGCTCGAGGAACGCCGGCAGGGGATAGTGCCCGCGCTCGTGCGCCGGGATGTGGTGCTCGAGGAGATAGCGGCGCTCTTCGATTTCCTCGGTCGGGAGAGGCTCGTCCGCGTCGAAGGTCCGAAGCACCTGGTAGGCGCGGAGTGCCAGGAGCTCGTCCCAGACCTCGGGGCTCGCGATCCCGCGCCCCGGGGTGCGGTGGTACTCGAAGTAGGGCTGGATCGTCTGGCGGAGTCCCATCTCCTCGCCCAGGATCAGGGAGAGGCGGGTCAGCCGCCCCAGGCCGCGAATTCCGTTCGTCTCCGGCACCGCGTTCGTGTCGGCGAACCAGTACAGGAGGAGAAGGAAGTCGCCGCGCGTCAGGGGACCGGTGAGACGGATGGGCGACGGCGGGACTTCGGTGCTCACGCTGCTCCTCCTGTCGTGCGATTCGGCCGGGGACCGCGGGTCAGGGTGCCGGCCTAGCTCCGCTTGTGCCGGCGCTCGGCGCGCTCGGCGATACCGCGGACCTCCACGTTTCCGTTGGTGGTCTCGAGCGTCAGTTTAACACCGCCGCCCCGGATCGTGCCGCGAACCGTCTTGGACGTCATCAACCCTTCGCGCTCCACCGGAAACGCGATCGAGACATGCCCGTTGGTGGTCACGGCGTCCACCGTGGCCCGGAGATCCTTGGGGAGGTACGCCTGGACATTTCCATTCGTGGTCTGGAGCTGGACGGAGCCCGTGGACGAGATCCGGCGTATTTCCGCCACCACGCTGCCGTTGGTCGTGCGCGCGAACGCCCTGTTCGTGACGCCCTTGAGCGAGATCTCGCCATTGGTGGTCGCGAGCTTGAGGACTCCGTTCACGTCTTCCACCCGCATGTCGCCGTTCTTGGTCGAGGCATCGAGCTGCCCGTTCACGCCCCGCGCGCGCACTTCACCATTGGTGGTGTCCAGCGAAAGGTTGGTCTCGTTCGGGACCTGCACGAGATAGTGGATCTGAAGCGTCGCCATCTTGCGTCCCAGGATGTCCAGGATGCCGATCGATTCGCGAAGCTTCGGAAACCGGCTCTCCACCACGATGCGGTCCCGATGGACCTCCACCTCGGCCTCGAGGTCCTTCATCAGCGCCTCGGCCTTGTTCGGGTCCTCGGACCGCACCACCCGCGTGACCTGGATCCGCACCTCGTTGCGCGGCCAACCCTCGATCGTGATGTTCCCGTTCTTGTCCTCGATCTTGAGCTCGCCGCCGGGCTGAAACGGAATGAGCTTTTCGGTGACGCGGCGGACTTCGGCCGCCTCCACGCGCGCCGCGCCCACGCTCCCTGCCGCCGCGGCGAAGAAGAGTCCGAGTGCCAGAATGCGGAACCGCTGGGTCATCGGCTTCATGGATGGAGTCCCTCCTCGGCGCACGAAACGTGAGCCCCAAATCCCTACGTCCGCCTGGGGGATCCGGTTTCCTGTTACACGCTGAAACGGATGTTCAGGATGTCGCCGTCGCGCACTCTATAGTCTCGGCCTTCGGTGCGCAAGAGACCCTGCTCGCGGGCTTTGGCCATGGTTAGGGCCCTGGCGAGGTCGTCGTAGCCGATCACCTCGGCGCGGATGAATCCGCGCTCCAGGTCGCTGTGGATGGCGCCTGCGGCCTGAGGGGCGGTGGATCCGTCGCGGATCGTCCAGGCCCGGACTTCGTCCTGTCCGACGGTGAAGAAGGAGAGGAGCCCCAGCGCCTCGAAGGAGATCCGGATCATCTTCGTGAGCCCCGGCTCCTCGATTCCGAGGACGCTCATGAATTCCTTCGCCTCCTCTTCCGGGAGCGCCGCCAGCTCCGCCTCCGTCTTGGCGGAGAGTCCGATCGCGCGGATCAGCGGGAACCGCCTCGCGAGCGGTCCGGTCAGGCCGGCTTCCCCCACCTTCATCTGCTCGTCGCTCGCGTTCACGACGAAGATCCAGGGCCTCAGGGAGAAGAGCTGAAAGCCGCGGATGCTCCGCTCCTGTGCCGGGCTCAGTCCCGCGCGGCTCACCGGCCGCTCCGACTCGAGGGCCGCCTTGGCCAGCTTGAGCGCCTCGTACTCGTTCGGATCCTCCGGCTTCTTCCCTACCTTCACCGACTTCTCGATCCGCTCGAGGCGTCGCTCCACCTGGGCCAGGTCCTCGAGCAGGAGCTCCCCCACCAGCCAGCCTCCGTCGCGCGCGGGATCCACCGTCTCCATGACGTGCGCCACGGAGGGATCCGGGAACGCGCGCACCACGAGCGCGTAGGCGTCCACGTCGCGGAGCGCGGTCAGGGACGCCAGGGATCCGCGCTCTCGTCCCGTGGTCTCCAGCGCCGGCGCGTCGACGTAATCGACCTTGGCAGGCGTGAACTTCTTCGGCTGGTACATCGCCCCCAGGTGATCGAGCCGGCGGTCCGGGACCGGAACGGATCCCAGGTGCACCTTCTCTCCCCGCGACGAGGTGGCTTGCGCCTGGCCCTTGGTCAGCGTCTGGAAGAGCGTCGTCTTGCCTGCCTGGGGAAGCCCCAGGATTCCGATTTTCATGGGCTCAGGGTGTGGAGCGCGGGGAAAGCTCCGGAAGCTGGGTCAGGCGCCGGAGTGCTGGGTCATGCGCCGCGGCGTGCGGCGATCTTGGCCGCGAGCGTGTCGGCTTGCTCACGCGCCCACGGAGCGTCCTCGTCACTGGGGAACCGCTTGGCATAATCGAGGAAGATCACGCGCGCCTTCTCGTACTGCCCGTCTTTCGAGTATCCCTGCCCGAACTCGAGAATCGCGGGGCGATACATGTCGCTGTCCGGGTAC
This sequence comes from Candidatus Eiseniibacteriota bacterium, assembly GCA_005893165.1. Classification (GTDB taxonomy): domain Bacteria; phylum Eisenbacteria; class RBG-16-71-46; order SZUA-252; family SZUA-252; genus WS-7. The sequence continues at coordinate 9,107 of VBOR01000038.1, read as the reverse complement.
CGGTCCACGATCGCCTTCGCGTACTTGCGGTCCGAAGCGTAGTCCTTCTCTTTCCTCGCCATGCGCGCCAGGCGATAGTAGGCATCGTCGGTGCGACCCGACCGGTTCTTGGGATCCATCGCGACGAACACCAGGAACTCCTTCCGGGCATCGTCGAACAGACCATGGTCGGCGTAGCGGTCCGCGAGCTTGTAGAGGAACTCCGGATCGTTCTTCTTCGTAGGGGCCTCCGCGACCATCGAGGCCAGGGTGTTCCGCCCGGCGAGGTAGTCCTCGACCTGGGACATGAATTCCGGCGCGCGATAATAGCCCACGACGCGATCGAGCTCCTCGCCTCTCTCGTTCAGCACCATGATGGTGGGATAGCCGCGCGCGCGATACCGGGCAGCGGTCGCCGTGTCGACCTCGGCGTTCAGCTTCGCCATGGTGAAGCGCTTCGAGAACTGGATGAATTGGGGATCGGTGTAGGTAGACTCTTCCAGAGCCTTACACCAGCTTCACCAGTCGGTGTAGAAGTCGAGCAGGATGGGCCGGTGATTCGCTTGCGCGTCGGCCAGCGTGGCATCGTACGCGGTGTTCCAGACGATGCCCGTGGGAACAGCCTTCTTCGCCGTCGTGCAGCTCAGGGCGAGGAAGGACACGGCAAGCGCTCCGGCGGCCCATCCCCTGGCGCGCGCATTCACGCAGCGAACCTCCGTTGGGGCGGGACAGCGGGACCTTTCGCATCATCCGTCCCCCGCCGAGGCAAGTCAAGCGAGGGTTTAGAAATGGGTGGTCGACCGGCGGCGTCGCTCCCTATCATGACGGAAGATTCAGGAGGTCGAGTCCATGAGCGCCTGCTATTTCTGCGGAACCACGATCGACGTCAAGCTGAGGATCGTTCGCGATAGCGAATGCCCCTCGTGCGGAAGAGACCTGCATGCATGCGTGCAGTGCCGGCACTTCGACCGGAACGCCCACAACATGTGCCGGGAGCCGCAGGCGGAATGGGTCACCGACCGCGAGCGGCGGAATTTCTGCGAGTACTTTTCATTGAACCCGGCGCCCGGCAAAGGAAGCGCTGGAAAGGACCGCGCGTCCAACGCGCGCACGAAGCTCGACCAACTCTTCAAGACCAAGGAGCCTGATTCCGAATGAAGCTCAACGTGCTCGTCTTCGGACCTCACCCCGACGACGCCGAGATCGGCTGCGGGGGTCTCCTGCTCAAGATGAAAGACCTGGGCCACGCGACCGGCATCGTGGACATGACCCGCGGCGACATGGGGTGGGGCACGCCGGAGGAACGCGACGCGGAGAGTGTCGCGGCAGCGAACATATTGAAGCTGGACGTGCGCGCGAATCTCGACCTCGGGGACAACCGCATCGAGGATACGTTCGAGAACCGGTGCAAGGTGGCGGCCGTGATCCGGAAATACCGCCCCGAGATTCTCTTCGCCCCCTACTATGACTTGCCGATCGGCCGCGGTCTCGGACACAACGACCATTTCAAGACGGGCATCCTGGTCTCGCAGGCCTTCAACCTGGCCCACCTCGCGAAGGCACCCGTCGAGGGAGAACCCTTTCAGGCGAAGGCGCTCTACTACTACTTCATCCCGCCGGGGACCCGCCCCACCTTCACGATCGACGTGAGCAAGTATTTCGAGAAATGGATGGAAGCGCTCGCCGTGCACAAGACGCAATTCCACAATCCGCAGAAGCCCAAGCCGACGCTGCCCCTCCCGGAGGTCGGGGATTACATCGGGACGCTCTCGCAGACGCACGGCTGGCCGATCGGCGCGAAATACGCGCAGTCCTTCCTCGCGACGTCGCCGCTTCGAATCAACGATCCCATGGAGCTGGTGAAGGAGATCCACACGAGGCCGTAGTCGAGGGAAACACCGCTCCCCCGCTACGCCTTGCCTTTCGACTTGCGACTCGTGAGATACCGCTCCAGATCCTCGGGCGTGCGCAGCAGCACCTTCTCGGCAGGACCCGCGTAGCGCTCGCAGTCCGCGGGGTCGTAATCGCGGCAGATCTCGGGACGCAGCTCGTAGTGCGTGCACCGCCCCTCCACCAGCCACTCGCAGGGCGTGTCGAACTGGATCAGCCAGTCCCCTTCCCAGTCGACCATGACCGAGACGTTCTTGTGCAGGAGATACCACCGGATGTTCTCGAAGTCCCGTTTGCTGCTCGGCGTGTCGATCTGGATCGAGACGTACCTGCAGCAGTGATCGCACCCCTCGCAGGGATTTCCCTCGGGGAGCGCGGTGGTTCCGTCGGGAAGGATGGGGAGCCCGATCGGCGGGCGCGGAGGCCTGAGAGGTCCCGTTCTCTCGCGGTCGATCGGCGCGTGCGGGTTCGCGCTGAGGTGCCCATCGACGAGCGCGGGATCGGATTCGCCTGGCGCGTCCGAGCCCCTGCGGCCGGGGACGCCCGCGCGCCGGTCGGAGCTCGCATGGCCGTTCACCCGCCTTTTTTTCGGCATCTCTGCCTCGCCCTCCTGATCTCGAGCTCGTTGGCGCCCACGAAACGCACCCTACACGGAACCGTGCGGGAGCGTCTAGCGGCTCACGAGTTGCGCTTCCCGCTCGGCCTCCCGCCACTCCGGCAGGATGCAGATGAAGCGGGCTCCGCCCTCGGGATGATTCTCCGCGTGGATGCGCCCTCGCATGCGCTCGAGGTAGGACTTTGCGACGAAGAGGCCCATGCCGAAGCCGCGCTCGGTCGAGTAGGGGCTGGGGCGTCCCTGCTCGAAGCGATCGAAGATCCGCTCGCCATGATCCGGCGCCAGACCCGGCCCGTGGTCGCGAACGATGAGCCGGTCCTCCTCCCCTTTTCGATCGATGGCGATCTCGACGGCCTGTCCGTCCGGCGAATAGCGCGTGGCGTTCTCGAGCAGGTTGCTCACCACCTCGAGGAGCAGGTCCCGGTAGCCGCTCACCGGAGTCAGATCGGGCGCCACGCTCAGCTCGAACCGGACGTTCCGCGACTTGGCGGCGGGAGTCACCGCGGTCACCGCCTCGTGGACGAGAGGAAGAAGATCGATCCGGACCAGCTCCCTTCCGCCGACCAGCCCCGGGCGGCTGAGATCGCGAAGGTTCTTCACCAGACGGTCCAGCTCGCTCGAGGCGGCCTGGATGGCCTGAAGCTCGGCGAAATGCTGCGGAGAGGAAGTGTGGCCCATGCGTTCCAGGAGGGTCTCGATCGTCCAGCGTACGACCGTGAGCGGCCGCCGCAAGTCGTCCCCCAGGGTCGCGAAAAGGTAGTCCTTGAGCCCCTCCAGCTCCGCCGCGTTCTCGCGAACGAAGGTTTCCTTCGCGGCGCGCTGCACCAGCTCGACGCGCTCGAGTGCCGCCGCCGCCTCCGCGCGCACGGCGTGAAGCAGCTTCAAGTCCTCCTCGGTGAAGCGCCGCTCGGGCCGCTTCCCGCCGAGCAGGATCGCGCCCACGCAGCTTTCCTCCGCCATGATCGCCAACGCCACGAGGAATCCCTCGCGGGCGAGTGTGCCGGGAAAGTCCGAGCTCTCGAGATCGGGCCGGCTGGTGCTGTCCCCGGCGGCGAGGAGGCGGCGCGGCGTCCCGCACGTCGCCACCGCGTCGATCACGGTCTCGGCATCCGTGGAGGCCAGGGCCCCAGCGGCCACGAGACCCTCTCCGCGGCGCGCGATCACGACGGCACGCTCCAGACTCAGGTGTTCCTCCAGAAACGCCCGGCACACCGAGGCGATCTCCTGCTGGCTCAGCGCCCCACGGACGTGCTCCTGAAACGCCGCGAACGCTTTCGCGTAATCATATTGGGTCTTGAAGAAGCTCCGATCGACCCAGGTCCCGATCCACCGCCGCACCGGCGTGTAGAGGAGCACGGGGAGCGCCAGGGCAACGATCCGGAGCACCGCGGCGTAATCCGGCAGGCGGCCCGCGATCCAGGGGACCGCCAAGAGTCCGACGAGCAGGTAGACCGCCGCCAGCGCGGCCGTGACGGTGCCGTAGATGACGCTTCGGCGGATGATGATGTCGACATCGAAGCGGTAGCGCACCGCGGCGAAGGTGACGGCGACCGGAATGGCCAGCTCGAACACGCGGTCCACCTCCGGGGGAACCGGAAGGGTCTGCCGCCAGAGGCGCGGCAGCAGGCGCAGGAAGACGAGCGGCGTGAGGCCGATCGCGATCCCCCAGAGGATCCATTTGGTCTGCTCCCGCTCCCGGCTCAGCTCGAGCTTCTGACCGCTTCGATAGAGCGTGAGGCACCCCAGGCCCACCGAGAGGACGAGGAAGACCTGAGCCAGGAATTGCGGAAGGAGCGTCCCCTCCCATACATCCGGACGCGGATCGGAGAAGTAGCGGAACAAGGTAGCCACCTGCCACACCGCGAGCACCGAGGCGGCGATCCACAGCCCGCGCATGAGCCGGGGCCTTCGCTCGAGGAGCTTGCGGGGGCGGGGAAAGGTCTGGCTCATCCGGAAGAAAAGCACCGGCAGCATCGAGAGGCAGCCGATCCGGATCGCGGGAATGACCCAGTGCGCCCACGACGGCGTGGGTGGGAAATACGAGCCATGGATCATCGTCGCGACCCCGTAGAGAAGGGCGCATAGATAGAGGTCGCGCACCGGGCCTCGATCCACGCGAGGGGCGAGCACGAGGAGGCTCAGTGCAAGGAAGATCAGCCCTTCGAGGAAGATGATCCCGAGGTGGACCCGCGTGAGCGCGGGCTCGAGGTGCGCGCGGACCAGGCCGGCGTCGGAGCGGATTTCCAGCAGCGAGCCGGCGGGCCGCGATTGCGCGATGTAGGTGAGCTGGGCCGGAGACGCGACCACGGCGGGACCGACGCGAGCGGGATAGCGGATGGGATACAGGGGAGCGCCGGCGGGCGAGGCCGAGAGGGACGGAAGCCCCTGCATGCCCCACAATCCGACTGCAAGACCCAGCACGGAAATCGCGAACCATGGCCAGTGATGCCGCGGGGATTCGACCATCAGGCCTCCTCCGGTCGGGTTTGCCGCAATCTAATCCATCGGCGGCGATTCCGCCAGTCTCTATTGAACGGCCGGTGCATTCCTCTAGACTGAACGGCTCCGGGCGCCAGCGTGCCCTCACCCCATGCCGAAACCACGATCCAGGAAGCCTGACCCCAAGACTCCGCAACCCGCGCGCGCTCCCGCGCGTCCCCCCGCCCGTGAGAAATGGCTTCTCTGGCTCGGCGCGATTCTCCTGCTCACCTATTTCATCTATCAGCCCAGCCTGGACAACGGCTTCACCAACTGGGACGACGACTACTACGTCACCCAGAACGCCCTCGTCGCTCATCCGACGCTGAAAGCTTTGGTCACGGAGCCTGCCGGTGGGAACTATCACCCGCTCACCATGGCTTCCCTGGCCTTGAACTACGCCATCTCGGGCGCCCACGCCGCTTCCTATCACTGGCTGAATCTCTTCCTCCACCTCGCGAACACGGCGCTCGTGTTCCTGTTCGTCCGGAAGCTCACGGGAGGAAGACTCTGGACCACCGTGGTGACGGCGCTCTTCTTCGGGATCCACCCGATGCACGTCGAGTCGGTGGCGTGGATCGCCGAGCGGAAGGACGTGCTCTACGCGCTCTTCTACCTGCTCGGCCTCATTGCATACCTGCGTTACCTGGACGGCAGGCGGTGGCCCTGGCTCATCCCGACGTGGGTCGCCTTCGTGCTGTCGGTCGCATCCAAGCCCGCCGCGGTCGTGTTCCCGATCACGCTCCTGGCCATCGACTACTTCAAGCGCAGGCCGTACCGCCATCTCCTCGTGCTCGAGAAAATTCCGTTCCTCCTGGTTTCGATTGCCGGGGGCCTGCTCACGCTCTACGCCCAGAAGTCGGTCGGCGCGGTGGCGGCGCCTCATCAGTGGTCGATATTCCAGAAGGTCCTCTTCGCCTCGTACGGCACGGTGATGTACGTGGTGAAGCTGTTCGTCCCCGTGCGGCTCTCGGCGATCTACCCCTACCCCACGGCCGAGGGCGCATCGCTGGGTCCGGAGTACTACGTCGCATTCGTAGCAGCCCTCATCCTGCTGCCCGCGCTCATTTTCTTATTCCGGAGCCATCGCGCCGTTCTGTTTGGGCTCGCGTTCTTCTTCATCAACGTCGCGCTGGTGCTTCAGTTCGTGAGCGTCGGTCAGGCCGTCATGGCGGACCGCTACACCTATCTTCCCTACATCGGGCTCTTCTTCGCGCTCGCATGGTGGCTGGATGAGCGCCCCGGCCCCAAGCTCGCCGGCGTTCCCGTGAGATACGGGCTGGGAGCTCTGTTCCTCGCACTGACGGCGGTCTCGCTGATCCAGACCTGGAAGCGATGTGACGTATGGCAGGACGCGGGCAAGCTCTGGGATGACACGATCGAGAAATACCCCAATGAGATCTTCGACGCCTACAACAACCGCGGCGTCTACTACATCGCGCAGAATCGCTACGAGGAGGCGCTCGCCGATCTGAACCACGCGCTCGCGCTGAATCCGCGCGTCGCGAGGGCATGGGTGAACAAGGGGAGCGTGTATGCGGAGACGAACCGGAACGATTCCGCCTACGTCTGCTTCGAGCGCGCGATCGAGATCGCACCGGATTATCCGGAGGGCCTGGCCAACCGGGGCGCCATCCGGTCGCGGCGCGGAGACCTCGCGGGAGCCGTGGAGGATTTCGCGCGAGCCATCAAGCTGAACCCCACGTTTCGCGGCGCCTACATGAACCGGGCGTCCGTGTACTTCAAGATGGGGGAATACGAGAAGGCCGTCGCGGATCGCAGGCGCGTGATCGACCTGGACCCCAGGAACCCTGCCAACTACATCCAGATGGGCTCGATCGGCCTGGCCCTCAGTCAGCTCGACCGCACACGCGACGCGATCGCCGCCTACGACGAGGCGATCCTCGCAGCGCCGCCCGACGACCGCCAGCGCCTGGCGGGGTATCACCTGCGCCGGAGCCAGACCTGGTGGAGGCTCAAGGAGCGCGAGCGCGCGCTCATCGACGCGCAGGCCGCCATGCGGCTGGGAGCCGATGTCGATTCGGCCTACATGAGGGAGCTCGAGGGAGCGGACCGGTCCCGGCCCGGGGTCGGCACGGTGCCTCGGTAGCGTTCCGGAACCCATGCCGAAACCACGATCCAGGAAGCCCGACCCGAAGGCGCCGCGGCCCGCGCGCGCCCCCACCCCTGCCCGAAAGAACTGGCTTCTCTGGCTCGGCGCGATTCTTCTGCTCACCTATTTCATCTATCAGCCCAGCCTGGACAACAGCTTCACCAACTGGGACGACAACCGCTACGTTCTGCAGAACTCCACCGTCACCCAGCCAACGCTCAAATCAATCCTTACCGAACCGACGTCCGGGAACTATCACCCGCTCACGATGGCATCCCTGGCGCTGAACTACGCGCTCTCGGGTGCGCGGCCCGCTTCCTATCACTGGCTCAATCTCCTGCTCCATCTCGCGAACACCGCGCTCGTGTTCCTGTTCGTCCGACAACTGAGCGGAGGAAGGCTGTGGACGACGATCGTGACGGCGCTCTTTTTCGGGATCCATCCCCTGCACGTGGAGTCGGTCGCCTGGATCGCGGAGCGAAAGGACGTGCTCTATGCATTGTTCTACCTGCTCGGTCTCCTGGCGTACTTGCGCTACCTCGGGAAACGAAGCTGGGGATGGCTGACTGCGGCCTGGGTGGCATTCGTACTCTCGGTGGCATCGAAGCCTGCGGCGGTCGTCTTTCCGGTCGCGCTCCTTGCGATCGACTTCTATCGCCGGCGCCCCTTCCGTCTCGGGCTCGTCCTCGAGAAGATTCCGTTCGTGGTCGTTTCGCTCGCGGCCGGCGTGCTCACGCTGATGGCGCAGAACACGGCGGGCGCGGTCGCTGCGCCCCACAGGTGGAGCCTGTTCGAGAAGATCCTGTTCGCGTCCTACGGGGTGGTGATGTACGTCGTGAAGCTCTTCCTTCCCCTGAACCTTTCCGCGGTCTACCCCTACCCTGCCGCCGAAGGCGCCAGACCCGGCCCGAAGTATTACGTCGCGCTGGGGGCGCTCCTGATCGTGCTTCCGACGATCCTCTACCTCTTCCGCCGCAGCCGCGCGGTTCTCTTCGGGCTTGCGTTTTTCTTCATCAACATCGTGCTCGTGCTGCAGTTCGTGACCGTCGGTCAGGCGGTCCTGGCGGATCGCTATACCTACCTGCCTTACATCGGACTCTTCTTCGCGCTCGCCTGGTGGCTGGACGAGCACCCCGCCCCGAAGCTCGGCCGTGTCCCGGTGCGCGCCTGTCTGGGATTGCTCTTCGTGGCGCTGGCCGCCGTGTCCCTGGTTCAGACGTGGAAGCGATGTGATGTGTGGCAGAACTCGGGCACGCTATGGAGCGACACGATCCAGAAATACCCGGATCAAATCTTCGACGCGTACAACAACCGGGGACATTATTACCTCACGGAGGGTCGTTTTCACGAAGCCCAAGCGGACCTGGATCACGCGCTGGCGTTGAACGCTAGGGTTCCACGCGCCTGGGCCAACAAAGGAGCCGTTTACGCCGAGACGAACCGCCCCGATTCGGCTTCCGTTTGCTTCCAGCGAGCGATCGAGCTCAAGCCCGATTACGCGGAAGCGTGGAGCAACCTTGGCGGGGTACGGTCGCGCCTCGACGATCTTCCGGGAGCGGTGGAGGATTGCACACGGGCCATCCAGCTGAACCCCGCGTTTCGTGACGCCTACATGAACCGCGCGCTGGTCTATTTCAGGATGGGGGAATTCGAGAAGGCGATCGCCGATCGCAAGAAAGCGATCGAGCTGGAACCCAGGAATCCAACCAACTACGCCCAGATGGGCTCGATCGGCCTGGCCCTGACGCACCTGGACCGGGCGCGCGACGCCATCGCGGCGTATGACGAGGCGATCCGTATGGCGCCGGCCGAGGACCGGCCGCGCCTGGCTGAGTACTATCTCCGCCGGAGCCAGGCATGGCGGGGGCTCAAGGAACGCGAGCGCGCGCTCGCCGACGCCCAGGCCGCCAGGCGGTTGGGCGCCGACGTGGATTCGACCTACATCCGCCAGCTGGAGAGGCTCCCTACTTCAGCTCCGCCATCAAGCTCTCCAGATCCAGCGGCTCCGTGACCATCCGGATCGAGCCGTCC
>VBOR01000084.1 GCA_005893165.1 Candidatus Eiseniibacteriota bacterium | reverse complement strand
AGGCGAGTCTGGCCGGCGGAGGGAAGCTCTCGGGCACGACCCAGCTCGACGTCGTGAACAACGGCTCCTTCAACGTCGCGGTGTCGCCGAATCCCATGAACCCCCAGGCCACCCTGACCTGGACGACATCGAGAACGGGGTTCGTGCGGATCGAGATGTTCGACATCCAGGGGCGGCTGGTGCGCCGGCTCGTGGACGAAGCCGCGATGGCTGCGGGCGGGCATGAGGCGACCATCGACGGACGGAATCAGCGCGGAGAGAGCCTGCCCTCAGGGATTTACTTCATCCGAGGCACGCTCGCAGAAGGAGAGTTCAGAGAGATCATCACGATCTTGAAATAACTGAAGTTGCGCGACGCGCGCGGCGCGTCGCGCGATATGGGGGCGTTCCTTAGACAGCGCCGCGTCTTTTGGAGCGGAAGAACGATTCGAGGAGCGCCCCGCATTCTTCCGCCAGCACGCCCGGTTGCACTTCCGCGCGGTGGTTGAGCCTCAAATCTTGACATACGTTCGCGAGCGAGCCGCAGGCGCCGGCCTTGGGATCGCGCGCCCCGTAGACCAGCCGGGGGATCCGCGCGAGCACGATCGCGCCGGCGCACATGTGGCACGGCTCGAGGGTCACGTAGAGCGTGGCGTCGTCGAGGCGCCAGCTCTTCACGGTCTGGGAGGCGGCGCCGATGGCGAGGATCTCGGCGTGCGCGGTGGGATCCTGCGTGGTCTCGACCCGGTTCCGGCCTCGTCCGATGATGCGGCCGCCCCAGGTGACGACGGCGCCGATGGGAACCTCGCCGTCGGAGGCCGCGGCGCGCGCTTCCGCGATCGCCGCTTCCATGAATCGCTCGTCGAGTGAGGCCTGCTCCCTCACCTGTTCGGGAATTTCTTCAGCGCCTCCCGGATGAGATCGGAGACGACCTCCTCCACGCGCGGAGGCTCGTTCGCGCGCGGGGTCTGGATTCGGCCCGTGTCGTCGTAGCCCACCGACGAGTTGGTGAGATCCAACTCGCGCGCCAGCCTCTGCTCGCGTGGATCTTTGCTCCAGAGCTTCTTCTTGTCCTTGATTCTGTAGAGCGCCATGTGAAGCCCGATGGTCGTCGAGGATTGACCCTCGCCCACGTTGTGAACGCGCTTCGTCTCCCACTCGCTGATCTTGATCAGGAGCAAAGCGTCGGCGACGAAAAGGGAATCGAGTCCCACGACCGCCGTGGAATCCAGCACGCCGTACCGGGACCAGCGGTCGGCCACGCGTTCGGCGCGATCCGTGTTCGCGTCTTTGAGCAGGCGCTCCACGTCCTGGGGCATGAGAAATACGGCCCGTTCCTTCGGCACTTCCTGGAACTGCTCCCTGAGAACGTCTTCCATGATCTTATCCGCGTCCGCCTCTCCCGTTCCGTTCACGACGGGAAGCACCGCGACCCGCAGTCCCTTCGTAGGGGCCGGGAGGTCCACCTTGACCTCCGGTTTCTTGTCGGCGGCGAGGGCCGTGAAAGAACCGGTTACGCCGGAAAGGAGAAGACTCGCGAGAGAGAGCGCGGCGGGAAGGATCGTGCGGTTCCGGTTCATGGGTCGCCTCGTAACTGGATTCCGGTCAGGAACACTCGTGGAGGTCAGGTGGCGCGCCCAGGAGGATTTGAACCCCCAACCTTCTGATCCGTAGTCAGACACTCTATCCAGTTGAGCTATGGGCGCGCGCAGCTGAGCTCGAAACCAAGATGGCGGAGAGGAGAGGATTCGAACCTCCGGACGGGAATTACCCCGTCAACCGCTTAGCAGGCGGCTGCCTTCAGCCACTCGGCCACCTCTCCCCTGCGTCGTAAGCTGGACAGGACCCACGACTCTAACCTCAGATGCCCGAAGAGTCAACGCGGGTCGCGCCCCCCGGCCATGCGTCATGATTCACTACCGTGACCTCCCCGGGCCGGCGGGGTCCCGGGACGGGCGGGCTCGATGTGGATCGTGAGCTCCACGATCTGCGGCATCGCCGCCTGGATCGCTTCCTTCACGCGGTGCGCGATCTCATGCCCCTCGAAGACCGTCATCGTCGGCGCCACCTCGAGGTGCATGTCCGCCACATAGTAGAGACCCATCTTGCGCATCAGGAGTTTCTCGACCCGGTGCACTCTGGGATTGTCCTCGGCGACGCGGGTCACTCTTTCTTGGAGCCGGGGCTCGGGACTTCGGTCCATCAGCTCTTCCGCGGGCCCGCGGATCAGACGCAGCCCGGTGACGAAGATCAGGCCGCTCGCCAGGAGGGCCGCCCAGTCGTCCGCGGCTTCGTAGCCCTTGCCGCCGATGATTGCCACCGCGATTCCGGCCGCGGCCACCGCCGAGGTGATCGCGTCGGTACGCTGGTGCCACGCGTCCGTGTGCACCGCCCCGCTCTCGATCTTCCGCCCCACGCGATGGAGGCGCTGGAACAGCCCCTCCTTGATCGCGATCACGACCAGGAGCACGATCAGCGTGAACGCGGCCGGACCTTCGCGGGGCGAGCGGATCTCGATCATCGACTGAATCGCGATCCCGACGCCCGCCATCATGAGGAGCACGGCGACGAGAGCGGCGGCGATCGGCTCCGCTTTGCCGTGCCCGTAGGGATGCTCCGGGTCCGGAGGTCGCGCCGCGATCTTGAGCCCGCGCCAGACGATGAGCGAGCCGAAGACGTCCCCCAGCGACTCCGTCGCGTCCGCGACCAGGGCGTGCGAGTGGCCGAGGACGCCGGCCACGAGCTTCCCCAGGGCCAAGACCAGATTCGTGATCAGGCCGAGCACGCTCGCGCGCGCGCCGCGCTCGTACTTGGCGAGCGGAAGCTCCTGGCTCTGGACGTTCACGCGGAGAGCCGCATGTTCGTGGATACGCCGGTCATGGGTGCGGAAGTGTACGGACCTCGCGGTTGGTATCGATCCAGTAGGCCCAGGGCACGAAGAGCCACGCCACGATCGCCGTGAGGACGACCACCGTGATGCTCGGAGGGGTGGACTTGGAGCCGGCGTCCGCGATGTAGAGCGCGGCGAGCACGAGGACGTACGCCCCGAGGGCCGCCTTTCCGATGCGGTTTCGCGCGCGCGTCATCGAGGCATAGATCCAGACGCCCGCGACGAACATCGCGCTTTCGATCAGGATCGTCACCGCGGGGTAATTCCATAGCCCCAGACCCACCTTCGGCCCCCCGGGCCAGAGGGGCAGATCCGGAAGGTGAACGAGGAAATCCAGCACCCAGTGGCTCAGGACCAGGAGGCCGACCCAGAGCGCCCCTCGGCCGTACTGGGTGCGCGCCTTGTAGACGAACCCGAACACCAGTGACCACACGATGGCCATCACCAGACTGTGCGAGATCGGGTAGTAGGTGAAGTTCAGAGAGAGGAAGGAATTGGGCGGACCCGGCACGATCTCCGCGCGCTCCAACCCCAGGAGGAGAAAGAGCGGCCAGAGCGCGTCCAGGAAGACCGCGGCCAGCGTGAGGGTTCCGATCGAGGTCCTCGGCGCCGCTCGCTTTGCGGCGAGCCCCACGGCGAAGTGCCCGATGAACATGTCCCCTCCCCTCCGGTCCTGCGACCGCTTCTACGGCTCCGCCCGGTGCGTCGCGCTGGCCGGCGCCGGCTTCCCTTCCGCAACCTGCGCGATGTACGCCTCGACCTGCTGCCGGAGCACCGGCAGCGCCACCGCTCCGTTTCCCAGCACGGCGTCGTGGAACGCCTTGATGTCGAAGCGCGCGCCCAGCTTTTCCTTCGCCTCGGCCCGGAGGCTCAGGATCTCCCGCTGTCCCAGCTTGTACGCCAGCGCCTGTCCCGGCCACGTGATGTAGCGGTCCACCTCGTTCACGATGTTGTTCTCGGCCAGCAGACTGTTCTCGGTCATGTAGTCGATCGCCTTCTGCCGAGGCCATCCCATGGAGTGGATTCCGGTGTCCACGACGAGCCTGCAGGCGCGCCAGGCATCGAACGAGAGCATCCCGAGACGGTCGACGTCGCTCGAGTAGAGACCCATCTCGTCGGCGAGATGCTCGGTGTAGAGCGCCCAGCCCTCGACGTAGGCGGTCACTCCCTGGTGCTTCCGGAACTCGGGAATGCCGGTCAGCTCCTGGGCGATCGAGATCTGGAGATGATGGCCGGGAACCGATTCGTGAAACGCCAGCGCCTCGGCCTCGTAGCGCGGCCTCGTCTCGGGCATGTAGGTATTGATCATGTAGGTGCCCGGCCGCTTCCCGTCCGCCGAGGGTCCCCGATAGTAGGCGATGGTCGCATAGGGCGCCTCGTGCATCCCCATCACCTTCACCTCGCAGGGCTTCT
>VBOR01000037.1 GCA_005893165.1 Candidatus Eiseniibacteriota bacterium | reverse complement strand
GGGCGCAGGACGTTCGCGCCATCGTGGAGCAGCTCAAAGCCCGGAAGGATCTCGATGAGTTCCTCTAGCCTCGGATGCGCCGTCGGCGCGCTCCTTCTCCTCGGCGCCACGACCGGCTGCGCCCATTCCGCGGCCTCGCCCGCGCCGCCCGTGACGGCGGGCCTGGATCCCTCCGAGGAGATCACGCCGGAGGAGCTTTCGACCCTCCCCGAGCCTGTCCCGGCGAATCCGTCCGGCGGAACCGTGGCGGAGCGCCGGGCGCCGCTTCCAGTGGCTCAGGCGGCTCCGCGGGGCGATTCCAGCGCCGCCAGGGCGATTCCCGGGGAAGAAGGGCCGCTCTGGCGCGTTCAGATCTTTGCCACTCAGGATCGGGTGCTGGCGGACCGAATGGCCGGAGAGGCGGTCGCTCTGCTGCGTTCGGCAGCCTACGTGGCCTTCGAGACCCCGCTCTACAAGGTCCGGCTCGGAGACTACAGATCGGAGCAGGAGGCGGCGCCCCTCCGAGACAAGGCGGTGCGCCTGGGTTTTCCCGGAGCGTTCCGGGTCCGGTGTTTGCGTGCTGCGGTAACGTACAAAATGGACTAGAGTTACGACTACTCCGAGACTTGGGCCCTGGATTGACCACGAGGCGAACAGAACCCACACTAGAATGGAGAGCTATGCCCGAGCTTCGTAAAGACCCTGTCGTCGGCCGCTGGGTGATCATCTCCACGGAGCGAGGACGCCGCCCGTCCGATTTCAATGGGTCGCATCCTCCTGTCTCGAACGCGAAAGTCTGTCCGTTCGACCCGGGCAACGAGGACAAGACCCCGCCCGAGGTTCTCGCCTACCGTGAGCCCGGAACGCTCCCCAACACGCCCGGCTGGACGGTGCGCGTCGTGCCGAACAAATTCCCCGCGCTCCAGATCGAAGGAGGACTCGACCGCCGCGGCGAGGGTCTGTACGACAAGATGAACGGCATCGGCGCGCACGAGGTCATCATCGAGACGAGCGACCACACGAAGGAGCTGAGCGAGCTCAGCCAGGAGCAGATCGAGAACGTGCTCTGGGCGTTCCGCGACCGGGTCATGGATCTCAAGAACGACAACCGGTTCCGGTACATCCTGATCTTCAAGAATCACGGGGAGAACGCGGGCGCCTCGCTCGAGCACAGCCACACGCAGCTGGTCGCGACGCCCATCATTCCCAAGGTCGTGACGGAGGAACTGGATGGGGCGCTCCAGCACTACCGCATGAAGGAGCGGTGCGTCTTCTGCGACATGATCGAGCAGGAGCAGCGCGAGGGGAAGCGCATCGTGTCGGAGAACGAGCACTTCGTCTCCTTCGAGCCCTTCGCGCCGCGGTTCCCCTTCGAGACCTGGATCCTGCCGCGCAGCCACATCTCCGCGTTCGAGGATTCGCAGAGGAGCGAATTCGCTTCGCTCGCGCAGTCGCTGAAGGACACCCTCGGCCGCATCAACAAGGCGCTGAACCGTCCGCACTACAACTTCATCGTGCACAGCGCCCCGTGCCGCGACACGCGGCTCGACTACTACCACTGGCACATCGAGATCATGCCCAAGCTGACGAAGGTGGCCGGATTCGAGTGGGGCTCGGGCTTCTACATCAATCCGACGTCTCCCGAAGAGGCGGCGCAATACCTGCGCGACATCGAGCCCTGACGTGACCCAGCGTTTTCGAGTCGCGATGCTGAGCGCCGAGTCCGTCCCCTTCGCCAAGGTGGGGGGGCTGGCCGACGTGGTGGGGGCGCTCTCGAGATCGATCCAGGACCTCGGATGCTCGGTCGCCGTGTTCCTTCCGCGCTACGCCTCCCTCGAGCTCCCGGAAGGGAGCGAGCTCGAGCTGGTCTCGAAGATCGAGGTGCCGGTGCGCGGCGAGGACACGCCGGCGCTCGTCTACGCGCTCCGCGCTCCCGGTTCTCCGCCGCACCTCACGAACTACTTCATCGCGAACGATCGCTACTTCGGCCGGCCCGGGATCTACAACAATCCCGCGACGGGGGAGGCGTTCCCGGACAACGCGGAGCGGTTCGCCTTCTACTCGCGCGCGTGCCTCGAGGCGATGCGCGCCCTGGCGTTCGTGCCCGAGGTGATCCACGCCAACGACCATCAGGCCGCCCTCGTCCCCGCGTATCTCAAAACCCTCTACGCCGAGGATCCGTTCTTCCAGATGACCGCGACGGTCCTCTCGATCCACAACATGGGATACCAGGGGGTCTACGACGCGGAATCCATGGCCATCGCCGGATTCCCGCCGACCTACTTCTATCCGCTCTCCCCCTTCGAGTTCTGGGGAAAGATGAATTATCTCAAGGCGGGGATCCAGTTCGCGGACGTGATCACCACCGTGAGCGAGCGCTACGCCGAGGAGATCCAGTCCGGAGAGGAATTCGGATTCGGGCTGCAGGGGGTCCTGAACGCGCGCCGCGCGGACCTCGTGGGAATCCTGAACGGCATCGACGTCCGGATCTGGAATCCGCGCACCGACCGGATGATCGCCGCGCGCTACGATGCCGAGAGCCTGGAGCGCAAGGGCGCATGCAAGGAGGCGCTTCTTCAAGAATCGGGGCTCCCCGGCGAGAAGAACCTGCCGCTCTTCGGAATGATCTCGCGACTCGCCGAGCAGAAGGGGTTCGACCTGATCGAGGCCGCGGCCGACCGGCTGTTCGCCCTTCCCGCGCAGTGGGTGGTCCTGGGCAGCGGATCGAAGCGCTACGAGGAGCTCTTCCAGTCCCTGGAAGCGCGGTACCCCGAGCGGCTCGAGTTCCGGAAGGGCTTCGATGATCCGCTGGCGCATCGCATCGAGGCGGGGAGCGATTTTTTCCTCATGCCTTCCCGGTACGAGCCATGCGGCCTGAACCAGATGATGAGCATGCGGTACGGCACGGTGCCGGTCGTGCGCTGGACCGGCGGGCTGGCGGATACGGTGGAGCCCTATGCGCCCGGCTCCTCGGAGGAGGGGACGGGGATCGTGTTCACTCCCTATACGCCCGAGGCGCTGCTTCATGCGGTGGAGGAGGCGCTGGCCCTCTATGCTTCGCCCCGCGCGCTCGCGCGCGTGCGGCAGAACGGCATGGGGCGGGACTTCTCGTGGGAGGCCTCGGCCCGCAAATATCTGCAGCTCTACCGCCAGGCGAACGCTTCGCGGCGCATGGGAACCGGATTTCACAAGTGGCTGGAGACCGTGGAGGAGACGGGGCCCGGGCGCGCCTCGCTTGCTTGACGCGGTTCCAGGAGGGGTTTAGAATTCTCTCCGTTCCTACGACATTTCCTCGAGAGCGGAAGTAGCTCAGCCCGGTAGAGCTCCACCTTGCCAAGGTGGCTGTCGCGGGTTCAAATCCCGTCTTCCGCTCCAACTTTCCGCCCCTTGCGCCGCTTCCCCCGGGGCGATTGTTCCTGGATTTTACCTATGAAAACTTGCCCTCTTCCCTCGTACGTGCTAGTAATTTCGGTCGGTGCCGACGAGTCCGGATCGGCAGAACGCTCACGAAAGGAGAGGTGCATGCCTGCCAAGAAGACTGCGAAGAAGAAAGCCGGGAAGAGGCGTGGTCCGAGCGCGGCGTTCATGAAGCCCATGCAGCCTTCTGAGACGCTTTCCGAGGTCATCGGATCGCGGGCGATGCCGAGGACGGAGGTCACCAAGAAGCTGTGGGCCTACATCAAGAAGAACAAGCTTCAGGACAAGAACAAGCGGACCATGATCAACGCGGACGAAAAGCTGCGCGCCGTGTTCGGCGGGAAGCGCCAAGTGAGCATGTTCGAGATGACGAAGCTCGTCTCGAAGCACCTCAAGTAATCTCGAAACCGCTTCGTCGTCCTTCCATCCAGACACCCCGTCGCCCGGATGCGATGGGGTGTCTCAATCTCCGCCACGCGTGAAGCCGCGAAGGGGCCCCAGGAGTCCGCTCCCGGTCGAGGACGCGATCCTCGTCCTGGTGCTCGCCCTCGTCCCGGTCGTCTTTTCCCGGCTGACCGAGGAATGCTTCGAAATCCCACAATCGATGCTGCTCACGACCGCGGCCCTGGTGCTTCTCTGGCGGGTCCTGTCGCGCGAGCTCGCCGCGATCGGCCGGCCCGGCCCGGCGCGGTATGGGACCGCGCTCCCGGGCCGCTTCGCGACCTGGGCGCGGCGCGATCCCCTGGGAGCGGGGGTGCTCCTTTTTCTCGGCTCCTCCGTCGCCTCGACGATCGCCTCGCCCAACCCCGGCCTGAGTCTCCACGGGGCACCCGACAGCACCGCGGGTCTCGTCGCGGCGTTCGCGACGGCCGCCGTCTACTTCACCTCGCGCGCGATTTCCCGCGGGCAGCCCACCACCCTCATCCGGTACGCCAAGGCCGCGGGCTTCGCGAGCCTCGTGACCTCGCTCTACGCCCTGATGCAGCTCCTGGGGTGGGATCCTCTGGTATGGGGGCGGACGGCGACCTTCGAAGGGGAGGTGAGGATCTTCGGGACGCTCGGGCATCCCAACATGCTCGGCGCCTATCTCGCGATGACGACGCCGCTCGTTGTCTGGCTCGCCCTGGGTGCGCGAGGTGTCGAGCGCATCGCGTGGGGACTGGTCACGACGGTCTCCGTGATCGTGATCGCCGCCACGCTCTCGCGCGGCGCCTGGATCGGTCTCTTCGCCGCGGCGCTCACGTGGGCGCTCCTGAGTCTCGTCGTGAAGCTCCGCTCGGGCG
The DNA here is from genome assembly GCA_005893165.1 of Candidatus Eiseniibacteriota bacterium. GTDB lineage: Bacteria > Eisenbacteria > RBG-16-71-46 > SZUA-252 > SZUA-252 > WS-7. The sequence continues at coordinate 13,394 of VBOR01000037.1, read as the reverse complement.
GGACTTCGGTTTCCCGAGGCTCGCGCGCGCCGGAGCGGAGATCGGCGATCCCGGCTGCGCTCGGGATCTCGCTCCTCGTGGCCGGGATGGCCGCGTTCCTCTTCGCGCGCGCGCCGATGGGGGCCCATCTCGCCGAGCGTGTCCGTCAGATCGCGAGCATGAACGCGCCCACCACCCGGTCTCGCCTCCTGATCTGGCAGGGCGGGCTCCGCATGGCTCACGATCATCCCGTGCTGGGCGTCGGCGTGGACGCGTTCGGGATCGCGTATTCGAAATACCGGGATCCGCGGTACTGGAAGATCGAGTTCGGGCACACCCCGAACAAGGCCCACAACGAGCCGATCGAGATCCTCGCTACCCAGGGGATCGTGGGCGGGGTCGCGGCGCTCGCCGTCGTCCTGTTCGCCTCGATCGCCGCGTTCCGGGCGATCCGCCGGAAGGAGAGCGCGGTCCGCTCGGGCGCGATCGCCGCGACGGCTTCCCTGGCCGCGTTCGCGGCGCAGGATCTCGCGAGCTTCACCGTCGTGGCGCTGGGATGCCTGGCGGCCGCGACGGCCGGCTGGATCTCGTCGGCGGCGGCCGGCGACGTGGCGGAGCGCGATCCAGGCGCGCGCCCGAAGCGGGAGCGGGTCCCTGTCTGGGCGAAGGGAGCCGCTCTGGTCTTCGCGGCGGCTCTCTTCGTTGAGATCGTCCTCCTCCCGCTCCGCGCCCAGCTCTACGAGAAACGGGGGATGAAGGCGCCTCTGGGGAGCCCGGATCGGGCGTGGGCGCTCACCCAGGCGTCGAGGTATGCTCCGTGGGATTCGAGGTACCCGAATCTCCTCGGCAATTCGCTCCTCGTCCAGTCGGGGATCGAGCCGGATCCGGAACGGAAGCGTGACCTGCTCCGTCAGGCGGCCTCCGCGATCCATGCGGCCACCGTGAGGGAGCCCCAGAACCCGTACTACCGTTCGAACCTCGGGAGGGTGGCCACGGCGCAGGCGATGCTCCGGCCACCGGACGCCACGGAGACGGAAGTGCGCCGCGCCTTCGAGGAAGCCATGAGGCGCGATCCCGCGAACGCGCAGGTGACGGACCAGGCCGCGATGGCGCTCATCACGCTCGGCCAGGCGCCCGAGGCGCGTGCGATCACGCTCCGGTCCGCGCGCATGTACCCGGAGCTGGCACAACCGATGGCCTTCTTCGGCTACGTGGCGCTCCTGGAAAAGCGATGGAGCGACGCCAAGGACACCCTCGAGATCGCGGTGCGCCGGGAGTGGTTCGGGGAAAAGGAGGCGCGGGCGGCCACCTGGAGCAACCTGTCCGCGGCATACCTCGCGCTGGGGCGCGACCAGGATGCGTTGCGCGCGGCCGAGGAGGGGCTCACATTCAACCCCGAAAGCCCCGATGCCCGGGCCAACCGGGACCTGGCCCGGCGGCGTCTGGATGCGGGGGGAAGTGTTCGAGGAGGAACAGGAACGATGGGGAGCTCACGATGATCCATGGGAAGCGAATCGTGGTGGTCCTTCCGGCGTACAACGCGGCTCGCACGCTGCGGCAGACCTACGAGGAGCTGCCGCACGAGATCGTCGACCACGTCATTCTCGTGGACGACGCGAGCCAGGACGAGACCACGGCGCTCGCGCGGCAGCTTGGGATCACGACCTTCGTGCACCCGAGCAATCTCGGCTACGGCGGAAACCAGAAGACGTGCTACCGCGAGGCGCTCCGCTACGGAGCCGACGTGGTCATCATGGTGCACCCCGACTATCAGTACACCCCCGCGCTCGTGACCGCGATGGCGTCCATGGTGGCCAAAGGGATCTACGATACCGTGCTCGGGTCCCGCATGCTGGGGAAGAGCGCGCTCACCGGGGGGATGCCGCGCTACAAGTACGTTGCGAACCGGTTCCTGACCCTGATCGAGAACATCGTCCTCAGCCGCAAGCTCTCCGAATACCACACCGGCTATCGGGCGTTCAGCCGGGCGGTGCTGGAATCGCTTCCGCTCGAGGAGAATTCGAACGATTTCGTCTTCGACAACGAGATGCTGGCGCAGATCGTGGCGTTTGGATTCCAGATCGGGGAGGTGAGCTGTCCCACGCGCTACTTCGGGGAAGCCTCCAGCATCTCCTTCCCGCGCGCGGTGCGCTACGGCATGGGCGTGCTGGGCGTCTGCGCCAAGTACCGGCTCCACCGCTGGGGAATCGCGCGCTTCCCGATCTTCGAGCCGGGCGGCCGGAAGCTCGCCCTGGCAGCCGCACCGGTTCCCTCCCGGGCATCCGCAGACTCCTCCCGGGGCGGCTGAGGGCGGGGCCGCTCCGCGATGAAGAGACGAGCGCGCGGACGTGTGGGAAAAGAATCCTCCCTAGCGCCGCGCGCGCCAGAGACGCCCGTAAGTCCCCTCCAGGCGGCCCTCGCCTCGCGCGCGGGAACGATCCTCGCTACCCTGGGGATCTTCCTCTGCGCCTGCGCCGTCTTCTGGAGCACCCGCACCTACGCGTTCCTGAACTGGGACGACAAGGTCTACATCCTCACGAACCCCTGGATCAAGGCGCTCACCTGGGAGAACGTGCAGGCGATCTTCACGCGCCCCTACTTCCAGAACTTCCTTCCCCTGCACCTCTTCTCGTACCTGCTCGACCACGCCCTCTGGGGAGAGAACGCGGGCGGCTACCACCTGAGCTCGCTCCTGATTCACGCGCTGAACAGCGTCCTTTGCTTCCTCGTGGTGAGACGGCTCAGCGGGGACGCGGGGATCGGGCTTGTCGCGGCGCTCCTCTTCGCCGTGCATCCCGCGCACGTCGAGTCGGTCGCGTGGGTCTCGAGCCGGAAGGACGTGGTCTCCACGGCCTTCCTCCTCCTGTCGCTCCGGAGCTATCTCGCGGCGCGCCGCGGAGGCGCGTTGCGTCCGCTTCCGGTCGCGGCTTCCTGCGCGTGGTTCCTCCTCGGCATGCTCTCGAAGGTGAGCGTCGCTCCGCTCCCCGCGTTCCTGCTCCTCTGGGACCGGATGCCGCCCGGCAGGGGCGGCCGGCCCCTGCCTTGGGTCCCCGCGCTCCTGTCCAAGATCCCCTACGCGATCATCGCGGGCGTTCTGATCCTCGTGAATTCCCGGGCGCAGGTGACCGCACAGGCGGCGTACGCCCACGAGCCGATCCGGTATCTGGCGGTCAAGGGGCACGCGGTCTGGAATTACCTCGCGCTTCTCTTCGGACGGGAAGGAAACCCCGATTACGATCTTCCGGGCATCGGCGGTTCCGCGGCCTCCGCGGTCGATCTCGCGGGACTCCTGGTGCTTCCGGCTCTGGCGTACGTCCTCTTCCGCTGGAAGCGGCGGCTGGAATTCCTCGGAGTCGCCTGAATCTTCCTCATGCTCCTGCCCGCGCTCCTCTTTCCGCTCGTGACCTACATGGCCGACCGCTACCTCTACGCCCCCTCCATCGGGTTCTGCTGGGCGGTCACGACGGGCCTGGCGGGAGCGGGGGCCTGGGAACGCACGCTCCGGTCGCCGCGGGCGCCCGCCGCCGGGCTCGCCGTATTGATTCTCCTCGCCGGATTCGCGCTGCGGACGGTCTCCTACTCCAAGATCTGGAAGGACTCCGAATCGCTCTGGACGTTCGCGGCGACGAAGAGCCTCGACTACCGCGTATTCAACAACCTCGCCGACGTCCGGATGCAGCAGAAGCGATGGAAGGACGCCGAGCGGCTCCTGAAGCGCGCGGCGACCGTGGAGAACGTCACCTCGTACCAGAGCCTGGGGGTGCTCTATTACAGTCTCCACCGCTACGACGAAGCGCTTCAGGCCACCGATCGCGCGATCGAGATTCAGGCCAGGAAGCGCCCCGACCCCACACTCGAGGCGGAGCTCCACTTCAACCGAGGCGCCATCGTCTGGCTTCAGGGACAGAACGCGCGCGCGGTGGTGGAGTGGCGAAGGTCGCTCTCCCTCGATCCGCGGCACGCACAGGCGAGGGAGTGGCTCAAGATCGCCGGCGCGAAGTAGGCGTCCTCCGCCTCGGGCTTCGTGCTAATCTGCGCCCTTCGCTCCGATCACCGGGACCTACCACCGAACCCAGGAGGAAGAGAAGCCATGGATCGTCGCATTGCTCGGATCTCGCTCTCAGCCGCGCTCGCGCTCACGCTCGTGAGCGCGCCCTTCGCCGCAGCGTCGGACAAGGCGCCCAAAGCCAAAGAGACGCCCAAGGCGGAGGCCGCGAAGCCGGAGGCGCAGCACCAAGAAATGATGGCGGCGATGATGAAGATGGCCATGCCCGGTCCGATGCACGAGCTCCTGAAGCCCATGGTGGGCGCCTGGAAGACGACGAGCCGGTCGTGGATGGCTCCTGGTGAGCCGATCCTCTCCGAAGGCACCTGCGAGAACACGTGGATCATGGGGAATCGCTACATGCAGTCCACCCATAAGGGGGACTTCGACGGGAAGCCGTTCGAGGGGATGGGCCTCATGGGATACGACAACCAGCAGAAGGAGTTCGTGAGCGTCTGGTGCGACAACATGGGGACGGGTCTCATGATGAGCGACGGAACGGCGGATGCCAGCGGCAAGGTCTTCACGCTGATGTCCAAGATGCCCGATCCGGCGACCGGCAAGCCGATGGATCTCAAGATGATCACGAAGGTGATCGACGAGAATCAGCACACCATGTCGATGATCAGCATGAAGGATGGAAAAGAGCATCTGGACATGGAGATCACCTACACGCGCATGAAGTAGTGTCGCGCCGAGATCGTGCCTCAGGTCGGGATGGTCCAGGGGCCGGATCGTCTGGAAGGCCGCCCCCTCGATGGAGCGCGCCAGGAGCCCCGTCGGCTCGGATTCGGCGTTACGAGCGGGATATCGGCGTCGACGTTCTGGACCGGCACGGCCGGGTTCAGGTCGAGGTGCTGAAGTGAGACCAGGGGCTCTCCCGATCCGGACGGCGGCGCATGCCACCGCTTCTCGATGGACGGCGCCAGCAATTCGATGAACTTGAGCGGGAGGGCGCTCGTGAAGCTGTACTCGCCCGCGCGGGGACCGAGGACCGAGGCGGTCACGACACCGTAGTAGCGGTCCCCGATGAAAAACGTGAATGCCGAGGTGCGGCTCACGACGCGGGAGGAGATTACCGAGCCGCCGCGGCCGAAGGTGTCGTACCGGTTGTCTCCGGTTCCGGTCTTTCCCCCCATCGGGATCGGTTTGCCGTTCTCGTCCCGGAACACATCCCGCAGCCGCCGCGCCGTTCCCGACTCCCCCTCGACCACCTGGCTCAGCACCGAGCGCGCCACGCGCGAGACCTCACGGGAAAGGAGCGGCCTCCCGGGCTCCGGCCCGGCTTCGAGCGCGGTGTGATACGGCGTCCCCCTCGCGAACACGAGGCGGTTGATCCTCTGGGCGGGCCGGTCTTCGCCGTCGTTGACGATGATTCCCATCAGCTCCGCCAACGCCGCCGGGCGGTCCGCCGAGCTTCCGACGGCCGTCGCATAGGAAGGCACGAGCCGCGGGAAGGGGAACCCGAGCCGGCGCCAATAGGGGGTCATGCGCGCGAAGGCGTCGCGCTCGAACCGCGTGAGAAGCCTCAGATTCTGCGCTTTGCGATTCCGGGTGCGTAAGAGCCAGTTCGAGGCCCTTTGCCGCGCCTCCCCGCCCTCGTCGGCGAGAGCCTCGCGGCTGAGCCCCGGGTTTCGGACCAGGGCGCCGGCGGTCCAGAGCTCGAGCGGATTACGGTCGAGAAGATAGGCGTAGTCCTCGAGCCCGAGCCAGGTCGTCGCATACCTCTTCATCAGGCGGTCCGCCGGCATCGAGTCGGGCGCGGCGTAGCGGCGGAGCCAGGAATCCAGGGACACCGGCGAGTCTTTGAGATTCCACGCGAGATAGACGATCGCGAGGTGACGCGACGACCGGCTCCGCGAGCCGAGAAGATGCTGCAGCGTCTCCTCGACGGAGAGCCCCCTGTACTCCTCGTAGGCGCGCGCGACCGTGGACTGCGCCTCCTCGTTCACGATCTCCGTGAGCATCCCGTGGCGCCTCAGCGAATCCTGCCCGGAGAGGATGCGCTCCGTGTCGTAGGGAAGCCGCGTTCGGTGGTAACGAACGAGATCGCGCATCAGCCTCACGAACACGAGGTTCGTGGAATGGCTCGCGGCATCCCGTACCGTCATCCTTCTCCGGTTGTCGCTGGAATCGAAGTTCGCGAACGCGTGGAGCCCCCCGCCGGTGTAGAAGAGCTCGCCGGGACTCGCGGAATAGGTGCGCTCCACCGCGCGCGTCAGGAGGCTCTCCGCCGGCATCGAACGGTTGTCGCGCAGCGTCTCGAACGCCCAGCGGGTGAGCGGATCCCGCGCGGCGAGGCCGTAATCGTTCAGCGCGTGGTCGCTCAACCCCGAGATCTCATGGTGGAGCTGCTCCACGATTTCGAGGTAGTGGACCAGGGTCCGAACCTTCGCGGTGCTTCCCAGCGATATCTTCATTCCCTCGTTCACGTCGAAGGGACCGCGAACGTTGTCGGCGTGCACCCGGACTTCGTTCCGGATCGGGGTCCGCTCGCAGAGAAGGAAGCTGTAGACGACGCGCCGCGGATCCCCCTGAGCGAGCAGGTGCTCCGCCTTGAGCCCCCGCCGCGCCACGAAGGAGGAGTCGGCAAGGCGCGCCATCAGCTCCTCGGTGTCGCGCTGCAGCCCGGCGTCGATCGTGGATTCCACGTTCAGGTGGAGCCGGTTCAGGTCGTAGAGGCCCTTGACTTGAAGCGCCTGCTCCAGGTCGATGCGGATCCGGTTCGTCGCCTTGCTCGAGGGGGGGATGCGATGGCCGCGCCCGCCCGTCACGTCGCGCGTGACGAAGGCGAGGGGCACGTGGCGAACGAGGTCGGAGAGGTCGCCATCGAGAATCCCCTCGCGGGCGAGCAGTCCGGCGTAGAGGTCGGCGCGGCGCTCCAGCGCGTCCCGATCCTCGCCCAGGTAGCGGCTCGGCGCCCGAACCGCGCAGAGGAGCGCCAGGACGTGCTTCAGGGCGCGCGCCCGGACCGCCGGCGTCTTTCCGGCCCGGATGTCCGCCATGGCCTTCGAGGGCGTGACTCCGAACCAGACACGGAGTCCCTGATTCAGTCCGAAGACCTCACCGTGGCCGCGCGTCGCGCCCAGAGGAACGCTGTTCAGGTAATCCAGGATGATGTGGTGCCGCTCTTCCCGCGTGTCCGGTCCTTCCTGGTACACGCGCAGGCTGGCGGTCAGCACCTGCCGCAGCTTGTCCACAGGCGATCCAGTGCGTCCTTCCTCGGAGTGGCGGTACTTCTCCACCTGGACCGCGAGGGTGCTTCCTCCCTCGACGCGTACCGGGAACCCCATCCGGCTCGCGGAATAGACGAGCACCGCCTTCGTCCAGCGCCCCCAGTCGATCGCGGGATTGCTCCAGCGGCTCGTGCTCTTGTCCAGCTCGCGGTTCTCGATGAAGAGGAGCGCGCGAACGACGACCGGAGGGATCCCCGCGTAGGAATCGAACCCGCTGGCCCGGTCCGGGGCGGCGAAGAGATCGCTCCCGTCCGCTCCCTCGATCGCGAGCCCCGCGATCGCCGGCTCCCGGTAGGGCGGCGAGATCCCGAATTTGGCCGCGAGCGAGAGGGCGGGGGAGAAGCGGGCCTGTTCCGCGACGCGGAAGCCACGCGACTCGAGGTTCCGCGTGAATTCGGGGATTCGTGTGTAGCCCCGGCGCACGTCGGCCGGTCCGCTTTTCGGGAACACGACCTGATCGGCGGGGCCGGGCTGGATGTAGAACCTCATGCCCTTCGCCCAGTGTGAGAGGAATTGGGATTCGAGGATGCCGGTCTGTGTCTCCCAGTGGAGTGTGAGGAAGAGCATACCGATGCCCAGAAGCGCGAATGCCCATCGCGGAATTCTCGAAATCTGGTGTCTGTTGCCCCAGGCTCCCGCCCAGACAAACGAGAGCCACGTGACGCGAGGCAGTGCCCACGCGGCTGATTTGGTCTCGCGCTTCATTGTCTCTCGTACACTCGGGTGCACCCGATGGTGCGGCCGGCGAGGAATGGGGTCCCGGGATCAGGGGTCACGATCGAAGCTCTGGATCGAACGTCGGCGTTTCTAAGTTGCTGCAACATTGTCCATTAGGGTCCATCTCCGGGCTCCGCCGCGCCACGTTCACGCTCCTTGAATCGCCCTTCGATACGGACTAGATTGCAAGGTCTGAGCCCGTTTTCCCTCGCGGGCGGTAGATCGCGTCGAGCGCGAGCCTCTACGAGGGAAAACCTGAATGGTGGAGCGTAGATTCCCGCGAAATCGCTGGAGCCGGCCTTCGATTGGTCAGGCGGATCTCGGATTCGGTCCGGTACGAGTACCGGGACCGTAGCGCCATCATCACCCTGACGAAGAGGTTCCCCCGCTGATGCTCGAGATCGACGTGCAGCCGGGAGGCTGCGTTCGGCTCTCAGGAAGGCTCGATGCCGCTCAAGCGGATCGAGCGAAAGAAGCGCTGCAGTCGCTGAACGAGCCCACCACGATCGACCTCACGGATCTGGACTACGTCTCGAGCGCCGGGCTGGGCGTGCTCGTCCAGACCTACAAGCGACTCCGTGACTCGGGTCACAGTTTCCGGATCACCAACATGAAGCCCCGCATCCGGTCGGTGTTCGTCTACGCCGGGCTGGACAAGGTGTTGCGCCTTGAGTGACACCCGCCAACTTTCCGCCCCTTCTCCTGTACTTGGGGTGAACGAGGAGGAAGAGGAGCTACTGGTACGGTGCCTGGATGGTGATGGGGGGGCATTCGGGGAGCTGATCGACCGCTACCAGCGGGTGCTGTTCAACGTTTCGCTCCGGATGGTAGGGAACCGGGAAGACGCGAGGGATATCACGCAGACCGTCTTTCTGAAGGCGTACGAGAACCTCGGTTCCTTCGACCGGAAGCACAGATTCTTCAGCTGGGTGTACCGGATCACGATCAACGAATCGCTGAATCACTTGTGCAAGAACCGGAGGCTCGAGCCCTTGGACGAATCGTTTCAGTCCCGGGAGACCGGCCCCGAAGAGGAGTGCGCCCGAAGTCTGCTGAGGGATTCGATCCAGGCGGCGCTGCTGGAGCTTACGCCGGATTACCGGCAGGTGATCGTGCTCCGGCACTTCGCCCAACTGACGTATCAGGAAATGAGCGGTGTGCTCGAGGTGCCCGAGAAGACAGTGAAATCCCGTCTCTACACGGCACGGCAGCTTCTCGGGGACATTTTCTCCAAGCATGGGATCCGACTGTCATGAAGGACCGCGAACGGCAAGAGCTCATGAACGATCAGCTGGACGGGGTTGCCACGCCCGAGGAATCGGAGCAGCTGAAGCAACTTCTCCAGTCGAGCGAGGGAGCACAGGCCGAATACCGCAAGCTCGGCCAGGTGTTCACGGCCCTGAGCCAGGCTCACTCCGAGGAGCCGCCGGCCGGCCTGAAGCAAGACGTCCTGCGTGAGATCCGCCTCCGCTCCGCGGCGTCTCCGGCGCGCGAGGGATGGCTCGAGACGATCGTGTCCGCGTTTCGCGGTCGCCCCGCTTTCCGTTACGCCTATTCCTTCGCCGCCGGGGCGGCGCTGGGCGTCCTGGCGTTCGCCGTGATCAGCGGAAGCGTCATGAACCGCGCCGGCATCGACCTGAGCCCTGTCACGGGCACGATGCTGGCCCCCTCCGAGGGGACGATCTATCGGCGGATCAGCAGTAGAGAGTTCAAGTTACGGGAAGGGCATGTACTCGTCGAGACGCTGCTCGCAAAGGACAAGCTGCTGGCTCGGCTCACCCTGGATGCTCCCGCGGGCACCGACCTGCTCCTGGAATTCGATCCCGACGTGTGGGGCGCCCTGGCCGTGCGCCAGGAAACCGCCGGTAACGAGGTAATGCTTGGTTCTGGCCGACTTTCCGTTAGGATCCAGCGGTTAGGCCAAAGCCAGTACCTCCTCTATCTGGCGCGGAGGGGACCTGCCGGGTCGCCGCTCCGCATCGACATCCACTGCTCGGATGAAACCGTCCACGGCGAGCTCGATACGGGAGCTCCCCGGACCGGCAGCTAGGAGGTCGGGAAATCGCGCGCGGGTCACCAACCTTTTTCAAGTAGGCCTGTATTTGTGACAGAGCGGATGGCGAAGCAGCCGAGTTCGCCGAATCGCCTGGGGTTGTCCGGGAAGGCAAGGAGGGTGCGATGAAGAGACCGGGAATCATTCTGGGGCTGGTGGTGGTCGCGGTCGTCGGGATCGCGATAGCCCACTTCGCGGGGATCATCCCGCCGAAGTCGGGCCTCGAGGGGACGATCGGTGCCGCCAAGCGGTACACGGCGACGCAGATCACCGACAAGGATGTCGTGCTCGCGGATCCTCAAGTTCAGGCATTGCTCCAAAGCGATCTCTTCCACAAGGTGATCGCGACTCCGGAATTCAAGAAGCTGTCCCAGACCGAAGAGTTCTGGCAGCTGGTCACCACGGCGGATTTCAAGAGAACGTTCCTGCTTCCTGACGCTGATGGTGGTCGTCAGACCACGCTGCCCGATGCGGACGGCGGTCGCCAGGTCACCCGGCCGGACGCTGATGGTGGTCGTCAGACCACGCTGCCCGATGCGGACGGCGGACGCCAGGTCACCCGGCCGGACGCTGATGGTGGTCGTCAGACCACGCTGCCCGATGCGGACGGCGGTCGCCAGGTCACCCGGCCCGATGCTGATGGTGGACGCCAGGTCACGCTTCCGGATGCCGATGGTGGACGCCAGGTCACCCGTCCCGATGCTGATGGTGGACGCCAGGTCACCCGTCCCGATGCCGATGGTGGGAAGCGTGTGACGTTGCCGGATGCCGACGGTGGGAAGGGCGTGACGCTGCCCGATGCCGACGGTGGTCGCCTGGTCCGGATCCCGGACGCCGACGGAATGAAGCGCTTCGGAAAGCAGCACCCCGAATTCAACAAGCTCGTCCAGAGCAAGGACTTCTTGAACCTGGCACACAACTCGAGCTTCCTGCAGCTCGTGGCGAACGACCAGTTCCAGAGACTGGCGAGAATTCCCGACGTGCAGAAGGTGATCAGCGAGAACACCGCAGAGTAGCGAACCCGAAATATCGTCAAGGCGCGGAGACCCCGGAGCCGTCCGGGGTCTCTTCGTCTTTCCCTGGGTTGAGGGGGTCGATGAAGCAACGAGTCCTGCGTCTTTGGGCCATGACGGCCGCGATCCTGTTTCTCCTCCCCGTACCCTCGAACGCCGAGCTCGACGCCATCGAGACACGCGATCTGCGTCTCGTGTATGGCGGCACGCTCACCTTCCTCTCGGTCTACGCCTCCCGCTGCTTCGAGAACTCGATGCGATTCCACGAGAAGCTCTTCCAGTACACCCCGACGGAGAAGGTGAACGTCTACATGGACGACATCTCCGATTTCGGGAACGCGGGGGTCTTCGTGAACCCCAGAAACACCATGCTCGTCCATATCGCCCCCGCCAGCTACATCTACGAGACGGGCCCTGCGAACGAGCGGATCAATTTCACGATGAACCACGAAGTCGTCCACGTCGTCGCGCTGGACCAGGCCGCGGGGCTGGACAAGTTCTTCCGGGGACTGTTCCACGGCAAGGTGCGCGAGACGAACGAGCACCCGGAATCGATCCTGTACCAGCACCTGTGCGTGCCCCGGCGTGCGGCGCCCCGCTGGTATCACGAAGGGATCGCCGTGTTCATGGAAACGTGGATGGCAGGGGGACTGGGGAGGGCCCAGGGTCCGTACGACGAGATGGTGTTCCGCTCCATGGTGCGGGACTCCACGCGCTTCTACGATCCGCTGGGGCTCGAGGCGGAGGGCACCAAGGTCGATTTCCAGGTCGGAGCCAACTCCTATCTCTATGGAACACGGTTCATGAGCTATCTGGCCTACCGCTACTCCCCCGAGAGCCTCATCCAGTGGGTGTCGCGGCCGCCCGGCAGCAAGCGCTACTTCGCCTCTCAGTTCCGCAAGGTGTATGGGCTCGGGCTCGGCGAGGCCTGGCGGAACTGGATCCAGTGGGAGCATGGCTTTCAGCAGGCGAATCTGGACTCGATCCGGCTGCACCGCACGACCTCCTACCGCGATCTCACGGATTACGCGCTGGGCTCGGTGTCCCGCGCTCTCTACGACCCGGCCTCGAGGACGATCTACGCCGCGGTGGACTATCCCGGCTCGGTCGCCTTCGTCGCGGCCATCCCGCTCGACGGGGGACCCATCCGGAAGCTGCGTGAGGTGAAGGGACCGGCCATCTATTTCGTGTGCTCGCTCGCTTACGATCCGGATACGAAAAAGCTCTTCTACACGACCGACAACAACGACTGGCGTGACCTCTGCGACCTGGATCCTGCGACCGGCTACGACATCGACATTTCCCCGGACGGCCAGACCCTCTCCGGCACCCTGGCGGAGATCAGCGGACGTCAGTCGCTCCGGACTTGGCGCACGCGAAGTCTCCTCGAGGGAGACACCACCTCCACGACCCTCCACGATTTCGGCGCGGCGGCTCCGGCAGGGTTCGTGTTCTCGGGGGACGGGAAGAGCCTGTACGGAAGCTCCTATTACACGGGCGTCTCGAACATCTTCCGGTGGAATTTCGACGGGGACTCCATGAGCGTGGTCACGAACGGCGAGACCGGGTTCTTCCGGCCGCTGCCCGTCGCGCGGGATTCGCTGGTCGTGTTCCGGTTCACGGGGAACGGGTTCGTGCCCGCGCTCGTGGATCCCAAGCCGGTCCAGGACGTGAGCGCCGTCACGTTCCTGGGAGCCGAGATCGCGGAGAAGCACCCGATCGTGAAGCGCTGGATGGCCCCTTCGCCGACGACCGTGAACCTCGAGTCCCTGGCGACCTACGCCGGCCCCTACCGGGAAATCCGTGAGGTGGGGCTCTCTTCGATGTATCCCATCGTCGAGGGCTACAAGGACGCCGCCGCCCTGGGCCTGAGGCTCAATTTCTCCGATCCGCTGGGGTTCACCACGATCAACCTCGCCGGAAGCTACTCCCCGTCGCGGGGGCTGGACCCGAGCGAGCGGGTGCACCTGGCGGGTGACTACCGCCATCGCGATTGGACCTTCCAGGCGAAATGGAACGGAGCGAGCTTCTACGATCTCGTGGGCCCGACGAAGGTCGGGCGCAAGGGCTATTCCGCCGGGGCCACGTTCACGCACCCGCTCATCCTGGATCCGCCGAGGAATTTCGAATTCTCCTCCACGGTGACCGGATACGGCGGGCTGGAGATTCTTCCGGACGCTCAGAACGTCGCCACCTCGCCGGGGGTGGACAAGCTGGTGGCGGCCGGCGCGCAGCTGAGCTTCAAGAATCTGCGTGGCTCCCTCGGCGCGGTCGAGCCGGAGCGCGGATACAAGTGGAAAGTGAACGCCACGGCGAACACGGTCCGCTTTTCGCGGCCCGGCCACGCTGCC
>VBOR01000069.1 GCA_005893165.1 Candidatus Eiseniibacteriota bacterium | reverse complement strand
GAATCGCCGGAGTCGTTTCCATGGGAGCGGGATGCCCTTGTGCGTCATGCCGCCGGACGCCGCGGAGACGCCGGAAGACCCCGAACCGACGGAACTCGAGACATAGACTCCGACCACAATGGCCGCCGTCACGGCGGCGCCGCCCGCCACGCGGTCGATTGCGAGGCTCGACGTTCCCTGCAGAGTCAGCGATGCAAGCTCGACGGTCACGGTAAACGTGGTGATCGAGACATTGCCCGAGGTATCCGTCGTTCGCACGAAGATCGTGTTTTGTCCTTCCCGCAAGGTCAGCGTCGCGGACCACGAAGTCGTGCCAGTCGCGAGGATCCAAGTCGACCCGTCCGCGCTCACCTCGACCTTCTCGATGGCGACGTTGTCGGACGCCGTCCCGGTCAAGGTGATCGTCGTGGAATTGACGACCGTGTTGTTCGGGAGCGAGCCAATTGCCGCCGTGGGCGGGGTCGAATCCGGAGGTGCCGTTGGGGTTGCCGAAACCTCGTTCGAACGGGGCCCTTCTCCCGCGAGGTTTAGCGCCGCCGCCTGGTAGTAATATGTTACACCATTGGTCACCGCGTCGTCCGCGTAGGTGAGAACGTTGCCGACGGACGCGAGGAACGTCGAACTGGCCGGCGCGGTGCCCCGGTAAATTGAATAGCCTGTCAACGGGGCCCCGCCGTCCGAAATCGGGGCGCTCCAGGTCAGGACGACCCGCGCGGCGCTGGGGGTCGCGACGAGGTTAAGGGCCGCAGAAGGCTGCGTCCGGGGGGTCGCGGCCACTTCGCTCGATCGCGGGCCCTCGCCTGCCGCGGTCACCGCGGCCACTTGATAGTAGTACGCGACCCCGTTTGTCAGGCCCGCGTCCTGGTACGTCAGGACCGGTCCGACGGACGAAAGGAGGACCAGGGTTCCGGAGGCGAAGCCGCGATAGACGTTGTAGCCCGTGATCGATGAGCCACCGTCGGAGGCGGGAGCCTGCCAATCCAATCGGACTTGGGCGTTCCCCGACAAGGCGCCCAACGCCCGGGGAGCGGATAATGGAACGGGCGCGTCGACGTTCGTCCAGCCGTTCGCGTTGAGGTCGTAGGTCCAAGTGTCCTCGAGAGGAATTGAATAAGCAGTTACCCCGCCGAACAGGATCACCCGGTTGGACTGGGAATCGTACGCCATCCCATGCAAATGTCGACCGGACGGCGCCGGGGCAGCGCTCATGTTCGTCCATGTGTTCGTCCCAAGGTCGTACGCCCACGTGTCGTTGAAGAGGATACCGGCCGCCCCGCCAAATAGGATCGCCCGGTCGGCCGACGAGTCATACGCCATCGCGGGACTGTCACGGCCGGGCGGACTCGTGGCAGGGGCCATGTCCGTCCACGTGTTCGCGTTAAAGTCGTAGGCCCACGTGTCGTTAGAGACCCTGGTGCCATTATCTCCGCCGAACAGGATCACGCGGTCGGCGGCCGAATCGTACGCCATCGCGTCCGAGACCAAGGCAGGCGGACTCGTGGCAGGGGCCATGTCCGTCCACGTGTTCGCGTTAAAGTCGTACGCCCATGTGTCGTTGTAGCCGCCATACCCACCGAACAGAATGACTCGGTCGGACTGAGAATCATACGCCATCGCGTGCAGGTATCGGCCGGGCGGACTCGTGGCAGGGGCCATGTCCGTCCACGTGTTCGCGTTAAAGTCGTACGCCCATGTGTCGTTGTAGCCGCCATACCCACCGAACAGAATGACTCGGTCGGACTGAGAATCATACGCCATGGCATGATAAGCTCGTACACGCGGGCCCACAACCGGTGCCAGGTCCGTCCATGTGTTCGTCTTGAAGTCGTAGGCCCACGTGTCGTTGCTCTGTTGCGTCCCTGTCCAGCCGCCGAACAGGATGATCCGGTCGGACTGAGAGTCGTACGCCATCGCGTGACCGTAGCGGGCGGGCGGCGTTCTGGCCATGTCTGCCCACGCATTCGCCTGGAAGTCGTAGGCCCAAGTCTCGTTGGAGTCGCCTCTGCCACTCACAGTCCCGCCGAACAGGACCACCCGATCGGCCGCCGAGTCGTACGTCAACGTGGGACTCTCTCGGCCGAGCGGACTCGAGGCGGGGGCCATGTCGGTCCAGATGTTCCCGTTGAAGTCGTACGCCCAGGTGTCGTAGAGACCCCCGCCGAACAGGATGACGCGATCGGATTGAGAGTCGTACGCAAGCGCGTGGCCCCATCGCCCCGGCGGCTCGACGACCGGGTTCGTGTCCGTCCATGTGTTCGTGTTGAAGTCGTACGCCCATGTTTCGTTGGAGCCGCCATACCCACCGAACAGAATGACTCGGTCGGACCGGGAATCGTACGCCATCGCGGAGGATTCTCGGGGCCCGGGCGCCACCGCCGGGTTCATGGCCGTCCACGTGTTCGTGTTGAAGTCGTACGCCCAGGTGTCTCCGAGAGTGATACCGAGGCAACAACTGCTGTAGCCGCCGAACAGGATCACACGGTCGGACTCGGAATCGTACGCCATAACATGGAGGGATCTGGCAAGCGGACTCGATTTGGGGGACACCTCGTTCCAGGTATTCGTGTTGAAGTCGTACGCCCAGGTGTCGTTGAAGACAGCGTTACCGTAGCTCCAGCCGCCGAACAATATGACGCGGTCCGACTCCGAGTCGTACGCCATCGCATGCCCGTATCGGGCGGGAGGCGCAATGGCCGGGGACATGTCCGTCCATGTGCTCGTGTTGAAGTCGTACGCCCAGGTGTCGTTGAGCAAGAGCAAGACACCGGCACTGCTAGACCCACCGCCGAATAAGACCAAGCGGCCGGACTGGGAATCGTACGCCATGGCGTGCCCGTATCGGGCGGGCGGCGTAGGGTCCGTCCCACCGGTTCCAACGGGAGCGAGAGGCATTGGGGCCGCCTGCCAATCGCTTGGCCGGGAGGCGATGGGCTCACCGCGCGATGCCTCCAGTGTCCAGATCCTAAGCGACGCCTCGCTGTCAACGCCAATCGCGACCTGAAAGACCAGAACGCTGACCAGAACGCCAACTGCCGCTGGGCAGGCTTTCGCTACACCCCTCTCCGCCCCGGGATGAACTGACACGTATTAAAGGGGCGGATTCCGCTTTGGCGCCCGTCCGGTCCATTCGAACTCAATGTTTCGGAGCGTCGTCCTTGCGATCCGATCGCTCTCGCAGCGAGTCCCGCGTATGCTCGAGACGGATTCGCTGCGCCGCGATCAGCTTCGCGCCGATTGAAGCGAGGACCGTGAACCCGACTCCGATCCCGATGGGGAGATAGAAGATCAGGAAGATCTTGGTCGCCTCGTGCTTCGGAATCAAGTCACCGTAGGAGACCGTCGTCGTCGACGTGATAGCGAAGTATGCAGCATCCACCCAGGTCCACCCTTCCTCGAAATGTACGAATACGGTGCACAAGGCCACGAGGCCCACGAGAACCACGACACCCAGGATGACGGCGCTCTCGAGTTGCAACTGGATCGACCAGTTCAGGATTCGGCCCATGACGGCGAATGCTCCTGTTGGGTAGATAAGGGCGCAACCAGAGAGCTGATTTTCGATTGCTCCGGCGCGACCGGCCTCGGATCAACGCAGAAGGCCAGCCGCTTTCAGCTCGGCCGTGATCTTCTCGACGGCCTTCTCGACGTCCGACGGCCTCCGGGCGCCGGTGCAGACGAGCTTGCCACTCCCGAACAATAGGACGACGACCTTCGGTTCGTCGATGCGGTACACGAGCCCGGGGAACTGCTCCGGTTCGTATTCGACCTTCCCCCCGCCGAGGGAGATCGCGATCGCATTCAGGTCGATGGGCGCCCCGAGGTCCGACGTCGCGACGATGTTCTGGACCACGATCTCGGGGTCCTTGTTGACCGGGACGCCCGCGGCGGCGATTTGCTTCGTGACGAGGTCGATCGCGGTCTTGACATGCTCGAGGCTCTTGGCCCCCGTGCACACGACCTTCCCGCTTCGGAACAGCAGGATGGCGGTCTTCGGTTCCTTGAGCCGGTAGATCAGCCCGGGAAACTGCTCCGGCTCGTACTCCGCCCCGCCGAGGACGCGGGCGATCGCCTGGAGATCGAGCTCTTCCCCGAGGGAAGCCGATGCGACGACGTTTTCGATCGTGATCTTCGCCGAAGAACCACCACGGGCCGGAGGCGTGGATCCCGGCGCGCCGGCTCCGACCGAACCCAAGTAGTCCGTTATATAGTTAGGTCATGCACTCGTGGCCTTCGCGGTGCCGCTCCCAGCTCCGCAAGAGGCGTCTTGTCCGCTCGCGGGATTTCCGCTTGAACCTGGGGCCTAGTTTTTCATAGGAGACGCATCTCAGGGCCGGTGGCATTTCGCATCGAGTCAGACCTCCGTGGGCCAGTCGTGACCTGGCTTC
>VBOR01000036.1 GCA_005893165.1 Candidatus Eiseniibacteriota bacterium | reverse complement strand
TGAATACGAGCTGCCTCTTGGGATCGAACGCCACCCCGTCGACGTTCTTGCCGATAGGAAGAACGCTGACGACGCGCCCGTCGCCGGCATCGAGCACGACCAATTTCTCGTTGGAGCAACCCGCGAAGAGCCTCCGGTGCTCCCGGTCCATGGCCAAACCGCTCGGCTCCTCTCCCGGAGCGAGCGGCCACCGGTGCACGATCTGGAGTGTGCGGGCGTCGAAGGCGAGGACGGCGCTCGAGTCCTCGAGATTCACGTAGACCATGCCCTTCCCGTCGGCGGCCGCGAATTCAGGTTTCCCTCCGAGCGGCACGCTGCCGATGACCGTATCCGCCGCAGCCTCGATCGCCGTCGCGCTCGCGCTGCCGCCGTTGAACGCGAAGACACGTTTCGAGACGGGATCGTATTCGATCGCGTCCGGATTTCGGGCGTTGAGCTTGAGCTTCCCGAGGACGGCCAGAGAGTTCAGATCGAACATCGTCACCGAGGAGTCGCGGCCATTGCTCGTGAACCCGCGTCCCAGATCCGGCGCGAGCGCGACCCCGTGGACCCCGGGCGTGTCGGGGATCTCCCCGAGCACCTTGTCGGTTCGCGTATCCACCACCTGCACCCGGGTCCCGTGCGTGACGAAGAGGCGGTGGGTGGACGAGTCCACGGTCAGTGCGTCCCACCCTCCCTCGCCGCCGAGAAGAATGCGGTGGGAGACCTTGAACGAGGAATCGCCCGAGGCGACGAAGACGCCCAGGGACGCGATTCCTAGAAAGATCATGGCAACGCCGATTCCAATTCGACTCATGACAACGCTCCTCAGGACAGGGCCCTGGCAAGACCGCGAAACGACGCACAGGGTCGCAGTCGATTCCTACGCGTTCGTAAACGGATGCTCCGGCCGGTGTGATCCGGTCACATCCGCCCCTTCCTGTCCTTTTGGATCGCGAGCAGGACGACCGAGCGTTTGGGATTGATCAGGGAGATGGTCCCATCCGGGCTCTGGCTCGCCCCCTGCCGGATCAGGCCGATGACCTCCGATACCTTGAGCGAAGGATCGATCGCGAACAGCTTCGCCGCGAGATTCGTCACCTGGGGAGCGGCGAGCGAGGTGCCCGACACCGTCATCAGCTCCCCCCCGGGGATGCGGGCCTCGAGCGACTTCCCGTTGGCATAGAGGGTCACGGTCTTGCTGGATGGCCGCGGTCAGCCCCCGCTTGACAACCGTGAAGCACTCGCGCGCCCACCGGTCCGCCTCGTCCGCCTGGATTCCCAGAGCGCCCCATTGGGGCGGGGAGAGCGTCCAGCTCATGTTCACGACGCGCACGCCATGGGTCTTGCAGTACTGGACGATCGCGAGCGCGTTGAGGGCGAACTGCCGCCACCACTGGATGCTCTGGACCGACGCGCTCCCGTCCTCGTCCCGGAAGCTTTGCCGCACGACCAGGAGCCGGGCGGCGGGATTTCCCGCGAGCGCGATGTCGGCCACTTCGGTGCCGTGCGTGTGACTCCGGAGCCTCGACCCGGTCTCGTCCGAGTACAGGGAATCGGCCCCCTCCTCCACCCCGCGCCGGTAGGCGCGCGCTTCGGGGGTGTCGGCGCCGGAATAGAAATCGGAGGCTCCGCGCGCCCGCGCGCGCTGGGCCTGGAGCAGCCGCTTGTCGTTCTCGTCGATCGGGAAATAGAGCTCCGGGGTCTTCGAGCCGTCGAACCGGAATCCGATCCCGTGCACGTCGCCGACGAAACCGTTTCCGTCATTGTCCTTGCCGTTGACCTTCTCGCGACGGTTCACGAAGAGACGATCCGGAAAGACCGAGGTGTCCACGCCCGAGTCCCAGATGGCCACGACGACGGCGGCAAGCTTCTCTCCGGCGGGAAGGGAGACGGATCGCGATCTCCAGATATTCACCGGACCCGCCGACGCGGGGTCCTCGGTCCGGTGCGCGGAGGCGTAACGATCGAGCGCCTGCACGAACTCGCTCTTCAGGGGCACGATGAGACGAAGAAGCACGCGGTCGAAGATCAGCTCGTTTGCGTATTCGAGCGAGATCGCGCCGCCGTCCGAAGGCTGGGCCGAGGCCTGGGTGCGGACCCAGGGCGGAATGTGATGCTCGTCCGAAAGCTCGAGGAGGGCACGGTCCTTGACGATCGCCTGGCGCACCTCGTCCCAGGGCATCGCCGCCAGGGTTTCCCTGAGGTTGTATCGAAGCACTTGGAGAAAGGTATCGCCGGATCCCGAGCCCGCGCCCTTCCGGGATTTGGCGATGATCTCGCTATAGAAGGTGATTCCGAGGAGCTTCTCGTCGGTCTTCCTCTCGAGCCGCCGGGCGACGCTCACGTGCTCGAGCACGGCCCGGTCGTTCCCCTCGAGGAGGTCGAGATGCGCCAGGATCGTGTGGAGGTCCTTGAGGGTCGCCCAATCGGCGATGTAGTCGTCCCGGAAGATTCCTTCGATGTGGTCGCGCACCGCGGCCGCGAGCGGGGCGAAGTCATCCGGAGAGACCGTCAGGTAGTCGGCATTCTTCGGGCCGCGGAAGTTGAGGCGAGGCAGATCCGCCGCGCGCGTGATGATCTTCTTCCCGTCCGCGAAGGCGGAGCCGGGTGTCGCGAGAAACGGCACGATCAGGACCACCAGCCCCGCCGCGACCCATCCCCATCCTGTGCCCGGTCTTCCCATACCGGGCGCGATCTTAGCGCAAATGGAGTGCGGCGCAACTTCGACGGCCGGTGCCCGGCTCAGTACCTCGGCACGGACGCGTCCACCTTCTCCGCCCAGGCGTTGATTCCACCCGAGAGGTTGTGGACCTTCCGGAATCCGGCCTCGCGAAGAAGCTGGAGCGCCTTGCGGCTGCGCACGCCGGAGCGGCAGAAGGCGACGATCTCGTCGGCCGTGCTGAGCTCCCCCAGAGCGTAGGGAAGACGGCCGAGCGGAATCAGCCTGGCGTTCTCGATTCGCGAGATGTCCCACTCCTGCGGCTCACGGACGTCCAGGAGCACCAGGTCCTCCCCGCGATCGATCTTCTTCTTCAATTCGGAGGGCGTGAGCTCGAACTCACCCGTGCCCGGGCCGATCTCCGCCTCGATGCCGCAGAACGCCTCGTAGTCGATCAGCTTCCGGATCGTGGCGTTCGGACCGCACACCGGACAGCTCGGGTCTCTTCTCAGCTTGAGGGTGCGGAAGTTCATCGCGAGGGCGTCGAAGAGGAGGAGTCTTCCCACGAGCGGAGTCCCTTCCCCCAGGATCAGCTTCAAGACCTCGCACGCCTGGATCGAGCCCACGATCCCGGGCAGCACGCCGAGGACTCCTCCCTCCGCGCAGGACGGAACGAGTCCGGCCGGCGGCGGCTCCGGATAGAGGCACCGGTAGCACGGGCCCTCCACGGTCGCGAAGACCGACGCCTGCCCCTCGAAGCGGAAGATGCTCCCGTACACGTTGGGCTTCCCGGTGAGCACGCACGCGTCGTTCACGAGGTAGCGGGTCGGGAAATTGTCCGTGCCGTCGGCGACGATGTCGTAGGCGCGAAACAGCTCGAGCGCGTTCTCGGAGGTGAGCCGGGCCTCGTGGGTCTCGATCCGGATCAGTGGGTTCACCTCACGCAGCCGCGCGCGCGCCGACTCGAGCTTGGGCCGGCCCACGTCGGAGGTGCCGTGGAGGAGCTGCCTCTGGAGGTTCGATTCATCCACCACGTCGAAGTCCACGATCCCGATCCTTCCGACGCCCGCCGCCGCAAGATAGAGGGCGAGCGGAGAGCCGAGTCCGCCCGCGCCGATCAGGAGCACGCTCGCGTTCTTGAGCTTCACCTGACCCTTCATTCCCACCTCCGGCATGATGAGATGGCGGCTGTAGCGCCGGATCTCCTCGGCGGAGAGGGGAAGCGGCGACGCGGAGGTGGGAGGAGCGGGAGGCGCCGTCTTCGGGACCGCGGGCTCGATCCCGCCCGCCACGGAGGGGACGATGCTCAGCACGTCCCGTTCGCCGAGAGGCGTGTCCGCCTGCTTCAGGTAGCGTACGTCCTCGTCGTTCACATACACGTTCACGAAGGAGCGCAGCTTGCCGTCTTCCCCGTAGAGGTGCTTCTTCAGCTGCGCATGGCGCTCGATGAGGCTCTGCAGCGCGTCCCCCACGGTGCGGGCTTCGACTTCCACTTCTCGGGCCCCGCCGACAAAGCTTCGGAGCGGGGTCGGGATCAAGATCTTCACGTGCATTCCAGTTCCTCCGGATCGAAACGGTTTCGGTCGTCCCTCAGCACCCACGACGCCAGGCCGGCCGGCGTGCCGCGCTCCACACTCAGGATCAGGTAGGAATACCAGGGCCATGCATGCTCGCGGTCGTACTCCGACGGGCGGGCCGAATGATCGGGGTGCGAGTGGTAGATCCCCACCACGTCGAGCCCGTGGCGTCGCGCCCAGGACTCGGCCTCGCGGTAGGCATCCGGCCCCACGAAGTAGCGACGCTTGCGCCCGCCCGGGTGACGGTTTTCGAGATGCTTCGTGAGAAGCACCGTCTTCTCTCCGCGCTCCGTCGTCTGCCCGACCAGCGCTCCGCAGCATTCCTCGGGGTACGCCTTCGCACCCCGGGCCCGGATCTCCTCGAGCACGCCCCTGGGAATCCGGATCATGGCCGGTCCTCCCAGAACCGCTCGCTCAGGTAGCGCTCTCCGCCATCCGGCAGGACGGTCACGATGCGCGGCGTCTCTCCCGCGGCGAGCGCCTCGCGTGCCACCTCCAGCGCACCGTGCAGGGCCGCGCCGGAAGAGATCCCGATCAGGAGCCCCTCCTCCCTCGCCACCCGGCGGACCATCCGGTAAGCAGCCTCGGTAGGGACGCCGCGGCGCTCGTCCGGCACCCTGGGATCGAAGATCGCGGGCACGATGGCGGATCCCATGTGCTTCAGTCCCTCGAGCCCATGAAAGGGCGAATCCGGCTCGATGGCGACGATCCGCACCGAGGGGATCTCCTCCCGGAGCCTCCGGGCGACGCCCATGAGCGTTCCCGACGTGCCGATGCCGGCGACGAAGTGCGTGATGCGTCCGCCGGTCTGGTCCAGGATCTCCACGGCGGTGGTGCGGTAGTGCGCCCGCCAGTTGGCCGGGTTCGAGTACTGATCCGGGTAGAAATATCGGTCCCCTTCGCGAGCGGCGATCTTCCGAGATTCCAGGATTGCCCCGTCGCTCCCCTCCAGCGCGCTCGTGAGCCTCAGGTCCACGCCGTACGCGTGCAGGGTTCGGATCCGCTCGGGACTCGCGTTCTCCGGAAGGCACAGCGTCACCCGGTAGCCCTTCACGGCTCCGATCATTCCATACGCGATCCCCGTGTTTCCCGACGTGGCGTCGAGGATCGCCTTCTTCGGGGTGAGCGCGCCGCTTTGCTCCGCCTGCTCGATCATCGCGAGCGCAGGGCGATCCTTGACCGAGCCGCCGGGGTTCTTCCACTCGGCCTTCGCGTAGATCTCCGCCCCGCGAACCTCCGCTCCGAGCCGCCTGAGGCGGAGGAGCGGCGTTCCACCGATGAGATGGAGCACCGAGGTCGCGCCCGAAACCCGCGCGCGCCCCATCGAGAAGGCGTGCTCGCGCGCCTGGAAGAGCGACCGCTTCACCTTTTCTGCCCCAGATACAGGTGTGGCATGGATGAAATCCCTCAGGGAGGTACCGGCGCCGGCCGGAGGACGCGCCGATCGGAATCGAGCTCTTGTCTTCGGGAAACGAGCTACGGAGAGCGGATCGAGCCGGGCCGGTGACTAGGCCGGGCGGATCCGCGGACTACAAATACAATTCCGGGGGAGGATGGACCTCAGGACGTCCATCTCGCGAGGAACCATGCGCTTGGGATGCGTCGAAGCGGGCTTCCGGTGCTCGTGCATCCGCACATTATAGCAGAAAGGCCCCGGCGTTGTCGCCGGGGCCTCGAATGGAGTCTCTGGACCGCGCGTTACTTCATGATCACGCACTGCCCTCTCGCCATCCCTGCGCTCGTCTCGACACGATAGTAGTAGACGCCCGACGCCAGCTTCGCGCCGGTGGAGCTCCGGCCGTCGAGCGTCAGGGCATGGTAGCCCGCCGCGGCGTCCGACTCGTCCATCAGCGTCCGGACGAGCCGCCCACTGGCGTCGTAAAGCCTCACCCGGGCGGAACCGCGTTCCGGCAGGTACAGGCTCATCGTGGCCTGCGGATTGAACGGGTTCGGAGATACCGAGACGCTCTGGCTGCCCTCGGCCTCCTTCTTGATCTGGAACGTGACGTCACCCACGACCTTGCCTCCCGTCGCGAGCGTTCCCTCGACGGTCACGGTGACCATGCTCCTTCCCACGGGGGCGGACGCAAAGAGCGGCCGCAGGGAGGCGCTGGTGAAGTACGCCTGGACCACCATTCTCCCGCTGCGTTCGCGCTCGACATCCCTCGTGAGGCAGCAGTAGGCGGCGGACGCCTGGAGCGCGCCGTTCTTCATGACCACGGACGTGAGATTCATGTCTCTCACGACGAAGCTCCCGCGCATGGGCTCGATCCGGAACGCATGGAACAGGCCCTCCGCGTTCAGCTGGACCTTGAACTTGGTGCAGGCGACCACGGCCGGGAACGTGGAGGGACGGATGTCCGCGATCGTCGCGGTGGTGGCGCTCGTATCGCTCATGCTCGGAGTGCCGACGTCGGTCACCACGACGCTCACGGTGTACGTGCCCGCGGCCGCATAGGTGTGGCCCGGCGCGGCCCCGGCGCCCGTCCCGCCGTCGCCGAAGGTCCACGCGCACGTGATGAGATCGCCGTCGGGATCCGAGGATCCGGCGCTGCTCACCGTGAGCGCCGCGCCGGCAAGCCCGGTATAGGGTCCGCCCGCCGACGCGACGGGCGCACGGTTCACGTGCTGCACGCTCGCGGTCGTGCACTGGGTCTGACTCATGTTGGGGGTGCCGTTGTCCGTCACGGTGAGGCACACGTTGAACGTGCCGCCCGCGGCATAGGCATGACTCGTCGTGAGCCCGGTGCCGGTATAGCCGTCACCGAACGCCCAGGCGTAGGAGAGCGCGTCGCCGTCGGGGTCCGAGGATCCCGAACCGCTCATGCTCACCTCCACGGCCGTCACGCCGGCATAGGGGCCGCCCGCCGAAGCCACCGGCGCGCGGTTCACGTTCTGAACCGTGACCTGGACGGAAACGTCCGCGGTCAGCGAAGGGTTCGTCGCGTCGCTGGCGCGCAGCGTGACCTGATAGGTTCCGGCCGCATCGTAGCCGCCCGCGACGTGAAGCTGACCCGAGCCGCCGCCCAGACCGGTCAGCGTGACGGTGAGCGACGACGGCGCGCTGACGAGGGACAGCGACGGAGCCGCCGATCCGCACGCCTGATCGGGATCGGACGCGGTCACGGTCAGATTCGCGGACGACGCTTCGTTCAACGCCATGACGTAGCCGCCGCCCGGAACGGACCAGGTAGGCGGGCGATTCGTATCCGTGACATAGATCGTGAAGTTCTTCGTATCCGTCCAGGCGCCGTCCGAAGCGGTGACGCTGGCGGCGTAGCTGCCGGCCGCGCAGTAGCCGGGAGCGAGGTCCAGGCGTCCGGAGGCGGAGCCGGGATCGCTTCCCGTCTGCGTCATGGAAGCGAACGCCGGAAGCGATGCGCTCAGAGAGACCGTATTCTGATCCGCGTCGGTCGCCGATACCGTGACGCTCGACGTCTGCCCTTCCGCGACCGTCGGATCCGAGACCGCCGCCATGGAGGGCGCGTTCGGGTTTCCGGCCGGATACACCTTGAGCATGAAGGTCTGGGACGAGGAGAGCTGACCGTCCGAGGCCGTCATCGTGACTTCCATGATCGTCGGCGGCTCGCTCGCCGGAGGCATGACCGTCAGATACGCGATGCCGCCCCCCATGTCCTCGAAGTATCCATACGAGGGCAGTACGCCCGGCGTGATGGTCACGGGATCGCCGTCCGGATCGGAGGCGTCGATCTCGATCGAAATCTCACCGCCGCGCTCCACCGCTTGATCGGCGATCGGGTTCAGCACGGGGGCGCTGTTCGCGTAGGCCAGGCTGAACTGAGCCACGGAGCCGACCAGGGCGCAAAGCACGACGCAGGACAGATAGGCCAGCAAGCGAGCCATCGAGCGCTTCATGGTGCTCTCCTTAGGGGCGCACCGCGTCCACGCGATTCGTGGAACGCTTGGCTTCCCGATCAGGAATTGAGCAAGGAAGGGGCCACGGAGGGGATTCGCTGGATGACCATGGGGCCTCTGCGGCTACTGCGAACGTGCGAATTGCACGGGCCCCGCCATTCGTTGCAGGGCGCATCGGGAGCGGAGAGAACGGCGCTAGCGGGCGATCAGGACTTTCAGCGCGGGTCCGGGGGCTCCGTCTTCCACGCGGATCCAGTACACGCCGGAGCCGACGGCGCGACCGCTGGATCCGCGCCCGTCCCAGGACACCCGGCCCGCGCTCCGGGGGGTCACCTGCCAGCGGTTCACCCGCCGGCCCTGAACGTCGTACACCGCGATCGTGCGCGCCTCGGGGCCCACGGCAAGCGAGACCGGCAGAAGTCCGGGTATGGATTGAAGCCGTAGAGCATTCGGCGCGGCCAGTTTCACACGGAGGACGGGATTCACGCGAATCTCACCGATCCCCCGGAAGACTTCTCCCGTCTTGAGCGATCCCGTGATCGTGAGCCTGTCGACCCCGGCAAGGAGATACGAGTCCAGAGGCCCGCGAGAGAATTTCAACGTCACATCCGTGGGGTTGATCTTCAGAGAATCCCCCGGCGCGTATCCCCATTTCACGTAGGCCGAATCCGCCGGCACGACCCCGTTGAGCCGCACCGTGAGGGGATCGACGTCGGTCGCGGTAAAGGTGGAGTCCCCGGGCGTGATCTGAGCCGCGACCGAGACGGCGCGAGCACCCAGGGTGAGCGTGGCGGGACTGAACGCCACCGCCGCGGGCCTCACCGGAGGCCATTCGAATCGGAGCGCACGGTAGGTCGTGACATTCGGATCGAAGGACATCTGCGAGACGATGGATCCATCCGGCGCGACCTCCGTGAGCGACGGGGTCGCCGCCCCCCAGCCGATCAGCGTGTTCCCGTTGGAGAAACGCTGGACGGAGCCGAACGCGAATCCAAACACGTCCGGGTTGAGCCGGTACTGCCACACCAGGGTCGCGGTCTTCTGGGTCTCGTCGATCGCGTACTCCACGGCTCTCGAGAACGCGGGCACGTGATAGTTCCCGTTGTCGAAGATCGTGAGATTCCCGTTCGGCAGGAGCTTGGCGTCGTGCTGATAGGTAAAGGGGATCGGATCGTTGGGGAAGGTGAACTGGTTCCTTCTTCCTCCCATTCTCCAGAGAATCTCCCCGGTGCTCCGGCTGATCTTCGTCACCTCGTTCATGTGGCGGGAGGACACGACGAGGTTCCCCTGGGGGTCCGCGTCGAGCGAGTTGCCGTGCGCATAGTCCACCACCGAACGCGCGAGCAGGTTCTGATCCCAGATGTCCGTGATCTGGAAGTGATCCCAGCTGCGCCACTGGAACACGACGTTCTTCTGCTGGTCGAGCTCCTGAAGGATGAGTCCAATGACGCGCGCGTCGGCCCGTCCGCCCAGAGCGATCGGGCGCATGTCGATGATCTGCGCGTCGTAGGCCATGAGCAGCGCGTGGCCGTTGGGAAGGAGAACCAGATCGTGCCCGTCGGTGGAATACCCGTTTCCGCAGCGGAAGCTGTCCACGACCTCATAGCGCGCGTTCAGCTCGTAGAACGCCCTCGCGGCGGCGTCGAAATAGGTCAGCTTTCCGCTCGGCTGCATCTTGAAATCGAGTCCGGTCCACGGGAGCTGCCGGTAGAAATAGGGGCTCCCGCTGTTCTCGAGGATCAGGAGATAGGAGGGAATCCGGATTCCGAAAATGTTGAAATGCAGGTCGCTGACGAAGAGGCGTCCGGGGCTCGGCGTTCCGAACACCGATGCCTGGATGTTCGGGAAGTCCGGGGGCAGCGATTCGGCCAGGGCCGCCGACCGGAGCCCAAGGGGCGACCCGGTGGGGAAGCTCGAGAAGGGCGATCCGGCGCCATCGTCGGGAGGCGGGAAATCGCGCAGGCTCTCGCGCTCGGGACCCGCGATCGTGAACGCGAAGGGCACCGGAGGGACCGAGCCCCCCGTGTCGGTCCTCACGCCCGCACCGGCGATACACGACACCACTTCTCCATAGGAGAAGGGTGGATCGGGCTGGAACGTCAGCGTGCGTCCGTCGTCCGATAGCCGGGTCTGCCCTCCGTGGGCGCCGGAAAGAGATCCGTTGACCTGGAAGGGCCCGGCCCCGAGGAGGGACGACGCGTCCACGATTCCTCCGGGACGGTAGATGATGTTCGTCTCGGGAAGGACCAGGGCGGAGCCGGGAACCGGTGATACGAACTCGAAGGAAGGAGCGGCGGATGCGGCCCGGAGGAGTGACGCGGCCGCTACCACTACCGCAAACGCAAAGGCTCGTGCTCGAAGCACCATCCGGGGCGAATCGCTTTGAGTGTCCAGGGGAACTTCAGGCCGCCCCACCCACGCTGCCAAGCCGGCGGCGATTGTAGCACCTCTCCGGCGAAAAAGACTCTCCATTCGCCCGCCGGCAAGCCCAAGGAGGAACGAAGGTTGCGTCCGCCGGCGCCTCGCGGAGGCCAGCGTCTCGCTTTCCGGTTCGCCGGGGTTAAGAGAGCGCCGAGGGCCGCCGATAAGCAGGTGTCAGGACCTCTTATCGGAAAGGAAATCCAAATGAGCCCAGAAGCGCAGTTCTGGATCGAAACCATCGCGCTATGGCAACCCTTGAGCAGCGCCTTTCTCTTCGTCTGGGGAGCCGGTGACCCGGTCTGGCTTCTCGCGCTGAAGCGCATCTTTCTGGTGATGCCGCTCGGCGCCGTCGCCCTGGCGTACTGGACCACCGTGCTCAGCGTGCCGACCATCGTGGTTCGAGCCAAGCGCCGCATGTTCGTGAACCAGGTGCTCGTCACCTGGTGGGACCTGGCGCGCGCGACGTTCACCTTCTGGGGAGGCGTGCTCCGTTTCATGCTCCGGCTGGTGATCTCCCTCATGGGGGCGGTTCAGATCCTGGTCATGGGGGTCTGGGCGCTCATCCAGGAGCTCGTCCTTCTGCCGCTTCGCCTGATCCGGAACGTCGGCGCGAACGCGCTCAGTCCGGGGGTGCCCTGGATCGCCGTGGCGATGACCTTCTTCTGGTGCGTGTTCGAGGCGACGATCTTCACCTATGTGATGACGTCCCTCGTCATCGACACCCTCTCCAATCTCGCCGGAACCGAGATGACGGAAGCGGCGGTGCGGATCCCGCTCTTCCTCTTCATGTTCTTCATCGTGCTCGGAAGTTACGCCGTGCTCTCGACGTTCACGGCGGCGGTCCGGTCGCGTGACTGGCCCACGATCGTCAAGATCGGCGTGGTCGAATTGGTGGCCATGTTCGTCGAAGTCGTGTTCCTCTATCGCGAGTTCGTGGACGCGTTGGTCCCCTGGTTCGCCCAGCATACGTCAGGGAATTTCGAGCTTGGCATCGTGGGCACCCTTGCGATCGCGGGGACTACGTGGCTCGGGATCCGAAGCCTCTCCTGGTTCCTCTTCGCCAACTCGGGCACGCCCACGATCATGGCGATCATCTCGCGCCAGGGGGTCGGAAGCCGCGATGCCGCGAACGGCGCTCCCCCGGTGACCTCGCTCTTCTCCGAAAGCTTCACGGGGCGTCTGCGAAAGGAATTCGAATGGGTCGCCACGGAGGGCGAGCGGCTCCTGGATGCGTTCCTCGTTCCCCCGATGCAGGTGGTCGCGGCGGCGCTCAACTTCGTCACGCTGCTCGTGGCGAACCGGCATCTCCTCGATCTGCCCCTCCAGAGCGTACGGGACTTCAAGGACGCGCGAACCCTGGCCAAGGAACTGACCGAGTCGCGGCTCAGAAAGGCGGCCTGACCATGCGCATCCCGTCTGCGTTGCTTCTCCTGGCGGCGCTCCTCTTGCCCGCGCCGCTCCGTGCCGACGTCCCCTGGGCCGCGAAGGGTCCGGAGCATCGCGCGGCGCCGGAACCCGGACGCCTCGTTCTCTTCATCGGCGTCGACATCAGCGGCTCCTTCATGAACGACAGGGACTTCGATAATTCGATCCACTTCCTGGCCCGGTACATCTATGCGCACCTGAACGGATTCGGCGGGATGGAAATCCCCCATTCCCTGTTCGTCGGGTCCATCGGGGGGGTGAACAAGGGCGAGGCGAAGACGCTGTTTCCGATTCAGACCTTCCAGAACCGGTCCATCGAGCAGATCGAGGCTCAGCTCGTGACGATTTTCCCGAAGAAGAAGCAGAATCCCTTCACCGACTTCAACGCCTTCTTCACGCAGGTCGCCGACATGGTGGACGCGAAGAAGCTCATCCTGAAACCGCTGACCATCGTGCTGATCACCGACGGGAAGCCGGATCTGGGGGGCGAGGGCCGGTCCGCCAAGTTTCGCAACATCCAGCTGAAGCCCCTCGAGAATCTATCCAGGAATATCACGCTCCGGATCCTCTACACGGACGCGGTCACGGGCAAGTGCTGGCGGGACGAAGTGCCCCGCAAGCGCGTCAAGATCTGGACGCAGGACGCCATCGTCATGTCCGAGTGGAACGACCCGAAGCTGCTCGAGCCCAACCGGCCCTTCTACATGCAGAAGAAGTTCTTCGCCTGGGTGCGGGACAACGTGGACTTCCAGCCGCGTCTTCGCCGGGTGGACTAGGACCTCACCAGAGATGAACGCGCCGATCCGGCGGCAGGTAGTAGGCGTCGGTCGGCTTGATCTCGGGAAAGGCCGCGTACCAGCCGTCGTCGTTGCGCACGACGCCATTGACCCGGAAGGCGGGCGGGCTGTGCGGATTGGACAGCACGCGCTGGCGCATGCTCTCGTCCTTCTGCTTCGATCGCCAGGACTGCGCGAAGGCAAGGTAGAAACGCTGATCGCCGGTGTACCCGTCGAGCACCGGAGCTTCCTTGCCTGCGAGCGAGATATGATAGGCCTTCCGCGCGATCATCATTCCCGCCAGGTCCGCGATGTTCTCTCCGAGGGTCAGCCTGCCGTTCACGTGAAGGCCCGGTAGCGGCTCGTACGCGTCGTACTGCTGCGCCAGCGCCGTCGTGCGCGCGTCGAAGCTCTTCCGGTCCACATCGGTCCACCACGTCCGCATGACGCCGAGCCCGTCGTATTTCGACCCCTGGTCGTCGAACCCGTGGCTGATCTCGTGTCCGATGACGCTCCCGATCGCGCCGTAGTTGACGGCGTCGTCCG
Source organism: Candidatus Eiseniibacteriota bacterium (assembly GCA_005893165.1). Taxonomy (GTDB): domain Bacteria; phylum Eisenbacteria; class RBG-16-71-46; order SZUA-252; family SZUA-252; genus WS-7. Next base: position 29,285 of record VBOR01000036.1, on the reverse strand, counting down.
CGGCGGCATCGAAGTACGGCGGCTGGAGGATCCCCGCCGGAAACACGATCTCGTTCGCGGAAGGGTTGTAGTAGGCGTTCACGGTCGGCGGGGTCATGCCCCACTCCGTGCGATCCACTTTCTCGTCGATCCGCTTCACCTGGCGATTCCACTCGAACGCGTTCGCACGCTTCACATCTCCCACGAGATCGTCGCGCTTGACCTCGAGGGCCGAATAGTCGCGCCAGTGATCGGGATACGCCACCTTGACCGTGAAGTGATCCAGCTTCTCGAGCGCCTTCTTGCGCGTCTCGGCGGTCATCCAGTCCAGGGTGCTCAGGTCCTCGCGATAGGCCTGGAGGAGGTTCTGCACCAGGGCTTGAACCTTCGCCTTGGACTCCGGCGGGAAGAATTTCGCGACGTAGACCTTCCCCAGAGCCTCGCCCATACGAATATCGAGAAAACGCGCGCCGCGCGTCGCCCGTGGCAGCTGCCGGACGCGGCCCTGCAGACGGGTGCCGTACATCGCGAAATCGGCGTCGTCGACCTTCTTTGGAAGATACGGGGCGAATCCATGCAGGTAGCGGACGGTGAGGTAGTCCCGCCAGACCGCGACCGGCGTCTTGGCGAAGACCTTCGCGAGCGCGGGAAACGCCGTATTCTCGGCGACGATGACGACGCGGTCCCCGCGCGCCGACTTCAGAGAAATGCCCGAGGCGCTCACCGAGGCGGCCCAGGGGTATTCGGGGGCCAGCTTGCTCAGCTCCGAAATCGTCATCGGGTTGTAGGTCTTCTCCGCCTCGCGGCGGTCCGCCGCGGGCCAGGAAGCCTGCGCCAGCGCGTACTCGAGGTCGTAGACCGCCGCGGCACGCGCCGCGTCCTTCACGCCCGCGAAGCCCAGCATTTGCGCGAGATAGCTCTTGTAGGCCTCGCGCGTGTCCGCGAGCGCCTTGTCCTCCTTAAGATAGTAGTCGCGATCGGGAAGGCCCAGCCCGGCCTGTCCGAACCTCACGACGTAGGCGTCCGGATCCTTGTCGTCCGCGCCGAGATTCCAGCCGAACGGGCCGTCGAGCGGCAGCGCGGGATCCGCGATCTCCTTCGCGACGTCTTCGAGGGTCTTCAAGCCGGCGATCCGCTCGAGATCCTTGGCCGCGGGCCCGAGATCCTTGGCCTCGATCTGCGCTTCGTCGGTGAACGCGTCGTACAGACTCCGCAGCTTCCCTTCCTCGCTCGAGGGATCGGAGGAAGCGCTCAGGCCCGCGACGATCTCCTTCATGCGCTCTTCGTTCAGCTTGCTCACCTCGAGGCCGGCTCCGGCGAACGGACGATCGGGAGGAATCTCGGCGGTCTTCAGCCACTTCCCGTTCGCATGGGCGAAGAAGTCCTGCCCGGCGTTCACGGAGGGATCGATGTAGTCGAGGTGGACTCCCCAGGGAGTCACTTCGGGCTGCCTGGGAGTCGCGGCACAACAAGCGGCTCCCAGGTCCTGGATCCTGCCCCACGATCGGGCTCCCGCCTAGGGCGTCCCGGCCCCCAGCCTCTCGAGCTGGGCACGGATGAGCTCCACGGCACCGGGGTTCCGGCTCAGCCGGAGCGCCGCGCCGTATTCCGAGATCGCCTCATCGTTTCGATGCAGGGCCTCGAGCGCCATGGCGCGATTCAGGTGAAGCAGGGCGGATTCCGGATACTCCCGCACTCCCGTTCGCGCGGCCTGCTCGGCGTCGGAGGAGCGCCCCAGCCGGACCTGCGAAAGGGAGAGCGCCTCGAGGAGATCCCGGCGCGAGGCGGCGTCGGGAATCGTGAGCCCGCGCGCGGCCCATTCCGCCGCTCGCTCGTATCGATCCCGCTTGAGGAAGATCGTCGCGGTCTCGGAGCACCATCGGGCCAGTCTCGGGGAGTACATCGGTGACTGTCGGACTTGGTCCCACAGAGCATCGCGCGCTTCGCGGCTGCTGATTCCATCCGGGAGTTGCCAGATTTCGATCCGGGGCCCGGACGCGCCCACGGAATCCGAGACCCACACGACTCTGCCGTGCTCGCGGATCCACCGGTGGAACGCGGCCTCGTCGGGATAGCGCGGTGCCGCCGATTCGAACCGGCGCTCCACCTCCCCCGCGGTGGCGTAGTAACGGAATCCGTCCAGCCACTCCGGGTGGTACGCGGCGCGAACGTAGGTTGCCTGGGTCGCGAGAAACGGCCAGACGAGGGACAGCCTTCCTTCACGCTTGGCGTCGAATTCCGGACCGTAGACATCCAGGACCAGAGGCTCGGTGCGTGGGATCGCGCGCTCGATCCACCGATGCGCGACCACGCGCGTGTCCTGCCGGTGGAGCATCGCCCGCGTGTGGACGAAGCCGGGCGCCGTCCAGGCAACGCAGAGCGCGGCCGCGAGGCCCGCCAGCGGCGCCTGAGCAACCCGCGGCACGGCGCGCGCGCTCCCGAGCCAGGACGCGAGACGGATCGCCGCGTACGCGGCCGCGACGGCCAGGGATCCCATGGCGGGCAGCATGAACCGCTCCTGGGCCAGCGCGAGCGCCCCGGTCGGAAGGAGGAGCACGACCGGGACGAGCGCCACGACCCATCCGCGAGGAGGAAGCCGGAAGAGAAGGATCGATCCCAGGATCGCGAGGAGGTAGGCGGGCCAGCCCAGCATTTCCGGGAACGTGCGGGTCAGATAGGTCGGAAGGGAGACGGGAGCTTCGGAGATCCCCACCCATTCGCCGAGGAGGCGCCCGCGCTGCAGGGAGAGGCTCTGCGCCTTGGCTCCCCAGTCGAGAATCGTGAACGGGGATGCGATCGCGAACGCGGCGAGCGCGGCAAGGACGCCCAGGACCGCGGGCTGCCACCGGAAGCCGAGCGTGCGCACCGGACGCCCCTTCCCCCGTTCCAGTTGAACCAGAACGATCGGGAGGACGAGAACCATCGGCACGTACTTGCAGGCCGCCGCAAGACCGATCATCGCGCCGGCGAGAACGGAGGAACGCGTGCGGCGCTCGGCGCCGGCGTCCACGAGCTGGATCGTCGCGAGCAGGACGAAGAGGAGCGCGAGGAGATTCGGATCGGAGACGCGCTGAGACGCGAGGATGTGCGCCGGATTGAATGCGATCAGAGCGGCGGCCCAGAGTCCCAGCGCGCGGCCGCCCAGTTTCCTCCCGAGGAAATAGACGAGATAGACGGTAAGGACGCCGATCAGGACGTTGAAGATCCGCGCGAGGAGAAACATCCCGGCGGGGTCGTTCCCCGCGTGCCGCTCGAACGCCGCCGCGGAAACGTTCCCGTGTGTCACCGCGTCGTACGCGCGGTAGAGGAGCTGAAGCCCCAGCGTCAGGTAGAACGGAAGCCCGGGCCAATCTCCGGTCCCGGGATTCAGATCGATCGGGCGGGCACCCCCGCGCCACATGTCCCACGCGTAGTACATCGCACGCCGGTCCCCCTCGTCCACGGCGGTGTTGGCGACGATGGGGTCGACGCCCAGAGTGGGGTCCGGCAGGCGGTCGGCAATCCCCCAGAGCCGGACCAGGACCGAGAGGGCGATCAGTCCGAGCAGGAGCGTGTCGGGGCGCGGCTTGAGGCGCGAGGACGCCGGGTTCACGTGCGCACTCAGGTTCGTTCGAAGAGAACGAATCTGCGGTTCCGCCAGCGCTCCATGAAGCCTGGAGGGAGTGACGTCCGAACGGTCGCCGGGGTCTGCTCCAGCACGATGCAGTCGGTGCGGGCGCGGGGCGGGTCGCTGAGCGCCTCGAAGGCAGGGGCGGCGCTGTCCGCCGAAGCGACCGTCCACGCGGGATGCCCGGATCGATTCGCGGCGCGCAGCTGATAGCGCCCGACCACGGGATCCTCGCAGATCAGGGTGACGCGATCGGGCGAGATCCGCTCGAGCTCGGTCCGGAGATCCCGCCAGGAGCCGTGCCCTTTCGCGAGCGGCCCGAGGGCGAGCACCAGGGCCGGGATCGCTGCCGTCATCGCGGGGGCGCGGGAGAGCCATGCGCGGCGCCGCGGCTCCTGGATTGCCCCCGCCACCAGCCCCGCCGCAATCGTCGCCACTCCCGTCGCCAGAACGAAGAGGGCCACGGGCCAGAGATCCGGGGCCGCCGGGAGATGCCCGCGCCCGATCGACCCCGCCAGCGATTCGAGGTGTCGCTGGAGTGCGAGCGACAGGCTCCAGAGGAGGCAGCCCAGGGAGGCCGGCACCATCGCCGCCGCGAGGGCCGGGCGCAGGTCACCGCGGATCGTGGCATGGATCCCGATCGCGGCGAACACGGCCAGGGGAACGAGGAAGAGGAGCAGGTAAGGATGGAATTTCGTCGCGACGATCGTGAACGCGGTCAGCGGGACGAGCAGCCAGCAGAGGAGAAACCGGCGCGCGTCGCTCCCGAGCACCGGCGCCGACACCCGGCGGGAGCATCCGAGGAGCGTGAAGGGAACGAACGGACCCAGGCGAACCAGAATCTGGTGAGGCCAGTAGAGAAGGCCAAGGCTCGAGGTGTGTCCTTCCAGGGGAGTCATCGCGCGCGTGACCACATGATATCCAAGCGCCTGGCTCCAATAGGATGGCCCCAGCGTTGCCGTGATGTAGAGGTGCCAGGGCGCGGCTACCGCGACGCCGACCGCAAGCAGGATCGCGATCCCCCAGAATCCACGCAGAGCCCGCGTGCGCGATCCGAGCGCAACCTCCGTGAGGAGGTAGGCGCCGAGTACCAACGGCCCGAGGAAGGATATCAGGATTTTGGACATGAGCCCGAGTCCCAAGGCGACTCCCGAGAGCGCGAACCACTTCATCCCTCCCGAGATCCCCCGCCAGCCGAAGTACAGGCAGAGGAGAATCCAGAAGAGGACCGGGACATCGAGCTGCGCCCTGCGGGCGTAGGTGGTGAAGTAGGGGGTCAGGAGCAGGACCGCGGCGGCGATCCGAGCCACGGCCGGATCGCGCGCGAGGCGGCGGACGAATGCGTAGAGGATGAGAACGCATCCGATCCCCGCGAGCGCCGCCGGAGCGCGCAACGCCCATTCGGAGGGACCGAACAGGCGCGTCAGGAGCGCCATCTGCCAGATCACGAGCGGCGGATGCGCGGCGGTCCAGAGCCCTCCCACGGACCCCGGCGTCTGGTCGAGCCAGCCGCTTCCGTGTCCAATGGAAAGCGACCGGGTCGCGTAGAGGATCTCGTCCCAAAACGCGAGATCGGTCGCCCCGAGGCGGACGAAGTAGAGGATCGCCGCCGCCGCGGCCAGCGCCGCGAGATCGCGGCGCATCACTACTTCGTGGCCGGCTTCTGGTTCCGGGGATCGTCCTTCGGGTTCACGTACGTGATGCCCCACGGCCCCATCGCGTGCACCTGGATCACCGCCCCGGTCCTGCTCCCGGCGTAATGATGCGCTCCGGTCGGCACCATCGAGAAGGAGCCGGCGGGCAGAGCGCGCATGTTCGCATCGTTCCAGGTATCCCCCATCCCCATGGAGAAGGTCCCGGAGAGAACGGTGACCTGCTCGTCCGCGGGATGGAAGTGCGGAGGCACCTTGTAGCCGGCCGGGATCCGGACGCGGATCGTGAAGATTCCGGGAGCATTCGGATCGCCGTGGAGCACGAACACCTTGGCTCCCTTGGGCAAGGACGCGGGCCCTTCCACCCACTTGATGTCGGCCGGAACGAAGACGCGATGTCCTGAGGCCGGAGCCTGCCCTTCCGCCTTTGCTGCCTCCGTCTTCGCCGCATCCGTCTTCACCGCCTCGGCCGCGTGGAGACACGACAGCGGCGCGATCAGCCCCCAGAGCAAGGTCGAGAAAATCAGCTGGCGCTTCATACGTACCTCCCGTGCAGGGTGGTCCAGTGGCCCCGGGACCGGAGTGCGGTCCTTCGATCGGGGCCGGGAAAGGGTCGAGCGCATGGAATATAACGTTTGGGTTATCATGTGTGCCACCCCATGAGCACGAAACCCCTCCTCCTCTTGCTCGTCGCGGCGGCGATCGCCCTCCACGCTTCCACGCCGAAGTGCGCGATCGCATCCGACTGCACGCGCGACTCCACGGGACTCGTTCCTCTCATGGACCTCGGTCCCGGCTCGTACCTTGGCGCGCAGGGAGGACTCTACCCCCTGGGCTCGAATCAGCGGCCTCCGGCGCACACGGCCGCGGGTATCTCGATCGCGAACGCGATCACTCCGCTCGACACCCTGGGATCTCCCGATCCCAATGGACGAATCGTCCTCATCTCGATCGGGATGAGCAACACGACCCAGGAGTTTCAGGCATTCATACCGAAGGCCAATGCGGCTTCGCGTCGCAACCCTCGCGTCCTGATCGTGGATTGCGCCGTGGGAGGCCAGGCTGCCAACGTGATCCGGAATCCAAATGCCGCGTATTGGGATTCTGTCTCCGCCCGCCTGTCGCGCGCCGGCTCGTCGAACGCACAAGTCCAAGTGGTATGGCTGAAAGAGGCAAACGCCAGTCCGACGGGCGCCTTTCCCGCGTCATCGGAGACCCTGCGCACCAACCTCACTTCCATCGTGCGGATCCTCAAGCAGAAGCTGCCGAACGTGCGCCTGGCGTATCTCACGAGCCGGATCTATGCGGGCTACGCGACGACCAATCTCAACCCGGAACCCTATGCGTATGAGTCCGGCTTCGCGGTGAAATGGCTCATCGAATCGCAGATTCGCGGCGACAGCCTGAACTATGACTCCCAGCGCGGCCCGGTCGAGGCGCCCTGGCTGTCGTGGGGGCCCTATCTGTGGGCGGACGGAATGCAGCCAAGGAGCGACGGACTGACCTGGCCCTGTTCGTATTTCGCGGCCGACGGCACCCACCCCGCCCTGGGCGCGCGAAACCTGGTTGCCGACAGCCTACTCGCCTTCTTCGAGCGGGACTCGACCACGACTCCCTGGTTCATCACCACGGTGACGGCGGTTTCGGAGGCGCATGGAACGGGCCGGCGCCGCATCACGCGCGTTTATCCGGTACCGGCTTCCCGCGTGTTGAGCGTCGACGCCGCCTTCGGCTCGGGAGGTCCGGGCACGCTCCGACTCTACTCCGCGTCGGGAAAGCTGGTGGCATCGAGCCCACTGCCAGGATCCACGACCGGCACGACCACGCTCCGCCTCGATGTCTCTCGCTTGCCCTCCGGCGTCTATTACCTCGACTACCGGGAGGAACGGGATTCGCGAGCTCCCATCGGCAGGAGAATCGTCATCGCGCGCTGACTCCCGGCTGGTTCATCCAGGAACAAGGACGGAGCCGTCATGAAGGTTCCCCGCCCGAGCGGGCAGGACATCCTCGCGTATCTCCTCGTCACCGCGGCCTATGTGGTCGCGGGAAAGGTCGGGCTCAGGCTCGCCTCGGTGAACGCCAGCGCGACGGCCGTCTGGCCCCCGACGGGGATCGCGCTCGCGGCGTTTCTCCTCCTGGGCCCCCGCATCTGGCCTTCCGTGCTGCTCGGGGCGTTCCTCGTCAACGTCACCACGGCGGGCACTCCGGCCACGTCCCTGGGAATCGCCGTGGGAAACACCCTCGAGGGACTTCTCGGCTCCCATCTCGTCCGGCGCTTCGCCGGCGGCCTGAGGGTCTTCGATCAGCCGAGCACCATCTTCAAGTTCGCGGCGCTCGCGGGGATCCTGGCTCCGGCGGTGAGCGCTACGATCGGCGCGACCACGCTCATGCGGGGTGGCCTCGCGCATTGGAGCGACCTGGGCCCGATCTGGGTCACGTGGTGGCTCGGCGATGCCGCGGGCGCGCTGGTCGTGACGCCCCTGGTCATGCTCTGGTGGCTCGACCACGAGCTCACGTGGACGCCGCGCCGCTGGGTCGAGTACTCCGTCCTGCTCCTGACCCTGGTCGCGTCGGCCTTTTTCGTATTCTCGAGCTGGTCTCCGGTCGAAGGAAAGCGGTACCCCATCCAGTATTTCTGCCTGCCGCCGCTCCTGTGGAGCTCCTTCCGCTTCGGGCAGCGTGAGAGCGCCGCGGGGAGACGTCCGTGCGGCAGGTCAACGAGGAGCTGGAACACCGGGTGGTGGAACGTACCGAGCAGATCTGGCGCGCGAACGAGGAGCTCCGCGAGGAGGCGGCGAAGCGGGCACGCCAGCGCGGCAAGCTCGAGCGAAGCGAGGCCCGCCTTCGCGAAGCCCAGCGCGCGGCGCGCATGGGGAGCTGGGAATGGGATATCACGCGGGACACGATCTGGTGGTCGGAGGAGCTCTACTCGATCTACGGAGTCGATCCGGCTTCCTTCTCCGCGAGCTACGAGAGCTACATGGGTCTCATCCATCCTGAGGATCGCGCCTATGCCAAGGAGGTCGTGTCCTCGGCGCTTGAGGCCAAGCGGCCGTTCACCTTCGAGCACCGGATCGTTCGCCCGGACGGAAGCGAGCGGGTCGTGCTGGGACAGGGGGACGTCCTCCTGGACGAGAGCGGCCAGCCCACCCGCATGACCGGCACGTCGCAGGACATCACCGAACACAAGACCGCGGAGAACGAGCGCGAGGCGCTCGTGCGCGCGGAGGTGGGGCGCAAGGAGGCCGAGGAGGCGAACCGAATCAAGGACGAATTCCTCGCGATTCTCTCCCACGAGCTTCGGACGCCGCTCAACGCGATCGCCGGGTGGGCCAATCTTCTCAAGGAAGGCAAGCTGGACGCGACGCTGACGGCGCGCGCCGTGGAAACCATCGATCGGAACGTGAAGATCCAGAGCCACCTGATCTCGGACATCCTGGACATCTCACGGATGACCTCGGGGCGGCTGGTGCTCAAGACACAGCCCGTGAAGATTGCGTCGGTGATCGATGGGACGCTGGATACGATGCGGCCCGCGGCGGAGGCTCGAAAGGTGACCCTGAAGCGGGACGTGAGCAGCCCCGGCAGTCTGGTGTTCGGGGACCCCGATCGCCTGCAGCAGGTCGTCTGGAATCTCCTGTCCAACGCCATCAAGTTCGCTCCCGAAGGAGGCCGGGTCGCGATCCAGGTCACGGAGGAAGGAGCGGCGGTGCGGATTCTCGTCGAGGATGACGGACCCGGAATCGATCCCGAATTCCTGCCCTATATCTTCGAGCGGTTCCGGCAATCGGACGCGACAGGGACCCGGCGCCACGGCGGGCTGGGTCTGGGTCTCGCGATCGTGAAGCGCCTCGTGGCACTCCATCACGGAACCGTGTCCGCCGCGAACCGCCCCGGGAAAGGCGCTGCCTTCGAGGTCCGGCTGCCGCTCGCCTCGGCTCCGGAGGATCGAGGCGCCGAAGCGCGGGCGACACTCGATCCAGGGGATGACCATGGCTCCACGCCCGCCCTCCACGGCAAGCGCATCCTTCTCGTGGAGGACGAGGAGGATTCGAGGGAGCTGATCGAGATGTTCCTGGCGCGATGCGGAGCGGAGGTCGTGGCGGTGGGCTCGGCGGGGGAAGCCGTCCTGTCCTTCGAGACGCGCCCCCCCGATCTCGTGATCAGCGACATCGCGATGCCGGGGAAGAGCGGATACGAGCTGATCCGTGAGCTGCGATCGCTTCCGCGCGAGAAGGGGGGAGGCGTTCCCGCGCTGGCGCTGACCGCCTATGCCGCGAGCGAGGACGTGGACAAGGCGCTTCGCGCCGGGTTCGACCTCCACATCGCGAAGCCGGTGGAGATGCGCGAGCTGGCGCGGAGGGCCGCCGATCTGATCCGCGACTCCCGGGCTCGATGACCCTCGGCTAGATCCCCCTGGAGATTCGCACCGTCACGTTGCGGCCCGGATCCAGGGCGAATTCCTTGTACCGGCTGAGGTAGTCGCGGTACGAACGGTCGGCCACGTTCCGAACCCTGACGTCCACGCGAAGGCGCTGCCCTCCGAGTGTGGGCTGGATGCCTCCTTCCGCATTCAGGAGGACATACCCCGCCGTGGGAACGTCGAAGGCGCTGAGGCGCGTCTGCTTCGCGGCGAATTCCAACTCCAGACCCGCGCTCGAGGTCCCCAGCGAACCGGTCTGGAACCCGCGTACGAGGCCCAGTGCCCCGCGGAGCGGCGGAATCAACGGCAGCGGCTCGTGGAGCGTCTCGTTCTGACCCCTCGTGTAATCGAGCCGGCTGTGGATCGTGAAGGAGCCGCCCGGCTTCAGGTCCGCGGAGACCTCTCCACCGGCCAGGGTCGCTCTCGCCTGCTCGTGCTGGTAGACGCGAAGTGTCCCCACGAATGCGCCGGTCGGAGCGAGGTAGATGAAGTCGCGGATACGGCTGTAGAAGCCGTTGATCTCCGCGCGAACCCGGGCACGCTCGAGGACCAGCCCCGCGTCCGCCTCGACTCCGGACTCGGGCGCCAGCGTCCGCCGCCCGATTTCGTATCGCGACTCCGCGAGGTGCGGCCCGTTCGTGTAGAGCTCGAAGAGCGTGGGCGCACGCCAGGCCCTTCCCACGTTGAAGCGCAGCTTGCGCCCCTGGTGAAGGTCGTACACCGCGCCGGCGGACCCGGTCAGCTGCCGGAAATTCCGCGTCTCCGCCGCCAGCGCGAGCCCCGCGTTGGAGTCCGCCTTCTCCTCGCGAACATCGCCTCGTCCGCCGGCCAGAAGGCTGAGCCGTCCGAAGTCGAGCCGCTCGATCGCGAACACGCCCCCCGAGCGCACGTCGGCGTCGGGCACCATCGGAATCGGCCCGCGCGTGTCGTTCTTCTGGAGCTGGCCGGAGAACCCGATCGTGCCGGAGAAACGCCCGCTCCCGTGGTGAGCGAGGAGCTCGAGCGACACGGTGTTGAGCAGCAGATCGAACTGTACCGACTCGCTGCCGGGAACCGGGGCGCCCGTGGAATCCGCCTCGTCGGCCAGCTCGATGAGGGAGTGCCGCTGCCATTGACCGCGTCCTTCGAACCTCACGCCTCCAAGCTGGCGGGTCGTGGAGAGCTGGACGCGATCGTCGGCCGCCTTGCGCTCCGGGCCTCCTCCCTCTCCCATTCCCGCCGCAGAGTCTCCCGCCTCGAGCAATTTGAACTCACCGCTGTAGCGCGCGTACCGGGCGGTCCAGCTGCCCGCCGCGCCGCGCGTTCCGATCATCGCTTCCCCGTTCCCCGCGCCGAAGCCCGTGTTCTCGAGCTTCCCCGAAGGGGTCTTGAAATCATCCCCCTTCCGCCCGAGACCGAACACCCGCCACCCGAATCCTGGGTCGCGGCGCTCGGCCAGGAAGGCGCCCCCGAACTCCGTATTGTTCGAGGAGAGATAGGCTTCCTGTCCGAAATGCGACTCTGCCTGCTCCGGAGCGTCCGCGAAGATGCTTCGAGGAATCGCGTTCACCACTCCCCCCAGCGCGTCCGAGCCGAACAGAACGCTGGCGGGCCCGCGAACAACCTCCACGCGCTCCGCGAGACGGGCGTCGATGGAAGGTCCGTCCTCTTCGCTCCAGGAGTAGTCCTCCAGGCGTAGCCCGTCATCGAGCACGAGCACGCGCGGCCCGGTCATGCCGCGGATCACCGGCTTTCCGATCTGCTCGCCGGTATGCAGATCGTGAACGCCGGCGAGGCCCTCGATCGCTCCCGCCAGAGAGACGGTGGCGCCGTTCCGGAGACGATCTCCCGAGAGGTCGGCGACAGGGAGCGCGAAGCCCCGGGCGTGAAGGAGCGACCACGTCCCCGCGATCTCGACCGGCCTCATCGGGACCGGCGCGGGCGCGAGCGTCAAATTCAGACCCTCCCCTTCCGTCTCCGGACCCGGAACCCGGATCCTCCGTTCATCCTGCCGCGCAGAATCGCGTTCTGCGATGGCTGCGCGTGGGTCCGGGAGGCTGCGAGGAGGACGCAGAAAACGGCAGCGAGCAGGGCGAGGCGGCGGGGATTCACGAGATGTCTCCAGGCGGAAGAATTACCGCGGGCGGACAGGGCCCGAAAGATGAACCTCAAGGATAAGCGGACCGGCGCCCGAAAGTAAACGAGCGGGGCTCAGCGCAGGACCACGAATCTCCGCTCGAGAGTCCGTCCCGGGGCCTGGAACCGGACGAAGTAGACGCCGGACCCCAGAGAGCGGGAATCACTCCGGGGGTTCCAGGTCACCGTGTGGTATCCCCTGTCGAGGGTGGTGTTGACAGGCTGCGCCACACGACGTCCGGCGATGTCGAAGATCGACAGCTCGACGCGCGCCGAGCTAGGGATGCCGAGGCGGAAGGAGACCGTGCCCCCGGCCGGGTTGCCCTGAACGGCCAGGGACAGCTCGCGAATGGAGAGCCCCTCGGCCGCGGTCAGGCCGTCGTCGTTCATGATGGTGCCCAGGCCCTCGCCGTCGGAGATCCCCGCGTTCACGGGATTGAGGAGATCGACGAGGAAGGTCTCGTGGCTCTCGGGCGTCACGTCTCCGTTCACCCTCACGGTGATGGTTCCGGAAGTGGCGCCTGGAGCGAGCACCAGGGCGGTCGAATCCGGAAGGTAGTCGTTGTCCGCGACGGTCGCCGTCCCGTCCACGGTCTTCCAGGTCACGTCCACCTCCTGGGAGCAGGGGCCGGAGAGCCGGACCGGAAAATCGAAATTGGTGGTCCCGGAGTTTCCCTCGTACGCGATCACGTCGCCGATCGAGAGCGTTCGATCCGGAGCGAAGCTCGCCGCGATGGTGTGGTTCGCCGCCACCGCGGTGAACGTGTAGGAGGTCACCTCGTGCCCCCCGCCCCCGCGGACGCCGTGATGATGAAGCCCGATACGGCAAAGCTCGCGGTGATCGTGTGGGGCGCGGTCACGGCAGTGAAGGTGTAGGCGGTCACCGCACCCACCGAGGTTCCGTCCACGAGGACGTCCGCGATGGTGTGACTCGCATCCGGGGTGATCGTGAAGCCCTGACTCGCACCGCAGTTCACGGACACCGCTCCGGACGGGCCGATCGATCCCCCGCTCCCGGCGGAAGCGGTGATGATGAACGTGTCGATCGCGAAGCTGGCCGCGATCGTGTGGTTCGCGGCCACGCTGGTGAACGTGTAGGTCGATACCGCCCCGACCGAAGCGCCGTCCACGAGGACGTCCGCGACGTGGTAGCAGCTGTTCGGTGTGATCGTGAAGGACTGGGTGCCTCCAGGCAGCACACTCACCGCACCACTGGGACTGATCGAGCCGTTGGCGCCGGCCGATGCGGTGATCGTGTACGCGTCGTCGTTCAGGATCGTCCCCGTCGCGGTGCCGTCCGAGGTCTGGTAGTTCACCGTCATGGGCAAGGGCGGCGGATTCGAGAAGTTGACCGTGAACTGGAAGGCCGTGTTCCCGGAGTTCCCTTCATTGAGGCTGGGCCCGGGAGCCAGGGTCACCGTCGGCGGGCCCGCGACGCTTGCCCAGTAGGTGGACCACCGGCTGGAGTTCGCTCCGGTCGTGCCGTCGTTCGTTCCGACGCGGGTCTTTCCATACTCCTGCACCACCCACAGCGTGCGGTCGTCGGACGGATCCACCTGCGCCTGGCTGAAGTCCCCCCAGCGATTCCGGCCCGACCCGAAGTCCTTGTGGTAGTAGTCCTCCCCCGCCTTGTAGATCAGCGGATCGCGAATCGTGCCGGCGCCGTCCGCGTTGAGATGCATCGAGTACCCCGCCGAGGGATGCTGCGCCGAGGAGCACTGCGAGTACCCGACGATGAAATCGCCCAGGGAGTTGTTCGCGATGTGCGGGAACGCGTACCACTTCCCGCCGTTCGTCGAGGTAGCCGTTGGATCTTCGATGCGCCCGCCGTCCTGGAACGCACCGCCCGTGGCGTTGATCTTCGTCCACTGGACCGCCGTGTGGGTCATGAGCGCGGCGGGAAGTCCGATCGTCTGCGTGTAGTAGAGGGACCCGCCGCGGTAGACCGGAGCCGAGCGAACCTGAGCGTCCTGGGTCTCGATCAAGCACGGTGGGCTGCACGCGCTCGTCCCCGAGTTCGGCGCGCTCTGCGGCAGGAGCTGTCCGCCCGGCTGGGCCCAGCCACCGCCGGTACGCGTCAAGGTTCCTCCCGCGGTGTAGACCGGCGCCGATGGCGTTCCGGTGATGAGGTCGACGCTGTACGTGGCGCCGGTGCTGCTCAAGTGCGTGACCACGAACAGCGTGTCTTCAGTCGCCGAATACGTGGCGACCGGCGCGCTGCAGAAGTGGGTGTTGGACGCGAGCGTGAACAGCGTGCCCGTGCCCGTCCCGGCCCGGGCCTGACCGTAGTCGACCACGAGATTGATTCCGCGCTGGAACAACCCGACGTTGCTGTAGCGGTTGATCGAGATCGAGATCCAGTTCTTGTTGAAGCCGACGATGGGGAAATCGAGGGTGAAGCCGATCGGGAACCGGTACAAGAACCAGCTTCCGTTGGGGTCGCTGGTCTGCGAGACACCCAGCAGAATGTCCCCCGCACCGGTCGTGACGGTCTGCATCACCGCGATCCACCGGTTGTTGTAGGGATCGTAGAGCGTGCGCGGATCGGTGAGGCCGTTGAGGGCGGTTTCGCCCGACGGCGCCCAGAAGGTCGCCGTTCCCACCGTGCTGACCACGGATCCGTCCGCCTTGTTGAAGACACGGTAGTTGTTGTTCAGCCCCGACATGACTTTCGTCGGTCCTACCGCTCCTCCGCAGTCGGGAGGGATGATGATGTAGAGGGAGTCCACCATCGGGATATCGTCGAGTCCGATGAAGCTCGACGTCGGCGACGGCGACGCGACCTGGATCGCCTGGGGCGCTTGGATGGAGCCGGGCCTCATCGCGGAGGGCTGGATCGTTGCGGGCGCAAACGGCGAGAACGGCTCCTCCGGCTCCTCGAGCTCCTCCATCACCTTGGCGCGAATTTCCCCCTTCCGGGGACCCAGCAGCGCTTCGCGACGAGCCATCTCTCCGAAGTTCACCACCGCCTGCCCTGCCGCGTCGATGCGTCTTGCTTCCGTCGCTCTGCCCTTTGCGGGTAGAACGAGCCGCACCTTTTCTTGGGATTCCGATTCGGCGAGCGATGGGGATGCGGTCGGGAGCCGGGCAGCCGCGATGGCGATTCCGAGGACGAGGGGAAGAATTGGGCTGTGGCGGGGCTTCAGCACAGTCATGAATTGTACGTTGTAATTACAATGATGTCAAGGGCCTAGGCGATGCCCGGGCCTCCTTCGCGACGTGAAGACCCACGTAACCGAGCCACGGAACGCGGGGACATTCGCGAAGATGAGCGGTCTGGCGACGCGCATGCCAAGGCGGTATCCTCCCGGAATCCACACGAACCGAGGAGCCCCCATGCACTCATCTCCATTCGTCGCCTGGGAGAACTACTACGTCATCGTGGGCTCCTCAGCCGGGGCCCTGACCGGGCTCCAGTTCGTGGTGATGACGCTGATCGCGGAACAACGGTTGCAAGGCAGCGGCCGCCAGATCTCGGCGTTCGGCACTCCGACGGTCGTTCATTTCTGCGTCGTCCTGCTCGTCGCCTCCATTCTCAGCGCGCCGTGGCACGGCCTCTCGGGCCCCGCGCTCTGCCTGGGCGGGGTCGGCGTCGGGGGGATCGTGTATGGCTTCCTCACGATCGTGCGCGCGCTGCGCCAGACCGACTACAAGCCGGTGTTCGAAGACTGGGTGTGGCACAACGTGCTTCCGCTTGCCTCCTACGCCGCGATTCTCGTGGGGGCCGGCACGCTGAGGCGCGATCCGTCGAGCGCGCTGTTCATCGAAGGAGCGGCCGCCCTCCTTCTCCTGTTCATTGGAATTCACAACGCATGGGACACCGTCACATACCTCGTCATGAGGGGATCCTCGACGGCGCCAAGCGAATGAATTCCGCGCCATGGCCGTCGCGCCCCCTCAGCGCGTCAGCGGGATGGTCGACCGGACGTAGACGTACCGGCCGTTGTATCCGAAGGGTGACGCGGCCGCCCACGGAAATACCCCGAAGTTGGTGTTGGCGTCCAGCTTCGGATGATCCGGATACGTATCGAAGATGTTCCGAGCGCCTACCGACAGATCCACGCTGCTGAAGCGATAACCCGCTTCGGCGTCGAAAATCGTCTTCGCTCCGTAGGTCTCGCGGCACGCGTCGCAGTATCCCGGCTGCGCGGAGGCGAATTCCCCGTAGTAGGAGCCCCGCCCCAGTGCGTGAAGATCACCCGCGGAATAGTCGGCTGCCAGGGTCCCGCGCCAGTCCGGGCGTTCCTCCTCGATCGCGACGCGGGTCACGACATCGAGCAGTCCCGTCTCGGTCGAGGTCGCCAGGACTGCCGGAAGCGGATCGATCCGGGTGATTTTGTTTTTCGTGTAATTGACGCCCGCCGTGACACCGACCTTCCTTGAACCACCAACCGGGACGCGCCAATCGCCGGTCAGGTCGACTCCCTGGGTTCGAGTGTCGAGACCATTCGTGAAGTACTGCAATCCCGTGATCCCGGTGAAGCCCCCTCTCGCCAGAATCGCCTTTGTCGTGTCGTCGTCGAACGTGGCTCCGAGCAGAATCCTGTTGTTGATCTTGATATTGAAATAGTCCGCCGTGATCGTGACGTTGTTGCGGGGGCTCACGGCAAGTCCCGCGCTGAGGTTCACCGATTTCTCTTCCTTGAGGGGCTTGGAACCGAGCAGGCGCGAGGCCGGATGATCGACCGGAAAGATTCCGATCTGCTCCTTCACACCGCCGATGAAATTGGTCACGACCTTGCTGAAATGGATCTGGCCCAGCCCCGGTGCTCGGAAGCCCGTGCTCGCGGCGGCCCGAAGCGTGACCCGCTGCGTCGGCTGAAGCCGTGTCGCGATTTTGCCCGAGAAGACGGAGCCGAAATCGCTGTAGTGCTCGAATCGTCCCGCCACATCGGTGAGGAGTTTGGGGGTGAGACGGGCTTCGACGTCGGCATAGCCCGCGACATTGTTGCGCCTGGAATTCGATTCGTCTGAAGGAGCGAAGCCGGGAAATACCTGCGAGCCTCCGTCCGCGGCGCCTCCGGTCTGGGTCGTATCCCCACCGTCGATCCAGGAGGCGCGCTCTCCCTGTACGATCTGCCAGCGCTCGTACCGGTTGGCGGCTCCAAGCGCGATGTTGAGCGGTTCGTGCAAGCCCACCTGGACGGCTTTGGTCGCGTTCACCGAGACGATGGCCTCATCGCGCTTCAGCCTCCCGGCAAAGAACGAGGTCTGGTTCGGGATTCCCGGATCGTCCGAGGTTCCAAGGGTGTCGTCGTTCCCGGGCGCGCAAGGGACGTCGAGGCAAGGGCCCAGGGAGACATTGAGGGTGTTCCGGAGCTTGTATTCGAAGTCGTTGTGTCCGAAGGAGGCGCCCGCGTCGACCGCCCATCCGGCGGGACGCACCCAGACGCCGCTTGCCAGCGAGTAGTCGGTCACGTTCGGGCTGAACTCGGGGAGATATCCCAGCGGATAGATCTGCCGCCAGTTCCCGTCACCGTCGGCGTACCGGCGGTATCCGTCGCCGGTGCCTTTGCGGAAACTGTATCCGCCGTGGGCGTAGACCTGATTCGCTCCGCTCTCGCTGATGGGCAGCCGCAGGTCGCCGTAGGTCAGGATGTCCTTCTCCAGACCGTCCCCCCAGTGGTAATTCGGCTGGGGCACCGGGTTGCGCTTGATCACCACCTGGCCTTCGCTGTTCACCGAATCGGCCAAGCCGTTTCCGCTCGTATCGTAGCGATCCGCCCAGGCGCGATTCGTGGGCTGGCGATCGAGGAATTCCCCGAAGAGCGAGAGAGAGCCCGATCCCACCCCGACTCCCCACCCGCCGTTGACGTCCACCGTCGTTCCGTCGTCGGGATAGTCTTTCGGCGTGTATCTTCCGCTGGTCACGTTCACGAACGGCGTGAACCGCCCCTTCTTCGTGACGACGTTCACGACGCCGGCAATGGCATCGGAGCCGTACTGCGCCGAGGCGCCGTCGCGCAGGATCTCGATCCGGTCGATGGCGCTCGCCGGGATCGCGTTCATGTCCACGCCGCTCGAGCCCGCGCCGGTGCCGTAGGCAAACGTGTTGACCAGCGCGGTCTGATGCCGGCGCGCGCCGTTCACGAGGACGAGCGTATGGTCGGGACTCAGGCCACGAAGGGTGAAGGGCCGCACCACGTCGGTCGCGTCGGTGACGCTCTGGTGCGGGAAATTCACCGACGGCGACAAGGACTGCAAGATTTGACTCGTCTCGCTCGTCCCCTGTTTCGCGATCTTCTCCGACGTGTAGACGTCCACGGGCACCGCCAGCTCGTCCGCGGCCGTATGCGGGGCCCGGGAGCCGACCACGATCTCGGTGGGCGCCATGAGGATGGGTGTGCGCTCGAGCGTGATCTTCACGTCGACGGAATCGCCGGCGCCGACCGTGACCTCACGGCTCGTGGGGCGGTAGCCGATCAGGAAGACACGCAGCGTGCGCGCTCCGGGAGGGACTCCTCCGATCCGGAACGCACCGTTCGCTCCCGTCGTGGCGCGCAGCGAGGAATCGTCGACCCGGATCACCGCCGAGGGGAGCGCCTCGCCGGTACTGTCGACGACCGAGCCCGTGAGGGTAGCCGTCTGCGCGGCGGCGAGCGTGGCGGGCACCAGCGCGAACAGGATTACCGCGATTCCTGCGAAGCACACGAGCTTCATCGTGTCCTCCTTGGGGTGGGGTGGGATGTGGCGGAGGGTACATCCAGGCGCGACAGGAAGCCACTACCAGGTGCGAGGAGGGCGGGAGTTTTTCTAGGGCCGCCTCCGGGCGTCCTCGATTAGCGCGATCTACTCGCGTACCGAGGCCGCCTGGGGATGATTGGGATCCAGCTCGCTCGCCTTCCTCATCTCCGCCAGAGCCTGGTCGGGGCGTCCCATCTCCAGCAAGATGCCGCCGTGGTACGCGCGGAACGAGAATTCGCGGGGAACCTCGAGGATGGCGGCGCGGATCTCGGCGTCGGCAGAATCGAGCTGTCCCATGTACCAGAGCGCCATCGCCAGTCCGGCGCGAAGCTGCGGCTCCATCGACGCCACTCCTACGTTCAAACCGCGCCTGGCCCATTCCTCGGTGCGCTCGTAGTCGCCGGACCGCGCGAAGAGCCTCGAGCAGTCCACGCACCAGAGCTCGATTCGATCCAGCTCGCTCGGCCGGGGCATCGCCGCCGCGAAGAGGCTGTCGCGCTGCTCCCGGGTGCTGATGCCCGGGCGCAACCGGCGGATCACGATGTGCGGGCCCGACGTGGCGCTGACGTCCGATTCCCAGACCACGCCTCCCTGCTTCTCGAGCCAGCGGTAATAGGCAACCTCGACGGGATGTCGGGCCGGCTCGGTCTCGAAACGCCGCGAGATCTCGCTCGACGCCACGTGGTATTCGAACCCGTCGAGGAATTCCGCGTGATACGCCGGACTGCCGGCCCTCGAGTGCATCGCGAAAAAGGGCCAGGTCACGATCGCGCGCTCCGCGTCGTCGAAGACCGGGCCGTAGAGCTCGACCGCCACGCGCGCATTCGCCGGAATGTGCTCGTTGATCCAGCGGCGTGAGAGATGCCTCGAATCGGGAAGGCTCAACGAGTGGCGCGTGGCCAGGAGGTCGTTCAGGGGCCAGGCGATCGCAGCGGCGGCCAGGAAGGTGGCGAGGAGCGCCGGGGAAAGGGCGCGTCCTACCCGCGCGGCACCGGCCCCGAATTTCGACTGGAGCGCCCGGTGCGCCCACCCCGCCGCGCGGACGATCGCCAGCGAGGCGCCTAGATAGAGAAAGGGGAGCGCCGGGAGGATGTAGCGCTCCTGGGAGACCCGCAGGAGGCCGTTGGCGAGCACGATCAGGACCGGGATCAGGGTCAGCACGCGTCCGGCGCGCCCGGTGCGCCAGAGGAGCACGAGCCCCCCGGCTCCCAGCAGATAGGCGACCCAGCCCATCGCGTGCGGAATGGATACCGCGAGATACGAAGGGAGCGACAGGGGGAACACGGTCTGGCCCACCCAGTCCGAGAAGAGCGCCCGCCTCTGGGCAGTGATGTCGGTGAGCGTCTGCCTCCAGTCGATGAAGAGAAACGGCGACCCGAGGAAGAGCGCCACCGGAATGGCGAAGAGGCCCGCCCAGAGCGCGGGATTCCCAAGGAGCGTCCTCGCGCGTTCGCGATTCGCCCCCGGGCCAAGCCCGCGATGCGCGAGCACGAGCGGAGCCGCGAGGATGAGAGGAACGTACTTGCACGCGCCCGCGAGCCCGATCAGAGCGCCGGCACGGACGGAATCCCATACGGTTCCGCCGGCGGCGACCCGGAGAAGCGGCGGGGTGGCGAGGAGCACGAAGAGGAGCGCGAGAAGGTTGGGATCGCTCACGTGCTGGGAGGTGAGCGCGTGGAGCGGATTCACCGCCAGGAGAAGGCCGGCCAGGAGGCCTACGCCGCGTCCGAGGCAGCGCGCGCCGAGGCGGTAGGTCAGAAAGACGGTCGCCGTTCCGATCAGGGCGCCCGCGATGCGCGCGAAGAGATAGAACGGAGCCGACGCCGCCCCGACGATGTGCTGCTGGAGCTGTGGGGCGCTCGCCCCTCCGGCGGTCACCGAGACATAGAGCTTGTAGGCGTACTGGAGGACGAGCGTGAGATAGAAGCTCAGGGCGGGCCACCCGCCCGTGTGCGGATTCGGGTCGAGCGGCTGGGCGCCTCCCCGCCACATCGCCCAGGCGCGTCCTACGGTGGTGCGGTCGGTCTCCTCGACGGCGGTGTCATCGAGCAGATGGATCCCGAGAGATGGGTCCGGAAGCCTGTCGTGAATGCCCCAGAGTCGAATCGCGAGCGAGAGACCGAGCAGTCCGAGGAGCAGCCAATCCGCGCGCAGCCCGCGGCGGCGGGGGTCGCGGGGTTGCCCCGCTTTCCCGGAAGAACGAAGTGTTTTTCTTGTCATCGATGAAGATCCGGGGTGTCCCGGTGGGAGTCGGATCGTAGCCGAATGTGAAGTCGCGGGGCTAGGTTTCGTTAGGTTCGTGCGGGGATGATCCTTGACGCCCACGCGATCCAGGTGCTCTTCTGAACCCGCAACTGTGCATCGAGTTAGGAACGCGTTATTCGACCGGAACTGATCCGGCCGGCTACTTGCGGTTCTTCTCTCCTGGCGAGAGGTTCGTACGAATTGTGCGCCGGAGCGCGAGCATCTCGACCTCGAGCTCCGCGGAAGGCTTGGGGTTCCGGATCAGGTTGCGGTAGATCTTGAGCTCCAGGTTTCCGAATCCCTTGTCGTTGGTCTCGACCGGGATCGTCGTCTCGAGTCGAAAGCGCTCCGGGTGGCGGGCGAGCAGGGCCCGGAATCGCGCCGCCGCTTCGATCCGGCCGAAGGTCTGGGGCTCCTCGACAATTATGAGCTCGGGATCGTACTTGTAGATCGTGGCGAGCATGTCCTCGCCGTTCTTGGGCGTGGAAGCGTACCCAACCTGGGCGTAGAGGAGCACGCTGTAGAGAAGCTTGTCCCCCCGGAGCACCCAGAGCTTCCGGCCCGGATCCAGCCGGCGCATCTGGTAGATGAAGTTTCCGTTCAAGCCGCCGTCGAAAAGGCAGCACCTCGAGGTCCGCGTGTGCTCCACCACGTAACGGGCCCCTGCCTCGTACCCTCGCACGAACGAGACCGGCTTGGCCATGCTCACCGCGGCCGTTCCCAGGACGACGAACGCGCCGAGCGCCCCGTAGGCGTACGCGCGGAGGCGGCCCGGGCGGAGCCGCCCCGACAGGAAATGGATTCCATCCGCGGCAAAGACCGCGAGGGACGGAACCCAGTAGATTGCATACCGCGATTCGCGGATGCCCATCGGCGTGAAGACGAGATAGATCACGCCGGCCAGGGTCAGATACGGGAGCGAACGCCGCCGCTGCGACGGGGCCACCGCATGCACGAGACCGACCGCGAAAGGAAGGAACGCGAACCAGCCGATCTGCCCTGGAATCTGCGACGGATAGAACAGGAGCCCGCTGAGGCTGAACGGAGGGCCGGTCACCCCGACGTTCGTCCCCCCCACCAGCTTCCCATAGATCCAGCCGAGCTCGGTGGCGGTGACCGCGTAGTAGGGGGCGACGAGAAGGATGGCGAGTCCCGCGGCCAGGTACGCGTCCCGCCTGCGAAAGATCGCCCATTGCCTGCGAACGATCACGAGAAACAGGAAGACGGGCAAGAGGTAGACGGCGCTGAACCGCGTGAGCGCGGCGAGGGCGGCGAGAATCGCCGCGGCGAAGAGGTCCGACCGGCGTTGCAGGTCCAGGAAGCGGACGAAGTGATAGGTGGCCCCGAGACCCAGAGCCAGGGTGGGTATCTCCAGCATGACCTGGTGCGAGAACTCGAAGAAGAGCGGACCGAACGCCAGAAGCGGCACCGCGAGGGCCGCCACCTCCGCTCCGTGAGTCCGCCGCGCCAGGAAAAACAGATAGAGGCAGGCCACGCAGGCGAAGCCGAGGACCACCGCCTTCGAGACGAGGGTGGAGGTGCCGAAGAGCGTCATGAACACACCCTCGACGAAATAGAAGAGGGGGGGCCAGAGGGGAACGCCCAGCGCCGGGTACTGGAGGTAATAGCGGATGGCGTAGTCGCGCGGGTGCGCGATCGGGAGGTCGCTGAGGACGTCCCGGAAGAACACCCCGGTCATGACGTGGCGGTTCTCGTCGTTGTTATAGAAGGGCTCGCTGGGCCGGTAGACGACGGCCTGCGCGGCGAGCATCAGGAGAATGGAGGCCAGAGCGATCGCGGAGGCCGTGCGTTCGGGGCTGCTCATGGGTGTATACCGTACCCGAGTTTCGTAGTACCTTGTCGTGGTTTTCACTTCCGTCGCACAGGCCTGAACGAGAAGCCCTCACCGTTGGAGGCTGGCATGCAAGCCCCTCGTGTCTCGGCGATTCTCCCGGCCGCATTTCTCGCGGCGGTCGTCCTCGCGGCCGTTTCCGCGCTCGCGGGAACGGCGTCGGCCTTTGACACGGAACCCCACTTCGACATCACCGCCGACGTGCTCAAGTCCGAGGGGTTCTCCCCCAATGCCGTCCAGACCGTGCAGAGCGCGAACTTCTTCGTGGACTTCTACGATTTCATGGATCATCCCAAGGTGAAGCCGGCGCTCAACGCCGCGTGCCTCCAGCGCGCCGCCCCGGCCATGGCCGCCGCCCACTTCCAGCACTTCGACATGCTCGACTCGAAATACGACGTGGCCCGTCGATGGGATGCCATGCTCGCGGCGACCGATAGCGTCGCCATCGCGAAGACGAAGCGCGGCGACATCCTGGGGCTCATGGCGCTCCTCGGCGCATCGCTGCACAACGTGCAGGACTTCTACGCCCACAGCAACTGGGTCGAAGGCGGCACCACGGGCCCTCCGCTCGGACGGGGCGCCTTGGCCAAGTACGGCGATCACCCCACGTGGCTCTCCATGGATCGGGCGGACCGGGAAAGCCTCGACGTGTACACGCGCTTGAATCGAAACGGCGTCATCCGGTGGCACGGCCAGTGGAACAGTCCACCGGACTCCCTGAACAAGGATCAGCCCGGAAGACCCCATTACACGGACGCCTACATCTGCGCCTATTTCGCCAGCCGGCAATGGGTGAGGCTGTTCCAGACGTTCGTGAACGACACCGCGACCTGGAGCAAGATGCAGCGGTTTCCGAAGTCGGCGTTCGATCCCAGTCGCGACTGGGACTATTCCCGGAAGATCTCCTTCTACGGGGGGCACTGGAGCGGAAACGGGGCGCCGTCGGAAGTGATGGACGCGTTTCGCCCGCCGCCGGGCACCGACCCCGACTTGCTCCTCGGCGCGGTGGTCGGTTACATGGGCGGTCGCTGCATCGACAAGAAGGCGAGCGCGCTCCGGTCCGAGGTCCAGTCCCTGCTCTCGACCTGGGGTGTCGCGCCCTACAAGGGTCCCGTCAACGTGAAGCTGCCCAGCGCGGCCCCTCAGAGCCTCCAGTTCGTCCAGATCCAGGTGCATCGCATCGATCTGACCGGGGGGCACGACGGTCTTCTGGGGATGGGCGGCGGAATGGACTACTACAGCCGCGCGAAGATCGATGGCCAGTACTACTGGTCGGGGCTCATCAAGGGACACAGCACGTTCAACTTCGACACCCTGGCGTATGGGCCCTGGACGATGACGAAGGCGCTCCCCATCAACCGGAGCAACGTGGTGATGATCTTCGAGCTGATGGATCTGGATTACTTCTTCGACGACTTCGTGGACATCAATCCGAAGAAGGGGGACACCAGCCTCGTCTTCACCTACCGGACCACGGACGGGCAGCTGCACGGCGACGTGAGCGGAAGCGCGCCCTTCACGATCGAGGGCAAGGGGGATTGCGACTGTGCCCGCGTGAAGATGGACATCGTCCGGACCGTCGGCTCCTGCCTGAGATGAGGAGGTTCGGACCCGGACTCTGCCGGGTTCAGGTCGACCCTACGCTCACCCCGCCTGCACCTCGTCCACGAACAGAATGGACTCGCTGCCACGCTTCCGTCCGGACGAAACCGTCCGGTTCCCCTTGAGTTGCCACGTGATCTCGTAATCGTATTCGAGCGCATTCGAAGGCAGGATGAAATCGATCCGATCTGAGAGCTGTCCCTTCGCCGCGTTCAGCGTCACCTGCTTCACCTGCTCCACGCCTGCCAGCTTGTAGTAGATCTTCACGCCAATCGTACGCACCTGCGCCTGAGCGACAGCGTCCGGGTCGGCCTGCAGGTCGACGCTCTTCTTCTGGAAGGGCGGAACGAGGTTGATCGCGCCCGCGTTGGCGCTCCTCCAGGTCTGCTCCAGCTCCTTTCCGCCGAAGAAGCTCCAGGTCGTCCGGTACTCGTAATCCATCCACTTCCGGCGGTCGTTGTCGCTCTTCCATCCATAGAGGAGCTTGAAGGCATTCCCCTCGGAATTGAAATTCTTCCGGTCGATCCGCACTTCATCCTGCGACTCTTCGCCGGTCTGGTGCTTCTTCCGGAGCTGGACCGTGGCGAAATTGATGTAGTCGCCGAAATCCTTGGCGTTCATCCCGTCCACGAACACCGTCAGCTCCCGCTGCTTGTAGAGGGGATCGTCCAGGTTCACCTGACGGAAGTTGTCGCCCTCCTTGAGAGTCCGCAGGTCGCCGATGTTCTCATCAAACCGGAGCGTCAGGTTGTCCGTGGTGTATTTGTTGAGGTCGATCTTGAAGATCCCCTTCTGATGGACCGACTTCATCTCGAACACCGCGATCGCCGCGAATTCCGGCACGGCTACCTCGGCGCGCTCCTGCGGAGCGCCTTCGTCTTCTGTCACGTTGTCGTAGGGCCGCGCGCCGGGAGCCAGGGAAGGACCCCAATCGTCCGTGCTGTCGGCTTCCGCGGACTCCGACGCCGACCCACCCGAGGTGGAGGCCAGGGCCGCCATGCGTTCCCGCACGGACTTCGCTTCGGCCTTGCGCTTCTCTTCGCGGAGCGCCTTGTTCTCGGCGCGGATGTTCGTGTTCTCCGCCTGGGCCGAGGCGCGGTTCGCCGCGAGCATCGCGGTCGCGCGATCGAGCAAGCTGGACTGGCCCCCGGCCCCCGCCGCCGTCGAGACCTCTGGAGTCTCCGTTCCCCCGAGCGGCGTGAACATGATCTCCGAGATCTTCGTGTACGCGGTCGTGATCATGGACTCCAGATTCGCGTCTTCACCCACCTGGGTCAGCTTGATCGCACCCTCACGCTTCAAATCGTCGAAGGCACCCTTGATCTCCGCGGCCAGGAACTTCGTCGCCACGGCCGCGCCGAACGCCTTGTGATCGTAGATCTGGTCGAAGTTCGCCTCGATCACCGCCCGGTGCGGCGAGCGGTACCCGGTCATGTCCATCTCGAAGCTGAAGCTGATGTCCGGGGTGGGCGTCTGAAACGACTCCCAGAGGATCTTCGCGCCGAGCTTCGTCAGCTGCATCGATACCGCCGCTTTGTCCCCATCCAGGAGCGGAGCGTTCCCCAGGCCCACCACCTGCTTGGTCATGCTCCCGTTCGTGTCCTTGAACGAGGAGACGAGCCCGAACTTGCCCGACTTGTAGACGATGGGGCCCATGAGCTTGGCCCCGGGCTTCACGCGCGCGAGCTCCCGCTGCGCCGCCGCAATTTGCTCCTTGGAGACACTGAGAGCGACCACGGCGTGCACGATGCCCCCTCCCTCCCCCTCGCGGGCTTCGGGCTGGTCCGCGCCCGAACGCACGTTCTCCACGTAGCGAAGGAAGGAGAACTGCGGCTTGCCGTTCGCGTCCGTCGCAAGGTGAGGCTTGTCGTTCACGTAGTAGTAGACGAGGGGATCGTTCAGGTCGGGAAAGCAGACCAGCTCGCCGGCGCGCACCGGCTTGTCGAGGAGGATCTGCTGGGCGTGGGCCGTCGCCGGCAATCCCGCGAGGGTCATCAGGAGCGGGAGCGCGACAATCCCGAGGGCGATACGCTGCCACGTGTTCATGGGTCGCCTCCGATCGATCCGAAATCCTGGGCAAGTCCGGTTGCCAGAGTGTAAGAGAGCCGCATTGTGGCGCAGACGGGAGAAGGAGGCAAGGCAGTCCGTACGCGTCGTATCCTCGCCTTGGCGATCGAGTTCCCGAGACCTCTTCAGCCGCGCCATCCCGGAAGGAGTCCCCACGTGCGCTTCCGGTAGGACGGGTATTCCGGGTAGCGTGCCGCCAGCAGTTTCTCCTCGAGCCTCACCTTGAACGCCAGATAGGCGATCACGAGGGCGGCCATGGCTCCGACGAGCACAGTCGGCCTTCGAAGGAACAGGCCCGCGACCAGGATCACGATCCCGGTGTAGATCGGGTGGCGGAATCGCGAATAGACCCCCTGGGTCACGAGCTCGCCGCCCTGTCGTGGCTCCGGCGCGATCTGGATCACGCGCCGAAGCGTCACGATCGCGGACACCACGAGGAGCAGTCCGGCAGCGCAGAACGCCGTGCCCAGGATCCCGGAGAGTCCGCCCCGGGGCCAGAGCCACGCGCTGCGATCCAGGAAGTAGACTCCCGCGAAGGCACAGAGAAGCAGTGTCTGCGCGGCGCCGTACATCGCACTCTTGCGATCCACGCTCAGAGACAGAGCTCCGTGCCGGCTCGAGGCTTCATACGGAGCGCTTGCCGCCCCGCACGAGGTCCCAGGCGCGCAGCGGGTTGAAATAGAACGAGAGCGCCTTCCGGTGAACGGGACCCAGGTAAATGGACTGCGGAATGGTCGCGCGGTCGTAGTTGAAGCCTGCGACATCCTTCAAGTGCAGACCGATGCCCCAACCCGAAGTCTCGCCTTGGATCGTACCCACGGGATCATCGATCTTCCCGCCCCGGAACGAGTAGATATTCGCGAGCGTGACCTCCCACCCGGAATTCCGGATCCGGGTCCCCGATCTCAAACCACCGGTCGTCGCATCCGGGATCAAAGGAAGCTGCTTGCTTCCGGTCCTCCCGACCGAGATCAAGGGACTGATCATGTCCGTCAACCACCCGAGCCGATGCGCTCGGATGTTTTCCCTGTACCGCTGCGGCAGGTCGAACGAGGCGTGCGCAGCCCATCCTTTGATTTGAATGCGGGCGACCGGATCCGATTGGTTGGGATCGACGTAGGCGATCGTCGCATTGTTGTAGTTCTGGGTGGATCCCCCGTAGCTGCCCTCGAGGCGCCCCGCTAGAACCCGATCCAGCCCGGGGAGGGTGCCCGGGTGATCGATGCCGTCATAGGGTGTCAGCCGCACGAGCACTCCGGAATCATGCGTCGTGACGTACCCCTCCGCTGCGACGTGGTCCAGCGTCACGTCGGCGGGTGCCAGGAACACATGCGTTCGTTTTTCACTCCAGCCGACCGCAACGTCTCCGTATCGGCTCAGTGCCGGGATCTCCATGCCTCCCACCTTCAACGCATGCTCCGCGAATTCCAGGAGATTCGCGCCGGTCGCGAATGCCTGTGTATCTTCGTAGGATCTGAACCGGCCGAGCTCATTTCCGTCCACGTCGGTGGCGATACTCACGCCATAATCCAATCTCAGCCCTCCGACGCTCGAGATGGGCTTTCCAGCGACCAGAAATCCTACTCCCCAGTAGCCCAGCGTGAGCCGCTTCGACGTGAAGAACACGTCATCGGCAATTTGAGGCACGAGCTGCGTCCGTCCCCACTCGTACTCGACTCCCCGTCGGTACGCCAGCAGGGCGGGATTGCTCCAATTCGACCCGCTCCCCCAGAACACGGCGTTCGAGCTGTGCCCCATCGCGGAGGATCGAACCGACGGGTCGAGCAGCAGCGACTGGGCACCGCTCTCCGCTTCTGGATTCTGCGCGACGGCAGGTGATGACAGCGCAAGGGGAAGGAACAGTACTGCTGCGATCAGGGTACCGCGGACTCCATTGCTCCCGTGCCTCGGACTCATGAATGCTCCCGCATCTTTGCTGCTCTCGCCCTAACGAGCGAGAACGACCCTCGTCGTGAACCTCTCGCCACTGGCGAAGTCGACCACGACGAAATAGACTCCACTTCCCACCCGCCTCCCGTCGTCTGACATTCCGTCCCAGGAAATCTCGTTGACGCCGGGCGTCGTGCCTCTCGAGAGATCCCGGACCTGGCGACCCTCCTTGTCCATGATGCGGATGATGATTTCTCCAGGCTTCGTGACAGGAAATCTGATTACGGCGACCGGCCTCGAATCGGATAATGGCGGTGGGGCCTCACGGATCCGTGGGGCAGAACGAAGGGGCGCCGAAGGAGCGGCGCCGCAGCCGTGCAGAGAAAGCAGGGCGAGCATCAACGGAGCGGCAAATGCATGCTTCACGGGTCTGGATCCGGGCACGCCGCCGGTCCTCTCTACTCGCTCGACACTCGAACCGACAGCCCCGCCCTTCCCGTGATCCCGCTCCAGTCGATTCGAGCGAGCGAGCCGTCAGAATTTCGGAATCTTTGCCCGCCGCTTGTAATGTCCGTCGTCCTTGCGAATCGGTACCCGCCGCCGAGCTCCAGATCCAAGCGGCCGCCGACTCGTGCCAGCACGATGCCCATCCCATGGAACCCGAAGCCGCTACCCTCGAGGTCCCTGCGCTCGGCCACACCCGGTCCGCGCGTTACGATCTCGCCGGTGCAGACATAGTACCCGGCGCCCCCGGACAGAGCCAGACGGACCGGCCGGCGATCGAACAGCACGTACCCGACCCCCGTGGTCAGGGCCACCGCGGGAACGTTCAACTCGACGGTGTAGGTCTGCCCGGCATAGGGCCCGCTCCCGGAGTTCGACGCAAGAATCCTCTGAAGTTCCAAGGGAATGAATACGCGATCGCTGGTCCAAAGGCGAACTCCGCCGCCATAGCCCGCTCCCGATTCAATCTTGTCCTTATCCGCTCTGGAACCCGGATAGGCGTTGAGGGTCGCACGCATCGCGTTGTCGACGTCAGTCATGCCGTATTTCTGGAAGCTCCCGGACGCGTGGACGGTCACATGTCTCGCACGGTCGGCGGCCGAGACCGCGGCTGCGCTACAGAAGATGGCTGCGAAGCAGAACGCGGATCCGACGAGGAATACTCTC
>VBOR01000035.1 GCA_005893165.1 Candidatus Eiseniibacteriota bacterium | reverse complement strand
AACGATGCCGGAGACCTTGGGAAGAATCGGATCGATGAGCTGCCGCATGCGCCGGACCAGCATGAGCGGCGTCCTTCCCGCCATCGCGACGACGAGAACCGAGTCGACGTGCTCGGCCATGAGGAGCGGCTCGACCACCGGCACGACCGGGGCCGCATCGATGAAGATCACGTCGTACTGGGGCCGCACCTCTTCCAGGAGCGCGCCGAACTCGTCGTCGATGTAGGCCTCGCCGATGTTGGCCGGACGGCCGCTCGTGATCGCGAACAGCGTGGAAAGGGGCGTCGGCCGCGTCACGATCTCGAGAGGCTGGAACCGGTGCAGGGCGTCGTAGAGCCCCGGACGCTGCGGGAGACCCAGCAGATAGTGGAGCGTGGGACGCCTCATGTCCCCGTCGATCACGAGGGTGCGCCGGTGGAAGATCTTGGCCGAGATGATCGCGAGCAGCGCGCAGATGGTGCTCTTCCCCTCGCCCCGCCCCGCGCTCGCCATCATGTAGATCTTCTTGCCCTGACCCGCGTCCTGGCGCGTGAGCGTCTGCAGCAGGCGCCGCACTTCCGTCACGTGGGCCGCGTTGATGTTGAATTCCTCGAGGAGGTTTCGAGAAGCGGAAGGGTTCACGAGCTTCCGGTCAGGGCTTGGGTTGGACGCTCTCGGTCGTGTCCTGCTTCAGCACGGTCTCGTGCAGCGTGTAGAAGACGGCCGTAGCGAAGAGCACGAGCGCAATGGACAGCACCGGCCAGTACTTCTCGACGTATCCTCCGGGCTGCGTCCAGCCCTCGATGCGCGGGATCGTCCCGATGACCTTGGCCCCGATCTCCTTCTCGGCCTGCTCCAGCGAGCCCAGCGCGGCGCCCAGCCGCTCCGCGACGATCGCGAGACCGATCCCGAGCAGAGGCCCCATGAAGCACGCGATGCCCATGACGCGAAACGGATTCGGATAGACGGGCGTCAGCGGCAGCTGCGGAGCCTCGAGGATGTCGAAGGCCATCCCCATGGCGCTGGTCTCGAGCGCCGCGGAAATGCGCGAGGAGGTCGCTTCCTTCTTGAGGGCGAGCAGGAGGTCCCGGTTGGTCTCCACTTCGGACCGGAGCCGTTCGGATTCGATCTCCTGCGCGGGCTTGCTCTGCGCCCGCCGCGAATAGTCGGAGGTGAGCGCCATCAGACGCTGCTCCTTGTTCTTCAGCGAGCGAAGCTCGGCGCGGTCCAGCGCGATGCCCGCCGCCGCGTCCTCCGCTCCCGGGCTCAGACCGGGAATGGCTCCGGCGAGCGCCTGGTACTCGGCGTAGAGCGACTGGCGCACGCCCCCGACCTTGAGCTTCACGTTCTCGACCTCGGCGCCCCGCGCGCGGTCCGCGGTCACGGCGGCCAGCCCGTAGGATGCCTCGAGCTCGTTCAGCCGGCCTTCGAGCTCCGCGGTCCTGGAGCTGTGGAGCGCGGGCGGGCCGGCGCCCATGCCCCCGGCGTTCTCCCACGCGCTGAGATCCGTCTGGAGGCGCGCGCGGATCTGATCCATCTCGTTCCGCGCGTCGGAGATCTGCTCCTTCGCGGTTTCGAAGTTGTCGTCCCGGATCGGATTGCTCGTGAGTGTGTTCCCGATCATCGCCTGCTGGTGGTTCCGGAGGGCATCCTCGGACTTGCGGAGACGCTCTTCGTAGATCGCAATCTGGTCGGAGCTGAATTCACCGCGCTCGGTGGCCTTCTGGATCGATTTCGCCTTGTTCTCGGCGATGAGCTCGTCCGCGATCATCCCCGCCAGGGTCCGCGCGACGCGCGGATCCCGGTCCAGGGCCGCGATCCGGACCCGCGTGTCGGCCGACGGCGTGACGACGATCTTCCTTCCCAGGTACAAGACCGCGAGCCGCACCGCGTACTCCTCGGTCGTGATCCCCTTCCAGTTGTGTGCCGCGCCGGCGGCCTTGTACATGAACTCGGGATCCTTGGCGTAGCCCATGCGGTTCACGATCGACTCGAGGAACACGCGGCTGTGGATGCGGCTGTCCACGCGCTGAGCGCGCTGGCGGCGGCTCTCCTCGCTCCGGTCCTGCTGGACCAGGTTGCCCAGGGCCGGGGTGACGGGCGCGTTGTCGTCCACGGAGACGACCACGGTGGATTCGTACAACGGCGTCGTGATCATGAGGTAGATCCATGCCGCGCATACGATGAGCACGAAGGGAAACAGCGCGAGCCACTTGTAGCGCCGCGCCTTCCACAGCACTTCGCGAAAATCGATGAACGAGGGTTCTTGTTCCATTCCTTAGCGCTTGACGAGAAGCACGATGGCCGAGGCCAGGGCGACGATGGGGGTCATGATCTGGAGCGCGGACATGAAATTCCCCGATCCCTGGCGGGAGAGGAATACCGTGTCCCCGGGCACGAGCGTCGGATTCCCTTCCGGGTTCGCGCGATCGATGTAATCGCTCAGGTTCGAACTCGCGGTCGTTCCGAGGTCGCCTGTTCCCGGCAGCCCCTTGGGAACGCGCACGGTGTCCCCCGGCTTCAGCCGCTCCAGTCTCTGGACGCGGCCTTCACGGATGGCCGCCGCGACGTCGACGACCTGCGTCTGCCGCCCGCTGGAGGTCTCGCTGGGGATGATTTCCACGCTGGAGAGCTGCGCGTCCTCGGCGGGGCCCCCGGCTTCCTGGATCGCGTCCCAGATCGTGGGGAGCTGCGCGAAGGCATACTTCCCCGGATGCAGCACGGCCCCGAGTACGAAGATCTTCCGGCTGCGGAATTCCGCGACGGAAACGTTGACCTGCGTGATGTCCCGATCGTAGAGGGAGAGACGGCGTGCCAGCTCCGCCGCCAGCTCGTTCGCAGTCTTTCCCTCAGCGTTGACGCCGCCGGTGAGGGGCATGAAGAGCACGCCGTCTTGCCCCACCGTGTACTGCTGGGAGAGGTCGCGACGTCCGACGACTTCGACGTTCAGAACGTCTCCGGAGCCCAGCCGGTAGGTCGCGCTTCCGGGCGTCCCGGGGGTAGCGTCCGGTGCCGCGGCGAGCATGGGGTCGGGGTCGGCGAGCACGGGGCGGCCGAGAACGAGGAGCCCCGCGATTGCGCAAAAGGACACCGCCCACGCCCCCAACCGGAAGGCGCGGGACAGTCCGCCAACGGTACGGCGGCAAACGATCAGGTCGAAGTTCCCCATACAGTTACGCTCATTTAGTCTAAGGGGATATGGCGCCTATGTCAATCCCACCCCCAAGCGGCAGGCCAATGCCTCAGCAATTCGTGTACCCGCGTTCCCGTCCCAAAGTTTCGGGCTGCGGGGCTCAGGGAACTTGCCCTCGATCAGAGGCTTGGCTGCGGACAGGATCGCGGACGGGTCCTCCCCAAGGAGCCGGTTGGTTCCCTCCGTGATCGTAACTGGGCGCTCGGTGTTGGGCCTCAATGTAAGGCAGGGAATTCCGAGCGCGGTCGTCTCCTCCTGGATCCCGCCGCTGTCCGTCACGACGAAGCGCGCCCGGTCCATGAGACCGAGGAAGTCGAGATATCCCAAGGGATCCATGAGATGAATTCCCGGCGGCACGCGGATCCCCGCGCGGTCCATCCGCTCGCGCGTTCGCGGGTGCACGGGAAAGACGACCGGCAGAAGCTCCGAGAGCGCTCGAAGCGCGTCGAAAATGCGGCGCAGGGAGTCCACGCGATCCACGTTGCTCGGACGATGAAGCGTGACGAGCGCGTAGGATCGGGTCGTGAGGCCGAAGCGCTCGACCGTGCCGCGGGCGCGCGCCGCGGGCAGGTGGCGTTTCAAGGTGTCGATCATGGGGTTTCCGACGAGATGGATGTTCTCCTTCGCGACTCCCTCGGCGAGGAGGTTCTCGACGGCGTCCGCCGAGGTCGCGAAGAGAAGGTCGGAGACCTGATCGGTGAGCAGCCGGTTGATCTCCTCGGGCATCGTGCGGTCGCGGCTCCTCAGACCCGCCTCGACGTGCGCGACGGGAACGAGCAGCTTCGCCGCCACCAGGCTGCAGGCCAGGGTCGAGTTCACGTCCCCCACCACGACGACCATCTTGGGAGCGCGCTCCTGCACCAGCGGCTCGAACGCCATCATGATCCGCGCGGTCTGCCGCGCATGGGTGTCGGAGCCCACCTCGAGGTCTCGATCGGGCGCGGGAAGCTCCAGCTCGGTGAAGAAGATCCGCGACATGTCCTCGTCGTAATGCTGGCCGGTGTGGACGAGGAAGGGGTGGAGCTTGGGATAGGCGCGGAGCGCGTCCAGGATGGGAGCCATCTTCATGAAGTTGGGGCGCGCGCCGACGACGCAGAGAATCTCGCTCACGACGCGACCCATCCCAGCGCGCGCGCCGAGAGCGCGAGCAGCGCGGACGCCACCGTCAGCGCCACGTTTCGCCCGAAGTGCCCCACGCGCGTCCCCCAGGACGTGGCCGCAAAGAGGCTCTCCAGGGCGCTCGCGAGAAATCCGGCCCCCGCCGCGACCCCGGCTTCGAGGGGCGAATCGAGGAGCTTGGCAAGCCAGGCCCCGAACGCGACGAGGATCGCCGCGGCGGCCGCCGCGAAGAATCCGCCTGAGCTCATCCCTCCCGTCGCTCCGTGCCGCAGCGCGACCAGGCGCATCCCGCGCACGCCGTACGCATGCCCTCCCGTGAGCGGCCCCGCTTCCGTGGCGGCGGTGTCGGCGAAGGCGGCGGCGAGCGCCGCGGTGGTGACGAGGGCGAGCGTGGGGGTCGGGCCCGGGCCGAAGAGCGCGATCGCCCCCGCCAGCGCGGGCAGGGCGAGCTTGGCCGCGACGTGGCGCTCGTCCCGGCGCCCCCGGTTCGGCTCCGCCGCGCCGGTGCGCTCCTTTCTCCGGGAGCCCATCCGCGTGAGGAGTCCCGAGCCCAGCACGAAGATCCCGAGCGGCACGAACCCCGGGACGCCGAATCCGGCGACGATCACGAGCGCGACGAGGAGGCCGGCGGCCGCTCCCCCCAGCGTGCCCTGGCGTGTGAGGTAGATCAGGACCGCACCGGCCAGCGCCGCGAGCGCTCCCAGGGGCGCGCCGGGATGCAGCATCATGCGCGCCTCCTCACGAGAGGAGCTGATAGGCGATGGACACCAGAATGGGAATCATCAGATTGTCCACCCCCGCCGGGGAGAAGGCCTCGGCGATGGCGCCGGTCACGCCGCAGCCCACGGCCGCGCGGAGGGGCGAGGGACCGCCGGGGCACGCGGCCGCCACCACGGCCGTGGCGATGCCTGCGACGAGCAGGAACGCGAGGGAGCCTTCGACGCTGCGTCCATGGGCCCACCGAGTGTAGCGCCTCTGTCCCCAGCGTGTCCCGACCAGCGCCGCCGCGGGGTCGCCGAACGCGAGCGCCGCGATTCCGGCGAGCACGGCGCCGCGGTTCGAGACGTCCCAGAAGAGGAGATCCACGACGCAAACGCCGAGCGGGAACATCCAGAGTCCCCGCGCCTCGTCGGGATCGTCCGCGAGGCCCGGCAGGAGCTCGCGCAGCCGCGGAGACGCATTGAGCACGACGAAGAGCGCGGGGGGGACGACCGCCCATCCGCGGGAGTGAAAGAGCGCGGTCAGGGCGAGCGTGGTGGCTCCGATCAGGGCGTGGAGGAGCTTGCGAAAGAGAAAGCGCGGGAGGGGGCGTGCGCGCTGCCTCGAGTGGAGGACCCAGAGCAGGAGCGCGACCACGCCGATCGAGACGAGGACCAGGATGGGGTCGTGCAGCCGCGCCAGCACGGCGGGACCTTATCCGCTCGGGAGAGCGGCTGTCAAAGCGATTCGCCTTCTCCTGATTTGGGTTCCAGCTCCCCGACGTCGAGGATCTGATCCACCGTGGGTTCCACCTCGCGCAGCGCCTGGTCCACCGGAGCCAGAGGGTCCTGGTCCAGGAGCGCCCGGTCTACCGGAGCGAGAGCGTCCTCGTCCCCGAGCGGCGTGAACTCGTCGGTGCGGAGCTTGAAGCTCTTCGTGAGGCGAAGGAGCTCCATCTTGTCGGGGGTAATCTCGCGTCGCCCGCGCAGGACGGGCGGTTCGGGCCGGATCGACTCCGCCCGCGCGCGCTCCCCCGCCATGGCTCTCCGGTCCACTTCTTCGAGCAGCGTGTCCACCTGGATCGAGATCCCGCTCCGCTCGGGTGTCTCCTGCGCGTC
The DNA here is from genome assembly GCA_005893165.1 of Candidatus Eiseniibacteriota bacterium. Lineage (GTDB taxonomy): Bacteria > Eisenbacteria > RBG-16-71-46 > SZUA-252 > SZUA-252 > WS-7. The sequence continues at coordinate 21,301 of VBOR01000035.1, read as the reverse complement.
GAACTGGAAGTATCCGACCCGCCAGGTGCAGAGGTCGTAGAGCGCCTCGCAGGTCTGATACAGGAGCGCTGCGTCCTGGTCCTGGACCGTGATCGCGCCCATCTGGACCAGGATCGAGCCCAGCCGGCGCGCTCCCCGGCTCGTTTTCTGCGTCGCGAGCGCCTGGGCCAGCGTCTCCTGCGAGATCTTCCCCAGCTTGAGCATCACCTCGCCGAAGCGCTCGTCGCGCAGCGTGTCGGACGCCATGACGATGCGTCCCTCGTCCACGTGGATCTGAGCGGTGGCGGCGTCGGAGCGGATGGTGATGACTCCGCTCTTTTCTCCGTTGGCGACGATGGCGAGCAGCTCCGGCAGGCTGAGGTCGTGCAGGCTGCCTACGAGCGCCATGGAGCCATGCTCACGCCGTGGAGACCTGGTTCTTACCCGCCTGCTTCGCGGCGTAGAGGGCGATGTCGGCCGCTTCGAGCAGCTCGCCTGCGGTCGATCCCGACTCTGGGAACGTGGCCACGCCGACGCTCACCGTGATCGCACCCGCGTCGACGAGGGGAAACGCCCGCGCCTCCACGGCCACCTTCACGCGCTCCGCGAGCACGCATGCGCCGTCGCGGGCGGTCTGCGGCAGGATGATCACGAACTCGTCCCCGCCGTACTTCGCGACGAGATCGATCGCGCGCGCCTCGCGCACGAGCGCCTGCGCCACCAGCTTCAGCACCTCGCTGCCGCGCAGGTGTCCGTGGCGGTCGTTGTAGGATTTCAGATTGTCCACGTCGAGCATCATGAGGGAGAAGTTCTGGCCGAACCGCGCCGCGCGCTTCACCTCGCGGCGAAGGGCCATCTTGAGGAAGCGGTAGTTGTAGACCTGCGTCAGATCGTCCGTCACCGCCAGCTGCTCGGCGCGCCGGAAGAGCTTTCCGTTCTCGATCGCGATCGCGGTGTGGTTGGCGAGGAGCGAGAGCACGCGCAGGTGGCGCACCTCGAAGGTCGATCCGTCCATCCGGTTCACGGCCACGAGAACGCCCAGCGTGGTGTCGCGCACCTTGAGCGGCGCCGCGAGGCACGCGGTGGTGCTGAGTCCCGGCAGAGAGTCGGTCTCGGGCTTGAACCTGGGGTCCGCCCCGACGTCGGGCACGTGGAGCGGCTGCCCCTCCAGCATCACCCACCGGGAGATGCCGCTCTGGTTCTCGATGTCGTAGCGCTCGAGGTTGTGGAGCTGGCCGTCTTGCGACATCCGCCGCGCGTATTTACGGATTTTCCTGCCTTCGACCGTGATGAGGAACACGGCCTGGGCGTGGAGCATCTGGAGGGCGCAGTCGAGCACCGACTCGAAGATCGTCTCCTGCGCCCTGCCCCCGTTGATGAGACTGGTAATTTCCTGGAGGGTGGCAAAGAACAGTTCGTTCTCCGCGAGGTCCGTCGTTGCAGGACGCACGATTTCCGCTGGACGTTTCATGTCGAGGTTTCACGCTGCAACCTCCATGCCGCACGCGGTGGAGCTACAGATCTTGCCGGAACAGGCGGAGTTGCGAGAGAAAGCGCCGGAGCGCGAAGAGGAAGACCGCCAAAATCCCAACCGGGATCATGATGCGATAGGTCGGCAGGTCTTGGAGCATGGGCGCGACGTTCCGGAAATAGACGACGAGGAGCACGACGTCCAGGGCCGCGACCGCCCCCGCCACGACGAGCGTGGAGAAGCGAGCGATCCTGCGCTCGGTCCAGCGGAATGGGGTGGGCGGTGCCATGCGTATGAAATGGTGCGCCCGAAGGGATTCGAACCCCTGGCCTTCTGCTCCGGAGGCAGACGCTCTATCCAGCTGAGCTACGGGCGCGAGCTGCCGGCATTCTAACGGGTTTCGCGGGTTCGGCATAGTGCGGGGTGGGTCAAGTCGCCACGCTCGAAGAACGCATGCGGGCCGCTCTGAAGTTTCTCTGCGAAAGATCCTCGAGACTGTGGCTTGCGGGTCAATCAGTCGGAGGCTAGCTGCCCGCCGTGGCTCGTCACGAGCCGGTTGAACTCCGGGGAGGCGACCAGCGCCTTCACCACCCGGTCGGCCTGGAGCCGCGCGCCCGGATCGAGGAAATGGATGGAGTCGAAGAAATGCGCGTCGTCGCCGGGAATCGAGTCTTCCCCTTCGATGAGGATCGCTCCCGACTCCTTTGCGGCGCCCCGGACGCGGCGGTTGTAGGCATCCCAACCATCGAGGATTTCCTCGGGGGAGAAAAACGGAGTGAAAAAGAGGCTCGCCTCGCTGCCGCGCAGCTTCTCTTCGGGTGTCTGGTCGTGCCGCACCTTGTGAGCGAACGTGGCCACCGCCACGACCGGCGCGATCTCGTGCGCCGCCCGCAGAAACCTCACCAGCCTCGCTTCATAACCGGCCGAGAGCGAATCCGGATTGTAACGGAGCGTTCCTGCTTCCTTCTGGCGCCGCGCGCGCTCGCGGATCTTGAAATTCTTCGCGATCAGGTAATAAGCGTTCGAAACGCGCGCGAGTCCCCCGGGAGGCTGGTCCCATTTCTCGTTGTAGTACCCGGCGCGTGCCGCGAGCTCGCGGCTGTCCTTCGCGAAATCGTTCGCGGCCTCGTAGTACAGGATGAAGTCGGGCTGAAGCGGCGCGACGCGAAGGCGCAGATTCCGGAGCGAGCGCTCGACCACGTACCCCGGAACGCCGGCGTTGACATAATCGAAGGTGACGCCGCGGTAGCGCTTGGAGAGCTCCCGCGCGACGAGGTGGGGCCACGTGGTCTCGTTGCTCGAGACCTCCGCGCAGAATGTGGTCGAGGCGCCCAGAAAGGCGAGCCGGATCCGATTCTCGGGTTTCGGGTTTTCGAGCTCGGGGTTCCTGAATCCGCCGCTGTCGAGCTGGATCTGCTTCCGGTTCATCTGGGGACCGGGCACCCAGAGGTCGCTCTTCGGATCGTACACGTAGGCGTTCAGGACCACGGCGGTGGTTCCGTATTTCATGTACTGGCGCACCCGAACCGCGCCCTCGATCGCGAGCAAGGCGACGAGGATGGAGACAGCAAGGAGGATCAGTCGCGCGGCGAGCGCGCCGTTTGCGTGCGGGGTTTTCGAGTCGGGCTTCATGGGGTCCTGGCTACCGAACAGTATTTTTACGGAATTCCATTCTCGCCTCTTATGGTATCATATCAGCCCAAATGGTCAATATTCTCGGTATTTCGGCCTATTATCACGATTCGGCCGCGGCGCTGGTCGTCGACGGAGAGATCGTGGCCGCCGCCCAGGAAGAGCGGTTCACGCGCCGGAAGCACGATCCCGAGTTCCCGGCCAGGGCGGTGGAATACTGCCTCCGGGAAGGGGGCCTCCGGCCGGAAGACCTGGACTACGTCGGCTTCTACGACAAGCCGCTCCTCAAGTTCGACCGCCTGCTCGAGACCTACCTCGCGTACGGGCCGAGCGGGTTCCAATCCTTCCTGAAATCCATGCCGGTCTGGCTGAGGCGCAAGCTCTACGCGCGCCGGGAGCTGGATCGCGGCCTCAAGCGCAAGTTTCCCAAGCGATACATCTTCACCGAGCACCACGAGTCGCATGCGGCGAGTGCCTTCTTCCCTTCCCCGTTCGAGGAGGCGGCCATCCTCACCCTGGACGGCGTCGGCGAGTGGGCCACCGCGAGCCACGGCACGGGACGAGGAAACCGGATCCAGCTGACGCACGAGCTCCGGTTCCCGCATTCGCTGGGGCTGCTCTATTCCGCCTTCACCTACTTCTGCGGATTCCGGGTCAATTCCGGCGAATACAAGCTGATGGGGCTCGCGCCCTACGGCGAGCCTAGATACGTCGAGTTCATCCTCGAGAAGATGATCGATCTGAAGCCGGACGGCTCCTTCCGGATGGACATGTCGTACTTCAATTATTGCCAGGGGCTCACGATGACCTCCCGGAGGTTCGACGAGGCGTTCGGGGGTCCTCGGCGAAAGCCCGAGTCCCCCCTGACCCAGCGCGAGATGGACCTGGCGGCCTCGATTCAGAAGGTCACCGAGGAGATCATGATGCGCTGCGCCGTGCACCTGCACCGCGTGACCGGCATGAAGAACCTGTGCCTCGCGGGCGGAGTGGCGCTCAATTGCGTCGGAAACGGCCGCATCCTTCGCGAAGGCCCCTTCGAGAACATCTGGATCCAGCCTGCCGCCGGAGACGCGGGGGGCGCGCTCGGCGTCGCGCTCTTCATCTGGCACCAGCTCCTGGACCAGCCCCGCTCGGTGGAGCGCCTGGATCACCAGCGCGGCTCCCTCCTCGGGCCGAGATTCAGCGACGACGACATCCAGTCGTTTCTGGAACGGGTGGGTGCCCGGTACCGGCGCTTCGACAAGGAAGAGGAGCTCTGCGCCTACGTGGCCAAGCAGATCGCTTCCGAGAAGGTGGTGGGATGGTGCCAGGGGCGCATGGAATTCGGCCCGCGCGCGCTCGGAAGCCGGAGCATCCTCGGCGACGCCCGGAGCGAGAGCATGCAGCGGACGATGAACGTGAAGATCAAATTCCGGGAATCCTTCCGGCCCTTCGCTCCCTCCGTGTTACAGGAGAGGGTGGATGAGTTCTTCCAGGTGCGGCAACAAGAGTCCAGCCCGTACATGCTGCTCACGTCCCCGGTGAAAGACCGTCGACAAGGACCGTCACGGGCGCTACTACAGGCTTCTCAAGGAATTCGAAGCCATCACCGGCTGCCCCGTGATCATCAACACCAGCTTCAACGTGCGCGGCGAGCCGATCGTGTGCCGTCCGGAGGAGGCGTACCGCTGCTTCCTGGCGACCGACATGGACGTGCTCGTGCTCGAGGACTGCGTCCTCCACAAGGAGGACCAGCCCGAATCGGCCCGCCCCAAGGTCGAGGAGTACCTCGCCCAGTTCAAGCCGGACTGACCATGGCCATCCTCGAGATCAACAAGAGACCCAGCCGCCGCGACCTCGTCGTTTTCGGGGTCGGCCTCCTGGCGATCGCGGGGATCATGGGGGCCGGACTCTATTTCCGCAGAGGGGCGCACGACGCGGCGCGCATCGTCTGTATCGCGGGGGCGGCCATCACCGCCCTCTATTTCGCGATCCCGCCGCTACGCCGGTTCATCTATCTCGGGTTCGTGTACGTCACCTTCCCTATCGGATTCGTGGTCTCGCACGTCATCCTGGCGGCCGTCTTCTATCTCGTCGTCACGCCGATCGGCCTCCTGATCCGTCTCTTTGGAAACGATCCCATGCGCCGCCGCTTCGACCGCGCGGCCGCGAGCTATTGGGTGGAGCACGATCCGCACCGGGATCGGGCGCGGTATTTCCGGCAATCCTGAAAGGATCCCATGATTCGGGACGAACATCGTGAGCGGGAGCGGGGTGGGGCGGCGAAGGAATTCGAGGCCGAGGCCTCGAAGCGAAACAGCAATCTGTTCGGGGAGCTCTGGTCCTTCCTGAGCGAGAACCGGAAGTGGTGGCTCCTGCCGCTCATCGCGGTGCTCGTGCTGGTCGGCGGTCTCCTGGTCCTGAGCAGCACGGCGCTCGCGCCGTTCATCTACACGCTGTTCTAGTCCACGAGCTGGTTCCGGACCGCGTAGTAGGTCAGCTCCGCGTTCGTGCGCATCCCCATCTTGTCCAGGACGCGGCCGCGATACGTGCTGATCGTCTTCACGCTCAGGTTCATCTCGACCGCGATCCCCGAGACGGTCTTCCCTGAGGCGAGCAAGCGAAAGACCTGGTGCTCGCGATCGGAGAGCAACTCTTGCGGCGGCCGGTTTCCATTCGCCCCCACGTGCAAGGCCAGCCGCTCCGCCACCGCGGCGCTGATGTACCGTCCTCCCGACACCACCTTCTGGACGGCGTCCACGAGCTGCCCCGGGGCGCTCTCCTTCGTGAGGTAGCCGGCAGCACCGGAGCGCAGCGCGCGGATCGCGAACTGGTCCTCGGAGCAGACGGTCAGGATGAGCACCGGAAGCTGCGGCCGCTCCAGCTTCACGTCGCGCAGGATGTCCAGCCCGCTTCGGTCGGGCAGGTTGATGTCCAGGATCAGGACGTCCCAGTCCCGCTCTCGAACCTTTTCGAGAGTCTCCCGCGCCGTCCCCGCTTCCCCCTCGACCGCGATCCTCCCTGAATCGGTCAGGAGCTCCTTCAATCCGCGCCGGACCACCGCGTGGTCGTCGGCGATGAGAGCGTGAATCATCCGATTCCTCCTGGCTCATTCCTCTGATCTGTCGCGAGCGGCTCGCCCGCGCCATTCGGTGCGCCGTCCCTCGGCACCGATACGATGATGCCGGCGCCTCCGGACGGTCGCGTCTCGATCCTTGCTTCTCCCCCCATCAATCGCGCTCGCTCCCGGATGCCCAGGACGCCGAGAGACGAGGAGGTCTGAAACAGGCGTTCGGGAGTCCCGGCCCCATCGTCCTGGACCCCGAGATGGATCGTTCCATTTTCTGCGCGAAGCGATACCTCCACCGTATGCGCGCCCGAATGCCGGGCCACATGGGCCAGGCACTCCTGGGCGATCCGGAACAGGTGGGCGCTCGTTGTCCGGTCGATCGTCTCTCGAGTGTCGACCACCACGCGGCAGCGGATCAAGGTGCGCTCCTGAAAACTGCGCGCTTGCCATTCCAGGGCGGCCCCAAGACCCAGCTCATCCAGGATTCCCGGCCTCAGATCCGCGGCGATCCGACGCGCGCGAGCGATGGCGGAATCGACGAGGTTCGACATGGCGACGAGCCTCTGCTTCAGGGCGTCCGGGCTCGCGTGAGGAGACGCGATCCGCTTGCCGAGCCAGTCGAGGTCCATGCGCATGGTGGAGAGCGCCTGCCCCAGCTCCTCCTGGATCTCGTGGGCGATCGAGGCGCGCTCGTTCTCCCGCACCGTCTCCAGGCGCATGGACAGCTCCCGCAGCTGCTCGTAGGAGCTCTTCAGCTCTTCCTCGGCGCGCTTGCGCTGGGTGATGTCTCGAATGATTCCGCTGAAATGGGGACCCGCGGCGGTCTGCCAGACCGCGACCGAGAGCTCGATGGGGAATTCCGTTCCGTCCTTCCGGAGACCGTGGAGCTCGAGCGTTCTTCCGATGACCGGTCCCTCGCCGGCGCCGTTCCGGTAGCGCGAAAGCCCTTCCCCGTGGCGGCCGCGGTAACGCGGCGGCATGAGGACCGTGAGCGGCTTGCCCAGAAGCTCCCCTTCGGTGTAGCCGAAGATGGCCTGAGCGCTTCGGTTCCACGAGCTGATGATGCCGTTCTCGTCGGCGAGCACGATCGCGTCGGTCGCCGACTCGAACACCGATCGGAAACGGCGCTCTGATTCCCGCAGGGCGATCTCGGCCCGTCGTTGGCTCTCTCTCTGGTTCGCTCGCTCGAGCGCGGACGTGTTGGACATGTCGGACATTGCAGCGAAGGTCGAGGCTCACCCTCCTGGAAATCCGTTGCCGCTTCCCATTAAGGCTAGAAGAGTCGCGAACGGGGGGTCAAGCCGCTCTTTGCGGTCACCACCCGAGACCGGATCCGGTCAGGGCCTCCTGTGCATCCTTCGACCCCAGCCGCGCCGCCTGGACCATGGCGGGCACCGCCTCCTCGTGCCGCCCAAGTTGATCCAGGACAATGGAGTAATTGTACCAGGCGTCCGCGCGGCGGGGGCTCAGCCGAAGGGCCGCCCGAAACCGGGCCGCCGCCTGCTTCGGGTCGCCATCCGCGTAGGTCAGCACTCCCAGGTTGTAGAGCACGTCGGCGTTCGAGGAATCGACCGCGGCCGCCCGTTCCAGGAGGCTGCGCGCCTCCGCGGCTCGCCCGGCCTCGGAGTAGGCCACGCCCAGATTCAGATATGCATCCACGTAATCGCGGCGCGCGGGGGCGCCGTGGACGACGGACTCCCAGAGCGAGATCGAGGATCTCCACCGGGCGGCCTGCGCCAGAGTCGAGGTCGCGAGGATCCCCGCCAGAGCGGTGGATCCCGCCGCGAGCGCGATGCGACGCGATGCGCTCCCCCGCTCCCAAGCCCGAACGATCGCGGCGCCGAGGAGTAGAAAGAGACCGATCGTCGCCAGGTAGGAGTACCGGTCCGCGACGGGCTGCATGCCGGAGGACAGGCCGGCCACGTTCGGCACGAGAAGCACGAGATAGACGAGCCACGCGAGAAGCGGCGCCCGGTTGTGTCTCCGGGCGAGGAGGGCGAGTCCCGCGGTCACCACGAGGAAGAGGAGGAAACCCACAACCATCCAGCCCAGGCCGATGCGCGGGTAGATCGGCCCCAGATGGATGGGGAGGAGCGTCTTGGCGATCGAAAAGAGGAGTGCGTAGAAGGCGAAGAGCCAGGTCTCGAAGCCCGTGAGATGAGCCACCGCGTACGCTCGCTTCGCCTCCGGAGACAGGCTGGAGGTGACCGCGACCAGGGTCAGCGAGACCAGGAGAAAGGGAATCTTCTCGAGCAGGATGCGGGCGCGCCCTACACCCTTCTTGTGCCTCTCGAGCCAGAGCCAATCCAGCAGGAGGAGGATGACCGGAACCATGGCGGCGATCAGCTTGGAGAGACACGCCAGGAGAACGAGAGCGAACGACAGGACGTACGCGAGCCGCGTTCCGCGCCCGCTCCTCCCGGACGCATAGCGCACGTACGCAAGGAGCGCGGGCAGGAGGAAGAACGCGCAGAGGAGGTCCTTGCGGTCGGAGATCCAGGAAACCGATTCGGCTCGCAAGGGATGGACCGCGAAGAGCACGGCGGCAACCCCCATCCCGAGCGCGGCGGCGACCTCGTGGCTTCCGTCCTTGCTTCCCTTCTCCGCCGTTCGCCTCCTGCCGGCGCCTGACGGCCGCGCCGCCGTTCGCGCCTCGAGCAGCGCGATTCCCAGGAGGAACACCCACACGGCGTTCGCTGTGTGGAGAAGGACGTTCGTCAGGTGATGGCCCCTCGGATTCATCCCCCACACGGCGACGTCCGCGGCATGGCTCAGCATGGTGGCCGGGATGTAGGCGTAGTAGTAAGCGCCTGTGACGAGCCGCCCGACACCGTCCGCGCTCAGCGGATGGAAGGCCGGATTGGCGTAGACGTAGGCGTCATCGTCCCAGTTCACGAACCCGTGCCCCAGGGTCGTGGAGAAGAGGGCGAAGGTCAGAATCGCGATGAGGAGAGCCGAAAGGACGCGGATTCGCGCGGGGTCGATCAGCCCCTCCCGGAGGAGTCGAGGGCGGCGTCATGCCTCGCCGCGAGCACCACGCCGAGGTCCTTGTCTCCCCTTCCGGAGAGATTCGCGACGATCAGGGCGTCGGAGCGCACGGCGCGGGCGGCGCCCGAACGAGCGAGGTAGGCGAGCGCATGCGAGGATTCGAGGGCGGGCAGGATGCCCTCGGTGCGGGCGAGGAGGTCGAACGCCCGGAGCGCCTCCTCGTCGGTCGCGCTCTCGTAGCGGACTCGTCCGGAAGCCTGGAGCGCCGCGTGCTCGGGACCGACGGCGGGATAATCGAGTCCCGCGGAAATGGAGTGGGTGCTGCGGATCTGCCCCGCGCTGTCCTGCAGCACCTGCGTGCGCGTGCCGTGAAGCACCCCCACCGCGGGCTCGGCGAACCGGGCGGCGTGGCGCCCGCTGCGGATCCCCGCTCCTCCCGCTTCGACGCCCACCATCTGGACGGCGCGGTCCTCGAGGAACTCGTGGAAGAGACCGATCGCGTTGCTTCCACCCCCCACGCACGCGACCAGCAGATCCGGCAGGCGCCCCGCCTCTTTCTGGATCTGCACGCGCGTCTCGCGTCCGATGACGGACTGGAAATCGCGGACCATGGTGGGATAGGGATGCGGGCCGAGCACCGAGCCCAGGAGATAGTGCGTCGTCCGGACCGAGGCGGACCAGTCGCGCATGGCCTCGTTGATCGCGTCCTTGAGCGTGCGGCTGCCGGACGCGACCGGGACCACCTCGGCGCCCAGGAGCTTCATCCGCTCCACGTTCGGGCGCTGGCGCTCCATGTCGACCTCGCCCATGTAGACCGTGCATTGAAGCCCGACGCGCGCGCAGGCGGTGGCCGACGCGACACCGTGCTGCCCCGCCCCCGTCTCCGCGACGACCCGGGTCTTCCCCATGCGCCGCGCCAGGAGCGCCTGGCCGAGCGCGTTGTTGATCTTGTGCGCGCCGGTATGGAGGAGGTCCTCGCGCTTCAGGTAGACGCGCGTGAGTCCGATGGTCTCCCCGAAGCGGACGGCGTGGGTGAGCGGGGTGGGCCGGCCCGCGAACGTGGTCAGCTCCCGCTGCAGGGTTTCCTGGAACGCGTGATCCCCTCGCACCTCCTCGAAGGCGTGCGCCAGCTCCAGCACGGGCGTGTAGAGGATTTCCGGGACGTAGATGCCGCCGAATTCACCGAAGCGGCCGGGGGTGGTGCTCCGGACCGCCTTCACGAGCGTTTCGGCCGTGCCCGGTCGGCTTCCAGCACTCTCTCGATGAAGGCCTTCACCTTTCCCGCGTCCTTCTTGCCGGGCTCGGACTCGAGTCCGCTCGAGGCGTCCACTCCGAAGGGACGGACCTCGAGGATGAGCTCGGTGATGTTCTCGGGATCGAGCCCCCCGGCCACGACGAGCCTCAGCCCCGAGTTCACGCCTCGCCGCGCCCATTCCCAGTCGGAGCGCTTGCCGGTGCCGCCGGGACGATGGGCATCGTGGGCGTCGAGAAGGTAGGTCCGGAGCGGAACCATCGGAAGCGTCGCGGGATCGGGGAGCGCTCCTTCCCGCAGCACGTGCCACACCTCGAACGGAGTTCCGGGAGGAGGGTCCTCCCAGCCGCGCACCTGGACCGCGTGGACGGGAAGCCCGTCGAGCCGGCGCGCCACCTCGGCCGGGGGCTCGTCCGCGAAGACCGCGACCAGGAGCGTTTCCGCGGGGAGCGCGATCGCGATCTCCCGCGCCCGCTCGGTGGTCACGCGCCTCGGGCTCTCGGTGAGCACCACGCCCACGAAGTCGGCGCCCGCGCGCGAGGCCATGGCCGCATCGTCGGGTGTCGTGACGCCGCACACCTTGATGCGCGTCCGCATCAGCCCGATTTCTTCCCGGTGGGTTTCTTGGCGGGGACCGTCGTCCCGAAGAGAGAGGCGAACGCCTCTTCGATCGACTCGGCCTTGAGGAGGGTCTCCCCGATCAGGACGCCGTCGGCGCCCACGCGCTCCAGCTCGCGCATTTCCTCGCGCGCGCTGTAGCCGCTCTCGGCGATCCGGACCCGGTCGGCGGGAATGAGCGGCAGGATGGCCGAGGCGTGGTGGCGGCGCATCTCGAGCGTCCTGAGATTCCGGTTGTTCACGCCGATCGTCCCCTCCAGGGCGACGGCCGGCTCCACTTCGTGCTTCTCGTGGATCTCGATCAGGAGCTCGAGCCCGATCTCTTGGGCCAGCGCGGCGTAGTCGCGGAGCTGGCCGGGGCCCAGCAGCGATACGATGAGGAGCACGGCGTCGGCGCCGCTGGCGCGCGCCTCGTAGAGCTGCCGCTCGTGCACCACGAAGTCCTTGAGGAGGAGCGGAACCGAGACCGCGTCGCGAACCAACCTCAGATGCTCGACCGATCCCTGGAACCGGAGCGGCTCGGTCAGGACGGAGATGGCCGCGGCTCCCACGCGCTCGTATTCCTTCCCGATGGAGGCAGGATCGAACTCCCGCTTCAGGAGTCCGGCGGACGGCGAGGCGCGCTTGATCTCGGCGATCACGCGAAGGGGCTCCCCCGAGGGGCGCCGCAGCGCGGCCCCGAAGGCGCGTGAGTCCCCGGAGCGCGCTTCCGCTTCCCGCCGAAGCTCGACGGTGGGCACGTGGAGCGCCTCGCGCTCCAGCCGCTCGCGCCGTTCCCTCGCGATCGTGGTGAGAAAATCCGCCATCAGGAAGCTCCGAGTTTCCGGGAGACCGCGACGAAGCGTTCCAGCACCTGGAGCGCGCGCCGCGAATCGAGCTGCTCCTTGGCGAGGGCCGCTCCCTCGGCCAGGGATGCCGCCCGCCCCGAGATCCAGAGCGCCGCCGCGGCGTTCAGCACGAGCGCGTCGCGCCGGGCGCCCGGCTCCCCCGAGAGGACGGCGCGAAGGATGCCCGCGTTCTGTGCCGGGTCCCCGCCCCGGAGCGAGTCGATGCCCGCGGGGGGAAGCCCGAGCGGCCGGGCCTCGATCGATCGCGGCGCCTGCGTTCCGTTCGGTCCCGTCTCCACCGCCACGTTCCCCTCCAGGAGCGAGAGCTCATCCACACCCTCGGTCCCGTGGACGACGAGCGCCCTCGTGATTCCGAGCTGTGAGAGTACCTGCGCGACCATCTCCACGCGGCTCCCTTCCGCCACGCCCAGGAGCTGATGGCTGGCCCGGGCCGGATTCGAGAGCGGTCCGAGCCAGTTGAAGAGGGTGCGGATCCCAAGCTCCGAGCGCGCCCGCGCCACGTGGCGCATCGCGGGATGGAACTGTCTCGCGTTCAGGAACGTGAATCCAGTCTCTTCGAGGGCGCGCGCGGCGCCTTCCGGGCCGAGCTCGATGGACGCGCCCAGCGCTTCCAGGACGTCCGCGCTTCCCGACCGGCTCGAGACCGACCGGTTCCCGTGCTTGGCGACGGCGACGCCGGCGGCGGACGCCACGAACGCCACGGCGGTCGAGATGTTGTAGGTGTACGAGCCGTCCCCTCCCGTGCCGCACGTATCGAGGAGGGGCTGCCGGGCCGATGGAAAGGGGACCGCCTCCGCCCGGAGCGCTTCCGCACCCCCGAGGAGCTCCGCGGCCGTCTCCCCGCGCCCCGCCAGCGCGAGGAGGAACGCCTTGATCTCCTCGTCGGGTGCCTCGCCGCGCATCATGGCGCGCACCGCGGCGCCCGTCTCCTCCCGGGTCAGACGCTCGCCGCGCGTGAGCCGCGGCAGAAGCTCCCGGATCATCGGGTCTTCGTCTTGGACGCGTCCGGCACGAGGCGGAGGAAGTTGCGCAGGAGATCCTTCCCGCACGGGGTGAGGATCGACTCCGGATGGAACTGGACCCCCCAGGTCTCGTGATCCTTGTGACGGACGGCCATGATCTCGTTCTCGGGCGTCCAGGCCATGATCTGAAGCGTCTCCGGAAAAGCCTCCCGCGCCACGAGCAGCGAGTGGTAGCGCGTGGCCTGGAAGGGATTGTCCACGTCCAGGAAGATCCCCCGCCCGGTGTGGATGACCGCGGACGTTTTCCCGTGCACGAGGCGGTCGGCCCGGACGATCCTGCCGCCGAACACCTCGCCGATGCACTGGTGCCCCAGGCAGACGCCCAGGATCGGAACCTTTCCGGAGAGACGCTTCACCACGGCGCTCGAGATTCCCGCGTCCCCGGGGCGTCCCGGCCCCGGCGAGATCACGATGGCCGAAGGCTTCCGCCGCGCCACCTCGTCCACGGTGATCTCGTCGTTGCGCACCACCTCGGGGAGGCTGCCCAGCTCCCCCAGGTACTGGACGAGATTCCAGGTGAAGGAATCGTAGTTGTCGATCATGAGGATCACGAATCGAACCCCCGCGCGGCGAGCCGCACCGCTTCCTCGACGGCGCGCCCCTTGTTCCGGGTCTCGAGCCATTCGTCTTCCGGGTTGGAATCGGCGACGATTCCCGCCCCCACGCCGCAGTGGATGCGTCCGCGCTCGAACGTGGCGGTCCGGATCGCGATGCAGAAGTCGGCGTTTCCGTGGAAATCGAAGTAGCCCACCGCGCCGGCGTAGGCCCCGCGCCGGGCGGGCTCCATCTCCTCGATCAGCTCCATGGCACGGCGCTTGGGGGCGCCGCTCACGGTGCCCGCCGGGAAGCACGCGCGCACGACGTCGAACGCGGAGAGCCCGTTCCGGACCTCCCCCTCCACCTGGCTCACGAGGTGCATCACGTGGGAATAGCGCTCCACGTCCATGAAGCTCGAGGCGCGCACGCTCCCGACCTTCGCGATCCTCCCGACGTCGTTCCGTCCCAGATCCACCAGCATCACGTGCTCGGCCCGGTCCTTCTCGCTCTGCCGCAGCTCCCGCTCCAGCGACTCGTCCTCGGCGCGGGTGCTCCCGCGATGGCGGGTCCCCGCGATGGGCCGAAGGGCGACCCGGGGCCCGGAGACTCGAACCAGGATCTCGGGCGAGCTCCCGGCAAGGGCGCGCTCGCGATTCTTGAGGAAGAACATGTAGGGGGAAGGATTCAGGATCCGGAGCGCGCGATAGACGTCGAAGGGGCTCACGGGGGCGTCCGCCTCCAGCCGGTGCGCCAGCACCACCTGGACGACGTCCCCGGCGCGGATGTGCTCCTTCGCGGACTCGACGGCGGCCAGGTAACGCTGCTCCCCCAGGTTGCTTCGGAACGTCACCTCGGGCAGGGCCTGAGGCTTGGCCGGGGCCGCCGGAGGAAGCCCCTGGAGCCGCGCGATCATCTCGTCGATCGTGGCCACCGCCTCCCGGTACGCCCGCTCCGGCTGCCCCTCGGGGCGGGTGTTCACGACGAACCGGAGCCGGTGCCGGAAGTTGTCGAAGATCAGGACCAGCTCCGGGAAAACGAAGTGGAGGTCGGGGTGCCCGAGATCGTCCGGCAGGACCGACGTGAGCTTCTCGAGGAAGCGCACGTAGTCGTATCCGATGAGCCCGACCGCGCCTCCGCTGAAAGGGGGGAGCCCCTCCACGTCGGCCGCGCGCACCTCGCCCAGGAGACCTTGCAGCACCGAGAGCGGATCCTTGCTCTGCATGCGCTCCGTGCGCTCCCCGCGGCGGATCTCCACGTCCTGCCCCTTGGAGCGGAACTCGATCGTGGGCTTGAAGCCCAGGATGGAGTAGCGCCCCCAGTTCTCTCCCCCCTCGAGGCTCTCGAGGAGAAACGAAGCGTCCCCCCGGTCGAGCTTCGTGAACGCGGAGACCGGAGTATCCAGATCGGCCAGGACCTCGCGCGTCACGGGTACTAGAGTTTTCTCCCGCGCGAGCGCGACGTATTGCTCGAGGGTGGGCGCGATCATGCCGCGTGGACCGCGCGCAGGAGCTCGCGCGCCTGGCGCCGCGTGGTGTCGGTCACGCGCGCCCCGGCCAGGAGCCGCGAGATCTCCTCCTCGCGCTCCTTCCCCGAGAGGAGGCGCACGCCGGTCGTCGTACGGCCGCGCGAGGTGGACTTGACCACCTCGAAATGACGCGCGCCGTGCGCCGCGATGAGGGGAAGGTGCGTGATGCAGAGCACCTGCCGCAGCTGCCCGATCGCGCGGAGCATCCTTCCGACCTCCTCCCCCACCGCGCCGCCGATTCCCTGATCCACCTCGTCGAAGACCAGGACCGAGACCCGGTCCCGCTCCGCCATCAAGGATTTCACGGCCAGCATCACGCGCGAGAGCTCCCCTCCACAGGCGATCCGCTTCAGGGCGCGCGCGGGCTCCCCCGGGTTGGGACGGAACTGGAATTCCAGTCCCGGGATCGCGTGGGGGTCCACGGCGGCGCGATCGCGCCCCTCGCCGGGCTCGGAGCCCTGGACCGAGAGCGAGGCCTTCTGGAATCCGAGCTTCTTCAGCTTCCCGCCGACCTCGCGCTCGAACCGGTCGCCGCTCGAGCGGCGCGCTTCGACGAGACGGTCGATCCGCGCTCCCAGCTCCTGGACGCGCGCGCTCAGCGCCAGCTCCCTCGCGTCGAGCGAACGCCCCGTTTCGGGGTCGAGCGCCTTCGCCCTCGCCTCCAGGGTCTGCCGCAGCGCCAGGAGTCCGTCGTAGTCCGACCGGTGCTTCCGCTTCAGGCGGTGGATCGTGTCGAGCCGCGCCTCGAGGCGCTCGAGCGGGAGGGGTTCTTCGAGCGCCTTCGATTCGGCGTCTTCGAGGGCTCCCGCCATCTCGCGCAGCGAATCGAAGAGGCGTTCCGCCTGCTCCGCCAGCGCTTCCGCCTCCGAGGACGTGCCCGCGAGCGTGCGCAGCGTGCGCGCGGCGCGGCGCACCGGGCCCTCGGCGCCCCCTTCCTCCGCGGCCAGGGATTGCCGGGCCGCGCGGAGCGACTCGAGCATCCGCTCCCGATGCCGGAGGCGCTCTCGTTCCTCTTTCAGGGATTCCTCCTCGCCGGACAAGAGCGCCGCGGCCGTGAGCTCCGCCAGGTCCTCCCGCACCTGCTCCTCGTCCGTCCGGTCCCGTTCCCAGGCGGCGCGGTCTTCCCGCAGCGCGCGGCGTTCTCCGGCGATCGCCTCGCGCTCCCGCGCGAGCGCGGACCGCTCGTCCGCGAGGCCGGCCCAGGCGTCGAAGAACTCGGTCTGACGCTCCGGGTGAAGCAGGAGCTGATGCTCGTGCTGGCCATGAAGGTCCACGAGAAGGTCGCCGAGGCGGCGCAGCTCGGACAGGAGCACGGTCCGGCCGTTCACGAGCGCCCGGCTCTTCCCGTCGCCCGAGAGCTCCCGGCGCAGGATGACCTGCCCTTCCTCGGCCTCGATCCCCGACTCTCGAAGCGCTTCCAGCAGATCGTCGCGCGCCTTGAGATCGAAGACTCCTTCCACGAAGCCCTTCGCCTCTCCCGCGCGCAGCCAGTCGGGATCGGCCCGCTCCCCGAGGAGGAGCGCGATGGAGCCCAGGATGATCGATTTTCCCGCTCCGGTCTCTCCGGTGAGCACGTTGAGCGAAGGATCGAAAGAGAGCTCGATGCGGTCCACGAGCGCGAGCCCCTGAATCGAGAGCCAGGCGAGCACGCGCCTCAGTCCCTGATCCGGGTCCGCGTGGACGGGCCGGCCCAGGCGAGCTTTTCGCGGAGCACTTCGTAGAAGGACTCGCGTCTCAGGGAGATCATGGAGACGCGCCCCTTCGCGCGCCGGATCTCCACGTCATCCCCGGGCTGGAGGAGGCGGGAGACCTGGCCGTCGAGCGTGATACGCGCGCGCTTCACGTTGTGGCCCACCCGCACGCGGAGCTTCTCCCCCGCACTGATCAGGAGTGGACGGAAGGCGAGCGAATGGGGGCAGATGGGGGTCGCCAGCAGGCCCTCGATCGTGGGGCGGATGATGGGGCCGCCCGCGGAGAGCGAGTACGCGGTCGATCCGGTGGGTGTGGCCACGATGAGACCGTCGGCCGCGAGCGTGCCGATCGAGGTCGAGCCGATCCGGAGATCCAGCTGCACCATCCGGGATTCGTCGGATTGATGGATCACGACGTCGTTCAGTCCGCTCTCGATCCAGGGCGCCTTGCTCTTCCGGGACCGGACGCGCGCCTCGACCATCATGCGCGGCTCGATCTCCACGTCCCCCTGGAGCAGCCGCTCCAGCGCCGGGTAGAGGTCCGATTCGGCGGTCTCGGTGAGAAAGCCCAGTCCCCCCAGATTCACCCCGAGGATCGGGACGTCGGCGCGCGCCGCCTCGCGCGCGGCAGAGAGGAAGGTGCCGTCGCCGCCCAGGACCAGCACGGCGTCCACGCGCGAGATCAAGGAACCGAGCGGGACCCCGGAGCCCAGACCGCGCACGGCGCCGGCGATTCCCTTCTCGAGAAGGACCTGGACCTCGCGCTCGCGCATCCAGCGCGCGAGGGCGGGGATCAACGCCCGCGCTCCCTTTTTCTCCCGGTTCCCGACGATACCGACCCGGCGGGGTGGGAGCGTCATGCGTTCGATCCGACCGGCGCCAGCGGTTCCGGTTTCGGTCGGGGTTCCTCCTTGAGCCAGCGCTCGATGTCGCGAGCGATCGATCTGGAATCGAGTCCGGCGCCCTTCAGCAGCGAATCGCGTGCGCCGTGATCGAAGAAGCGGTCGGGCACGCCGAAGCGAAGCGCCCGGACCGTGGGGCCCGGAATGCGCGAAAGGAGCTCGAGCACGGCATCCCCGAATCCACCGGGAAGCGCCGCCTCCTCGAGGGTCGCCACGCGACCGGTGCGGCGCGCCCATTCCGTGATGAGCCGGTCGTCCAGCGGCTTCGCGAACCGCGCGTTGATCACCGCGGCGCTGACGCCGCGCTCCGCGAGGAGCTTCGCGGCGGCCTGCGCCTGCGCGACCATGGTGCCGTAGGCGACCAGGACGAGGTCCGTTCCCTGCTCGAGAAGCTCCGCCTCACCGATCCGGAACAGGCGCAGCTCCCGGTCGAGCGGAACGCCGAGCCCGCTCCCGCGCGGGTAGCGGACCGCGATCGGGCCGCCGCTGTAGGCCGCCATGGTGGCCAGCATGTGGCGGAACTCGTTCTCGTCCTTGGGGGCCATGAGCACGAATCCCGGCAGGCAGCGCAGGTAGGCGATGTCGAAGAGACCATGGTGGGTCGCACCGTCCTCTCCGACCAGCCCCGCGCGGTCCAGCGCGAAGCGCACGGGGAGATTCTGCACCGCCACGTCGTGGACGATCTGGTCGTAGGCGCGCTGCAAGAAGGTGGAGTAGATGGTCGCGAAGGGCTTGCTTCCGGCCGCGGCCAGTCCCGCCGCGAAGCAGGTGCCATGCTGCTCGGCGATACCGACGTCGTGGAAGCGCTCCGGATAGGAGGTCGCGAACTTGGCGAGCCCCGTCCCGTCGGGCATGGCGGCCGTGATCGCGACGATCTCCGGATCCCCCGCCGCGAGCTCGGACAAGGTCTGTCCGTAGACTTCGGTGTAGGTGGGCGCCGAGGGCTTCTTGGCGCTCGTGCCGGTGAGCTTGTCGAAGGAGCTCACGCCGTGATATTTCCGCGCGTCCTCCTCCGCGAACCGGTATCCCTTTCCCTTGCGGGTGAGGGTGTGGAGGAGCACCGGCCCCTTCACTTCCTTGAGCTGCTTCAGCACCTCGACCAGGGTTCCGAGATCGTGCCCGTCGATGGGTCCGTAGTACTTGAAACCGAACTCCTCGAAGAGGATGTTCGGAACCACGAGGTTCTTCAGGCCTTCCTTGATCCGCCGCACCAGGGCGCGCGCCTTGCCGCCGGCGGGCACCTTGCCCAGAAGCTCCCACACGTCGATCTCGAGGCGCCGGTAGACCGGGGCCGACGTGATCTTGGTGAGGTAGCGGGCGATCGCGCCGACGTTCGGCGAGATGGACATGGAGTTGTCGTTCAGCACCACGAGGAGATCCGTACCGACCACGCCCGCCTGATTCAGCCCCTCGAACGCGAGCCCGCCGGTCAGAGCGCCGTCCCCCACCACCGCGACCACCTTGTGGGTCTCCTTCTTGAGATCGCGCGAGCACGCGAACCCCAGCGCGGCCGAGATCGCCGTGGAGGCGTGCGCGGTGCCGAAGGCGTCGTACTCGCTCTCGGCGCGCCGCGGGAACCCGGAGAGGCCCCCCTCCTGGCGGAGCGTCTCGAACCGGCCGTTTCGTCCGGTGAGGATCTTGTGGCCGTAGCTCTGATGCCCGACGTCCCAGATGAGGATGTCTCGGGGCGTGTCCAGGACGTAGTGAAGGGCGAGGGTCAGCTCGACCGTGCCCAGGCTGGGAGCGAGGTGGCCGCCGTTCGCGGAGACCACGTGGACGATCCGCTCGCGGATCTCCTCCGCGACGCCGGGCAGCGCCTCGGGAGGAAGCCGCTTCAGATCCTCGGGCGACCGGATGGTGTCGAGATAAGGTGTGCTCACGGTCCTCCCGGCGCGCGGAAGAGTGCCATCGAAAACAGGACGCCGATGATGGCCCCCACGAGCACCTCGAGCGGCGTGTGCCCCAGGAGCTCGCGCAGACGATCGTGCGGAGGCCCCGGTAGCTGGATGTGCTCGTGAAGGATGCGGTTCAAGAGCGTCGCCTGCCTTCCCGCAGCGCGCCTCAAGCCCGCGGCGTCATACATCACGATGAGGCTGAAGAATACGACGACGTTGAAGAGGACGGAATCGAAGCCCTCCAAGAGGCCCACGCACGTACTGAGCGCCGAAACAGACGCCGCGTGCGAGCTGGGCATTCCTCCCGTTTCAACCAGCCGCCGGAAGTTGATTTTCTTCTCTCGAAACAGGAACGTCAACACCTTGCTCAGCTGGACCAGGAACCCGCACAGGAGGGCGTGGAAGAGCGGATTCGAAGCCGGGGTCAGCGCCATTCCTCGCCTCCGCTTAGCTCGTTCTTCCGAGGAGAAACTCGGTGAAGGATTCGAATTCCCTGGCCCGCTTCCCCAGCCCCGGGGCGATCCTGCGCGCACTCTGTAAGAGGCGCTCCGCTTCGCGTTCGGCGCGCTCGATCCCCACCGCCCCGGGCGCGGTCGCCTTGCCCCGGGCCTTGTCCGATCCGACGGCCTTGCCGATCTTCTTCCGGCTGGAGCGCACGTTCAAGAGGTCGTCGCCGATCTGGAAGGCCAGCCCCACCCGCGCTCCGTAATCGCTGAAGCGCCGCTTGATCGCCTGGGTCGCGCCCCCGATCTCCGCTCCCAGGAGGAGCGATCCCCGGATCAGCATGCCGGTCTTGCGCGAGTGCATGGAGAGGACCCGGCGGAACGGCACCTTCCGCTTACCTTCGAGGGCCAGATCCATCGCCTGGCCGCCGATCATGCCGCCGGTCCCGGTCGCTTCGGTGACGATCCGGATCAGGGCGCAGGGATCCCCCGCCTTCCCCTGCGGGGCCCGGGCGAGCGTCTCGAACGCGAGCGCGAGCAGCGCGTCCCCGGCCAGGATCGCCATCCCCTCTCCGAAGACGACGTGATTCGAGGGACGCCCGCGCCTCCAATCGTCGTCGTCCATTCCGGGCAGGTCGTCGTGGATCAGGGAAAAGGTGTGGATCATCTCGAGCGCCACCGCGGCCGGAATCGCGGGAGCGCTCCTCCCCATCACCGACTCGCACGCGAGAAGGCAGAGGGCGGGGCGCAGGCGCTTGCCCCCGGCGAAGACGCTGTAGCGGATCGCGGCGTGGAGCGGCCGCGGCTCCTCCCGGGCGCTCGGAAGGCGGGCGTCGAGTGCCCGGTCGATCCTGCGCCGTGTGCGGTCGAGGTAACGCTCAAAAAGGGAGCTCGTCCGCCCCACGCTCCTCCTCGTCGACGTCGCTCCGGCTCGCCGCGGCGGGAGCGGCCCCCTCCTGGGTGAGCCGCTGGATTCGCTTCTCCGCCTCGGCCAGGACCGCCTTGCACTGCTTCGCCAGCTTGGTCCCCTCTTCGTAGGCCTGGATCGATTCCTCGAGCGAAAGGTCTCCCCGCTCGAGCCGTGAGACGAGCGCCTCGAGACGCTCCATCATCTGCTCGAAGGAGATTTCGGCCGGCGGCGAGCCGGCATCGGGCTCCTTGCGTTTCATGACGTCTCCTTCCCGGGCTCCTGGCCCTCGGGCACGAGCTTCGTGACCTTGGCCCCGGCCCGCGCGTCGAAGAACTGGACCTCGATCGAGTCCCCGGGACGAACCCCCGTGCCTCGCTTCAGGAGCCTCGCTCCCTCTTCGCTCCAGACGAGGGCGTACCCTCGCTCGAGCACGCGATGGTGGTCGAAGGAGTCGAGGAGCCGCTCCTCGGTCTCGATGCGCTCCCGCCGGCGGGCGATCAGGGATAGAAGCGATTGCGCGGCGCGCCGGCGGGCGGCCT
>VBOR01000003.1 GCA_005893165.1 Candidatus Eiseniibacteriota bacterium | reverse complement strand
GAAGCACGGCGCCTACGGAGGCCTCACGGTCAACGAGGTGGGCCGGCAGTACCTCGACAATTCCCAGGACAATCGCAAGAACCCGGCGCTTCGTGCCGCTCCGGGGTACCAGAAGAAGCTCATCGAGGAGCACGCGATCCTGAACGCGCTCGTCTCGTTCGATCTTGGCGAGATCCCTCTGCCCAGGCTCCTCGACGGGCGGCGGTTCCTTCTCGAATTCCGCGGCATGAATCTTACCGATCTCCGATACGAGACCTCGGGCTACGTGTACGCCGAAGTCCCGTACTTCTATCCCGCGGCCACCCGCAACTTCTTCGTCAGCCTGAAGGCGGAGTTCTGAGAGGCGCGTTCCACCCCGCCGATCTCGCCCTCCTCGGGCTCTACGCGGCGTTTCTGATCTACGTGGGCGTGCGGCTCTTCGGAGTCGCGCGGCGCGGTCCTGTGGAGTATCTCCTCATGGGGCGCACGCTTGCCCTGCCCTCCTTCGTGGCCTCGCTCGTCTCGACCTGGTACGGAGGCGTGCTCGGGGTGGGGGAGTACTCGTACCGGTACGGCATCTCCAACTGGATCGTGTTCGGCGTTCCCTATTACGTCGGCGCGGCGCTCTTCGCGATCTTCTTCGCGCGCCGCGCGCGCCGCTCCGAGCTCTACACCGTGCCGGACCAGCTGGACCGGGCCTACGGCAGACCCGCGGCGCTCCTGGGCGCGGGGATCATCCAGGTCCTTTCTTCCCCCGCACCCTACGTCCTCATGGTCGGGGTCCTGCTCCAGCTGATCTTCGGATGGCAGCTCGTGCCCGCGGTGCTCGTCGGGACCTTCTTTGCCACGGCGTACTCCTTCCGCGGGGGGATGCGCTCGGTCGTGAACGCCGACAACGTGCAGTTCGTCCTCATGTACCTCGGGTTCGCCATCGCGTTGCCCTACCTGGCGGCCCGATTCGGCGGGATGGACTTCCTGAAATCCCACCTCCCGCACACGCACTTCGTCTGGCACGGCGGAAACTCACCACAGTACATCTTCGTCTGGTATTTCATCGCGCTCCAGACCCTGGTCGAGCCTGCGTTCTACCAGCGCGCCTTCGCGGCGAAGGACGAGAAGACGGCGCAGCGCGGTGTGATCCTCTCGATCGGCTTTTGGATGCTCTTCGATTTCCTCACGACCTTCACCGGCATGTACGCCCGTGCGCTCATGCCGAACCTCGCGAATCCCGTGACCTCCTATCCGTCTCTCGCGATCGAGTTCCTGCCTCCGGTGGTCAGGGGACTCTTCTACCTGGGACTCCTCGCCACGGTGATGTCCACGGTGGATGGATACACGTTCATCGGCGGGGTCAATTTCGGGCGCGACCTGGTCTGGCGCTTGCGGCGCAAATCCGATGAATCGCGGGTGAATTTCTACTCGCAGATCGGCTTCGTGGTGACGGGGGCGCTCGCGGTCGCGATGGCGCTCTTCTTCCGGTCCGCGGTGGACCTCTGGCACGACGTCGGCTCCGTGGGAGTGCCGGCGCTGCTCGCGGCTCTGGGGACCTCGTACAGCAGGCGGTTCCGCATGCGGCCGCGCGCCGCGGCCTGGTGCATCGCGGTGAGCGGCGTGGTCGCGCTGGCCTGGCTCCTCACGAAATTCCGCGCCGGCGCAGGCGGAGCGTATCTCCTGGGAATCGAGCCGATCTATGTGGGGCTTACGGTTAGCCTCGGCTTCTGGCTACTGGATCGCATTCTAGGGAAGGGGAGGGCCGTGGTATCTTCAGAGCCTCTTTCCACTCCGCCGACTGTGAGGTGACAGCATGAATGCCCGCGAGTCGATCCCTTCCTGGTTTCTCGTCTCATCCGTTCTTCTTGCAACCGCCCTGACCGGATGCGCCCGGCCAACTCCGAACGCGCCCGCATCCGCCCGAGCAAGCGCGCACGCGAATGAGTCGTTTCTCGCCGCGGGGCCCGATGCCGGGGGCGCGTACTTCCCGCTGCAGATCGGGAACCGATGGCACTCGGAGTCGGATTTCCGCGCCACGCTCACGGCTCCTGCTGGCGTGTTGACCGTCGTCATACACGCGGACATCACGCGCGAGATCATCGGCACCGAGACGATCGCGGGGCGCACCTATGTCGTGGAGCGGTCCGTGACGGATGAAGACGACCCCTCCGGCCCCTTCAATTCCTGGATTCGTTACCGTCAGGATGCGGCTGGGCTCTATGAAGCGGACGTGGATATCAGTCAGCCGCCCGTGCTGGACTCAGGCGCATCGGCCGGGCCGATCAACGCGGCGCTGCCCGAGGCCAGAGACCTTCCGGCAAGTTTCGCGGAGCGGATGTCGGCCGACCAACTCGACGCGTATCAGGCCGCCTGGGATGTCCTCCAGAAACGCATCGTCGCGATCCGGTCCATCCACGCACTCGCGTCAGGGGACGGCGCTTCCACCGCTCGGGGCGGGGTGCTCCCGGGAGAGTTGACGAGGCTAGGCTACCCGCTGCGTCCAGGAGCTACCTGGGTCATACGTGACGATCCCTTCTTTGGCTCGATCGTCGAGGCGAATGGGAATCTCGAGGTACCTGGCGGGCGGTTTCCGTCTATCCGGATTCGGATCCCGAATGAATTCATGGGACCGAACGACGTCGTCCGCGTATGGTTCAGCCGCTCCGGGCAACTCGCATTTCGATATCACCTCGAATCGGTAGCCACGGACGTGGACGGGAATCCGATCGGCACGGTGTCCGCGGACTATGACGAGACCCTTCGGGATTTCTCGCTAGTCAGGCCCTGACAGAATGTGACTCCTCATGGCGGCCCATTGGGGAAGACCCCTGTCCGCTCGTGTCACGTATCCCATTCTTCCGCTGTACCTCGTCGTCACCCTGGCATTCACGTGGCCTCTGGTGCTTCACTTCGGGGACTCGATTCCCGCGATCTGGACCGGCTTCGATCCCATGGTCCAGGCATTCCTCCTAGGATGGGACGCGAACGCTCTGGCTAGCCATCCCGCAAGGCTGTTTCATCCACCCATCTTCTATCCAGAACGCAACACGCTCACCTACATGGACCACATGATCGGGGAAAGCGTGGTGGCGGCTCCGGCGTTCCTGATCGGCCACTCGGCCGCGGCGGCCTATAACTTCCTGTTCCTTCTTTCCTTCGTTCTCTCCGGATGGGCCGTCTATCGGCTCGCGCGTCTGTTCCCGGTGTCTCGCCCGGCGGCGTTCCTTGCCGGTCTTCTGTTCGCGTTCAGCCCGTATCGTCTCTCGAACCTCGATCTGCTCAACCAGCTCCAGACCCAGTTCCTCCCGCTGGGGCTCTTCTTTGGAATTCGGTACGTGCGGAAGGCAAGAACTCGAGATCTGGTGGGAACGATGGGAGCGCTGACGGCGCAGGCAACCTTCGGCTGGTATTACACGTACTATCTCGCAGTCGCGCTCGGTGTGCTTTTCCTGTACGCCCTTCTTCGCAGGGAGCCGGGAACCGAGCCTCGTCATACGGGCCGCCTCGCGGTAGCGGCGTTATTGACTATTCTCATCGTGTTTCCCATCGCGGTCCCGTACATCCGCGAGGCCCGTGCGCTCCCCGAATTTCGCCGCTCTCTTGGGGAGTCGGCCCTCTACTCGGCGGACGTTCTGGACTACGTGAAGCTGAATCAGAATTCCAGGATGAGCCGTTGGATCCCGGTTCCCACCGGCGCACAGGGATATTGGCCGGGGCTTGTGACCCTGCCTCTGGCGATCCTCGGTGCCCGAGAGGTATGGCGTCGGAGGGACGGTGCGCACGAGAACATGAGACGTCTCGGTGAGGGCGGATATTTTGTGATCCTCGCGGGTGTGTCCTTCGTCCTGTCGCTGGGCCCGATTCTCCACGCGGCCGGTGCGCGGATCTGGATCCCCCTTCCCTACGCCGCGCTTTATTACCTGATCCCAGGTTTCTCGTCCATGAGAGCTCCTGGTCGATTTGCCTCGCTCTTCGTTCTGTCCTTGTCCGTGCTGGCGGCATTCGGCTACGAGTGGCTGCGGCATCGGCCATGGAACGCCGTCTGGCAGGTTGCCGCGGTAGGAGCATTCCCCCTGGCGCTCCTTGCAGCGTGGCCGTCGCCCCTTTCCCTGATCGAGGTTCCATCCCGGGATCGCTTGCCAGGAGCGTATTCGTGGCTGGAAGCTCAACCCGGCCGCCAGCCGGTCTTGGAGATCCCTGTGCCTGCGCAGGATGGTGACGAAAATCAGACGCACGCCGCGCGTCAGTTCGTGGCGCTCTACCACGGCCATCCGAGGCTCGACGGCACGAGCGGATTCGTCTCGAGGAAGTACCGGAGATTTCGATCCGTCATCCAGAGCTTCCCCAGCTCCGAAGCTCTGCGCGCGGCGGAGGAGTTGGGAGCCAAGCTTATTGTGGTCCATTTCGGCGATTATCCAGCGGAGCAGCGGGAGGTTCTCTCGACCCGGATCGGCGCGGAGGAACGACTTCATTTGAGGGCGCGATTCGGCGATGACGTGGTGTACGAGCTTGGTAGATAGAATCGACGCGAGCACCGGGCGCGTGGCGCTCTTGTGGTTTCTGCTCGCGCTCGCCGTGGGCATTCTCTTCTCGCGGGCCGCGCTGCCGGGGATCGCTCCGGCGAGCGATCTCTGGGATTACTCCCAGGAAGCTCGACAGATCGCACGCGGCGAAGGCTTCACTTCCCTTTACACCTATCCCTTGTTTCTCGGCGCCTCCTCCAGCTCGCCGGGTTCATTCTTCGCGCGCGGGTTCGTGGGCTGCAGCGTGTGCGCTCGCGTGCCCGATCCTGCTCGATTTCTACAACCCGGGGATGAGCCAAGCCCCGGCCACCGTGCTGGCAGTCATGGTCTGGCTCCTTCTTCTTGGATCCGGCGGCATGCGCTCGGCAATCCTCGCCGCACTCCCCGCGGCTGGAGCGTGGTACCTCCGTGGAGAGTCCCTGCTCATGGTTCCGATATGGCTCTGGGTGGCGGCTCGAGGCACGGGCGGCGGGGCACCGAGATGGACACGTGCTGCAGCGTTCGCCGCGGTGTATGCGCTGATCTGCATTCCCTGGGTCATCGCATCCCAGCGGGCACACGGCGGATATTCGATCCAGGGCAATCCCATGCTTCTCTACACGTCCCTGTATCCGGGCTATTCCTCGTCGCGGACGCTCGGGGCAGAGCTCCCGGGAATGCTGGAGTACGTGTCCCATCATCCCGCCGAGTTCGCCGTCCGCTACGCGAAGGATATCGTCGGGTACGTGATCGATCTCCTCGACGGGATCGGGCCGATCGCGCTCGGTGCCGCGTTTGCGGGGATTGCAATCCGAGGCTCAATCACGTCCTGGCCTCGGCTGGGAGCGTACGGACCCATGCTTGTCGCGATCGCGCTCCAGATTCTCGCGATGTCAGCTCTCGAGCGGAGTCCACGCTTCCTTGTGCCCGTGCTGCCCCTCGTTCTGGTGCTGGTGGGAGTGGCGGCGGCACCGGTGCTGGACAGGCTGGCGAAGAACGGGGCTGTGATTGCGCTGCTTCTGGCCGTGGTCCTCGAGCGCGGCGCTCGTGTTCTCTATCAGCACACAGACGCCCTGCGGCGATTCCCTCCGGTCTCCGAGCGCACCGCGTCTTCGGTTCTTGATCGCGCACGGGCGTGGCCTCGCGGCGGCTTGGTGCTGTCCGACGCTCCGGACTGGATCGCGTGGCACCTGGATCGGCCCGCGCTCTTCCTGCCGCTCCTGTCCCAGGTGGACTCGTTGTCGTCCGCGCGGCAAATCGACGCGATCTGGCTCTCACCGGTCGCGCGTGACCGAAATGTCGCGGACCGGGACACGGCGTGGGTGGGGAAGATGGACCGGGGCGAATCCTTGCAGGGGTACGCGGGACCGAGGCTCTTGCCGGGTGGATCGCGTGTCTACGTTCGCGAGACGGGAGGGACTGTTCCTTGAAACCCGCGTCCGTGCTAGTCTCCCGCCTATCCCGCTCCTTGGAGGCAGCACGTGAAGGTCCTTCTTCTCACGGTAGTTCTTCTGATTGCGATGACGGGGTGTGGCGGGAAGAAGACCACGGGGCCCGGCCCGAATCCGGGGCCTAAGTACCAACTTCCGAGTAGCCCCAGTATCGTCCTTTCCAATCTTGCGCTCGCCTACTCCTCACGCGATTCCATGGAATACGCAGCGCTCTTCGACTCTGCATATGCCGGCATCTCCACGGATCAATCAGATGGGTCTGTGCTGAACTTCACGAAGGCTGATGAGACGCATCACGTGAATGCGCTTGCCAGACGCACATCGATTAGTGCGGTCAGGTTGCAGTTGCCACCAGTAGTTGAACGGTTTACGGATGGGGCCGATCCGGCAGGATGGGCGACAGTACATTTCGCACCCGGATCGGGATTCGACGTTCAAATAGATGACACCCCGAGCAGCCTCTATATGAGCTCGAATTCCGCCAACGAATTCAAATTCGCTCCGCGCACGCCTTCCGCAGGCTCCCCGACTGATACCACATGGAAGGTCATTCGCTGGATTGAGACCCGCTGAGCGCCGAGGTACCCTCATCCAACCTTCTCCGGCGTGGCAGGGATCGGCGCCGTGACCGCCTCGCGCGCCGCGAGCACCCGCAGCCGGCGCACCATCCAGATCGCCCCACCCAGGAGCACGAGCGCACTCGTCGAGGTCGCCACAGGCGCTCCGAAGTGCTCCGCGATCGTTCCTGCGACCAACGCCCCGATCGGAGCGGTCCCCACGAACATCAGCGTGTAGAGACCCATGACGCGACCGCGGTACCGGTCCTCGGTCGTGATCTGGATGAGAGTGTTCGTGGTTGCCACGTAGAGGATGAGGCCGAACCCCGCGAGGAACCCCATCGCGAGGCTGAGCCAGATCGTGTGTGACCATGCGAACGTCCCCATTCCGATCGCGCCGGTCATCAACCCAAAAAAGAGATTCCGCCTCAACGCCCAGCGGTCCAGCTTGCGCGTCATGATCACCGCCGATGCCAAAGACCCCAGTCCAAAGGCCGATACCAGCAATCCGTACCCCTTCGCGCCCCCATTCAATATATCCCTCGCATACACGGGCAGGAGGATCATGTACTGGAAGCCCAGCCCGGCCGTGACGCCGAGCAGCGTGAGAAGGTTCCGGAGCGGAGGCACGCTTTTCACATATCGCAGCCCCTCGAGCATCGTCTCCACCGCGCGCCTCGGGACGAACGGAATGTGCGGCTTCGGCGGAAGATCCATGCGCCAGATGCTCACGATCACCGCCACGTAGGAGACCGCGTTGATCCAGAAGCATCCTGCCTCGCCTATGGTGGCGAGAAGAATCCCGGCGATCGCGGGTCCGACGATGCGGGCCGTGTTGAACGCGGCCGAATTGAGCGCGATCGCGTTGGAGAGGTCCTCCTTGCCCGCAAGCTCCACCACGAAGGACTGGCGCGCCGGGAGATCGACCGCGTTGATGGTCCCGAACACGAAGGCGAGAGCGAGGACCATCCAGGGCTGCACGATGCCGGTGGAGACCGCGGTCGCGAGGAGCACGGCCTGGATCAGGAACGCGGCCTGGGTGATCAGCAGGAGCCGCCGTTTGTCGGCCTCATCCACGATCACGCCCGCCCAGATCGACAGGAGCAGCACCGGCAGGAACTGCATGAACCCGAGCAACCCGAGCATGAGTGGCGAAGAGGTCAGGCGGTGCATCAGCCAGCCCTGCGCGACGCTCTGCATCCAGGTCCCGACCAGCGAGATGAGCTGGCCGGTCCAATAGAGCCGGTAGTTTCGGTGCTGAAGCGCTCGGAATGTGGATCGGAGATAGGCGCGAGGGTTCGCGAGAGCCATGGATGCCAATAACGGTACCATGTCTCCCGCGTTCCGCGGCCGCTACTTCGTGGTGTAGCCCTCGTGCGCCAGGAGCGCGCGTTTCATCGGGAGCCCGAGCCCGAATCCCGTGAGCGATCCGTTTTCACCGATCACGCGATGGCAGGGGACGAGGAGCGGGACAGGATTCGCGCCAACGGCCGCGCCCACCGCGCGAGCCGCTCTCGGCCGTCCGATCGCAGCCGCGAGGGCGCCATAGGAGACCGTCTTTCCCGACGGGATCGCGCAGAGGCGATTCCACACCTTCATCTGGAAAGGGGTGCCGTCGAGATCGAGTGCGAGCCGGCGCGCCGCCGATCCACGCGACGCG
>VBOR01000002.1 GCA_005893165.1 Candidatus Eiseniibacteriota bacterium | reverse complement strand
TGAAACCTTCCACCCGCTCGGCGATGTATCCCGCGCCATCCACGACGAAGAGCGCCGGCACGGTCCCGATGGCGTAGTCCCGGGACGCCGGATAGGGAGGCGCTTCCCACGCGATCGGAAAGCGGATGCCGTTCCGGTCCCGGAATGCTCGCGCCGCCTCTTCCGAATCCTCCGCGATCGCGAGGAAAAAACGCTCTTCCTTGCGGAGCGCTTCCGCGAGGGGGCCGAGCCTCGGCACCACCAGCTCGCTCGCCGGACAGTCCTCCTTGAAGAAGACCAGCACCCCTCCGCCGGGATCGAGGAGATCGCGCAATCCCCTGTACCCTCCTCCGACGAGCGGAAGATTGAAGTCCGGCGCGCGGGTGCCCGGTTTCGCGACGGCGCTCATTTGCGCTTCGACGCGCGCTTCGCCCCGCGCCTCGCCTTGCGATTCTTCTTGGTCCTGGGCTTCGGTTTCGCCTTCACCTTCACCTTCGCCTTCGCCTTCGCTTTTCCTTTCGCGCCCCGCGCCCGCTCCCACGGCGGCGCCTTCCCATTCAGAAAATAGGGGGCGCTGGGGCAAAGGTCCCGCACCGGGCAGACCGGACATCTCGGCTTTCTCGCGATGCAGATCCGCCGCCCATGGAAGATGAGAAGGTGCGCGAAGAGAATCCATTCCGATCGCGGCACGACCCGCATCAGGTCCTTCTCCACATCCACCGGGTGCCCGGCGCGCGTCAGTCCCAGCCTGCGCGACACCCGGTGCACGTGGGTGTCCACCACGACTCCGTCCGCGATTCCGTAGCCCACGCCCAGGACCACGTTCGCGGTCTTCCGCGCCACTCCCGGAAGCGAGAGCAGGTCCTCCATCCTCGACGGGACCTTCCCCTCGTACGCCTCCACGATGCGGCTCGCGGCGCCGCGGAGAGAGCGGGTCTTGTTGTGGAAGAAGCCGGTGGTGCGGATCAGCTCCTCCACCTCCTCCACGCCGGAATCCCTGAGCGACGCGGCATCGGGAAAGCGCGCGAAGAGAGCCGGCGTCACCTTGTTCACCCGCTCGTCCGTGCACTGCGCGGAGAGGATGGTCGCGACGAGGAGCTGGAAAGGATTGTCGTGACGGAGCGCGCAGGCCGCGTCGGGATACGCGGCCCTGAGGCGCTCGATCAGCGCCTGAACGCGCGTGTCAGTTGATTCGCTTATCTCGGGGGTAGAGATGGCGCACACGCTCGATCCGCTCCTGGGTCTTCGTCGCGTTTCGTAGGATCTGGAGCACCGACTGGTATCGCTGGTCCAGGCTGTCCATCTCGAGAAGCTGCTCTTTCAGCTCGGGCTCGGCGTTCAGGTGAAGCGCCACCGTGTTCAGGACCGACTCGGGCGTCATGTTCTGTCCGAAGGCGCTGGAGAGCAGGATCGCCGGGGCCTGCCCCTCGTGCACCTCGCGGAAGAGGCGGAGGAGCTCCGCCGCCTCCTCGACCGCCCGGTCCCCTTGCGCCCAGGCCGGATCGTCCTGGACCGGCGTCACGCGTACGAGCCGGTAGGGCGTGTCGCGGACCTGCGACTCGATGCGAACCTTCGTCACTCCGTCCAGCGTGATGTTGTAGCGGCCGTCCGGCAATTTCTGGTGATGCACAATTCTCCCGACGCACCCGACGGGGTACACTTCCGGAGATCCGTAATAGTCCGTTTCCCAGCCGGGCTTCAGGAGCGCGGTGCAGATGGCCCGGCCTTGCTCCAGAGCCTCCGCGGCCAGCGCGCGGTAACGCGGCTCGTATACGTGGAGCGGCAAGAGCGTCTTCGGGAAAAAGACCACATCCGGCAGCGGGAACAGGGGTGTTACATCGGGTGCAACCGTCACAGACGAATGCTAGCACAAAAGAGAGCATCCGGAGGGAGGCCCAGGCTCTGGGCTTCGGAGGGGTGGGCTTCGCCCGGGCGGACGAGTCCCCCCACGCCGGACGGCTGCGCGCGTGGCTCGAAGCGGGGCGTCACGGCACCATGCACTGGATCGCGCGCGATCCCGGCCGCCGCTCCGATCCGCGCGCGGTGCTGTCCGGGGCGAGGACCGTGATCTCGGTCACGGTTCCCTACTACCGCGGAGACTGGCCCTCGGAGCCGAACGGCGCCGTCGCGGAGCGCAGCCCCCACGCACCCTCGCGAGGGCGCATCGCCCGCTATGCCTGGGGTCGCGATTACCACAAGCGGATCCGGCGCCGCCTCCGGCTCCTCGCGAAGGCGATCGCTTCCGTGTGCCCCGAAGCGCGCTGGCTCGCCTATGTGGACACGGGGCCCGTGCTCGACCGCTCGTGGGCGGAGCGCGCGGGGGTGGGCTGGATCGGAAAGAACACGAACGTGATCGTGCAGGGGAAGGGCTCGTGGTTTTTCCTCGGCGAGCTCCTCACCGACCTGGAGCTGGATCCGGATCCCCCCGCGCGCAATCACTGCGGCACCTGCGCTCGCTGCATCGCCGCATGCCCCACCGGCGCCATCCTGGGCCCGTACGAGCTGGACGCGCGGCGGTGCATCAGCTATCTCACCATCGAGCACCGCGGCGCGATTCCGCTCGAGCTCAGGCCGAGCATCGGGACGCGGATCTTCGGATGCGACGACTGCCAGGAGGTCTGCCCCTGGAACCGGTTCGCGGTTCCCACGTCGGACCCCGACTTCGCGGAGCGGCCGGACCAGCAGACCCCGGAGCTGATCCCGCTCCTTCGGCTGGACGAGGAGTCGTTTCGAACCCGCTATCGCGGCACGGCGATCCTGCGCGCGAAGCGTTCCGGATTCGTGCGGAACGTGGCGGTGGCGCTGGGAAATCTCCGCGATCGCCGCTCCGTGGGGCCGCTGACCCGCACGCTGAATCGCGATCCCGATCCGCTCGTGCGCGGGCACGCCGCGTGGGCGCTGGGAAGGATCGGGGGAACCGCATCGCGCGCGGCGCTTCAGGAAGCGGCCACACACGAATCCTCGGAAGAAGTGCTCGTGGAAATCCGCTCGGCGCTCGAGAGCTGTGAAGGCGCCGGGGCCACCCATCGCATCGAAGGAGACCCAGAGCCATGAACCGGACCCTTCCCTCGCGCGGACCTCGCACGCTCGCGGCGCTCCTCCTCGCGGGCGCCCTCGTATCCACGTCGGCGCACGCGGCCACGCTTCCGAAACCGCTGCCGCACCGCGGCGGGATCTTCACCCAGAAGGAGGGCAAGATCCGCCTTTCGGGATACCTCTCGCTTCCGAAGGGCGCGGGTACGCATCCTGGGATCGTCGCAATCCAAGAGTGGTGGGGGCTCGACGACTGGGTGAAGGCGCAGGCCGACAGCCTTGCCGCGCACGGCTACGTGGTGCTTGCCCCCGATCTCTACGCGGGAAGGGTGGCGTACGATCAGGAGACCGCCCACCAGCTCATGAGCGGGCTCGTGGACGAAGATGTGATGGCGATCCTCCGCGCCGCAGTGGATCACCTCCGCAGCCGCGAGGACGTGCGCGCGCAGGCGATCGGCGTCATCGGCTGGTGCATGGGGGGCAAGTACGCGATCCGGCTGGCCGCCTCGGACCCGGGAATCCGGGCGTGCGTCATGTACTACGGCGCGCCCCTCACCGATCCCGCGCAGATCCGGAACGTGCAAGCCGCGGTCCTCGGAAATTTCGGGGCCCTGGATCAAGGGCCCTCTCCGGAGCAGGTGAAGAAATTCGAGGCGGCGCTCCGCAAGGCGGACAAGCCGGTGGACTTCAAGATCTATCCGGGCGCGGGGCACGCGTTCGCCAACGAGAACAATCCGTGGGGAGGCTACCGCCCCGCGGCGGCAAGGGACGCATGGCAGCGGACGCTCGCCTTCTTCGACCGCGAGCTGAAGCGCGCCTCCCTCCCCGGGCGAAAGAGCTGATGCGCACCTACGAGGTCGCGGCTGGAATTCTCTGGAACGGCTCTCAGGTGCTGATCGCGCGGCGGCAAAGCGGCGATCATCAGGGCGGCCGGTGGGAATTCCCCGGCGGAAAGCGGCATGCCGGCGAGTCGATCGAGGCATGCCTGAGGCGGGAAATGCTCGAGGAGGTCGGCATCGAGATCGAGGTCGGGCTTCTGTGGCGCGCCTTGACCCATGTCTATCCCGATCGCAGGGTCAGCCTCTACTTCCATTTCTGCGATCTCCTGAGCGGCACCCCCACGCCCATACAATGCGACGAGCTGCGCTGGATTCATCCGGCGCAGCTCGGCGACCATCACTTCGTGGAAGGGGACCTTCCGGTGCTTCCCGACCTTGCCCGCGACCTGATCGTGATGGCGGGCTGATTACTTCCCGGCGGTCTCCTTCTTCTCTGCCTTGTCCGTCTTCTTCGTCTCGGCCTTCGAGCCTTCCTCCCCCGGCTTGGGGAGAATGCTCTCGATCTGAAGGCTGATCTGCACGTCGTCACCCAGGAGCGTGCCGCCCTTGTCCAGCGTCTTGTTCCACAGGATTCCGAAATCCTTGCGGTCCACCTTCGTCGCGCCCTCGAAGCCGGCGCGCGTCGCTCCATCCAGCCCGGGTCCGGATCCCAGGAACGAAGCCTCGAGCACGACCGGTTTCGTGACGCCGTGAATGGTCAGGGCTCCCTGGATCCGGAGCTTGCCCTCCGGCGTGGGCGTCACCTTCGTGTACTTGATCGTGCCGCTGAACTCGTCGAAGGAGCCCGTCACCTTGCTGAACATGTGCCGGATCGTGAACTCGACACGCGAGTGATCCGGGTCGATCTGGTAGGTCTGCGGGGTGGCGGCTGCCTCCGAGGTGAGCAGGAGTGCCGAGAGCGTGAGCAGCGTCGAAGCAACCTTGCGAAGCAGGTTCATGGCGGGTTCTTCCTCCATTGGGGCGGGCGGAACACGAGACGCGCTCCGCGCGACAGAGACACTACCACACGATCCCTTTGGGCACTTCGACGCGTCCAAGTGAGTACGGTTGAACGGGCCGCGCCCATTTCCTATAGTCGAGAACTTACGTCTTGGATGCGGCGCTCCCGGCCGCGATTCCGGCGCCAGCCGGACGCGCGTTACTCGTAACCCGGAAGGGGACCATGAGTTCCAGGGTCGACACACGGGAAGTCATCATCGTGGGCTCCGGCGCCGCCGGGCTGACGGCCGCCATCTACACGGGGCGCGCCAACATGTCGCCGCTCCTCTTCGAGGGCTCCCAGCCGGGCGGTCAGCTCACGATCACGACCGAGGTGGAGAACTATCCCGGGTTCGAGGACGCGATCATGGGTCCCGACCTCATGAAGCGCATGCGCGCCCAGGCAGCTCGCTTCGGGACCGAGATCATCCCGCACCCGGTCGAATCGGTGAACTTGCGCCTCAAGCCGGTCGAGGTGGTCGCGAACGGAGTGCGATACACCGCGAAGTCGCTGATCATCGCGACCGGTGCCGAAGCGAAGCTCCTCGGTCTCGTGAGCGAAGCGAAGCTCATGGGCCACGGCGTGTCCGCCTGCGCCACGTGCGACGGCTTCTTCTTCAAGAACCAGCGCGTCATCGTGGTGGGGGGCGGCGACACCGCGATGGAGGAGGCTCAATTCCTCACGAAATTCGCGAGCGGCGTCACGATCGTGCATCGCCGTGAGGAGCTCCGGGCGTCGAAGATCATGCAGGACCGGGCGTTTGCGAATCCCAAGATCTCCTTCATCTGGGACTCGATCGTGGAGGAGGTTCTCGGTCCCGAAGGCAAGGTCACCGGCGTGAGACTCCGGAATCTCAAGTCCGACGTGGTCCGTGTCCTCGAGGCCGAGGGGT
>VBOR01000034.1 GCA_005893165.1 Candidatus Eiseniibacteriota bacterium | reverse complement strand
AGGCCTACCGTACTATTACGATTACCGCTCCTACGGATACGAGCAGCCGATACCGAAGCGGATCCGCACGACCGCCCGTTCCTCGGGACCGTCGGGGGATTCCTCGGGCGGCCCGCACGTTCGAGACAGGGGGTCGGATGGCGGCGGCACGAGCGATTGAAGAAAGGCTGAAGCGCCGCACGGCGCGCATCGGGGTCATCGGACTGGGCTACGTCGGGCTCCCGCTCGCGGCGGAGTTCGCGAAGGCGGGATTCCGGGTCACGGGATTCGAGATCGACGAGAAGCGCGTCGCGGAGCTGAACCGCGGCCGGTCCTACATCCAGGACGTTCCGACGCGCGAGGTGCGCCAGCTGGTCCGCGAGGGCCGCCTCCGGGGCACGCTGGATTTCGACGAGCTGCGCAAGATGGACGCCGTCGACATCTGCGTCCCGACGCCGCTCCGGAAGACGAAGGATCCCGACGTCTCTTTCATCCTGGCCGCCGTCCGCGAGATCGCGCCGCGCCTCCAGAGGGGCCAGCTCGTGGTTCTCGAGAGCACGACCTATCCGGGGACGACCGACGAGCTGGTGTTGCCCTTGCTCCAGCGGGACTCGTGGAAGATCGGGCGTGACTTCTACCTCGCCTTTTCTCCCGAGCGGGTGGATCCCGGCAACCCCACCTACCAGACGCACAATATTCCCAAGGTCGTCGGCGGCGTCACGCCGGCTTGCAGCCGCGCGGCGGTCGCGCTCTATGCCACGGTCGTGGATCGCGTCGTGCCCGTCGCCTCCACCCAGGTCGCGGAGATGGTCAAGCTCCTCGAGAACACCTTCCGGAGCGTGAACATCGGCCTCGTGAACGAGATCGCGCTCATGTGCGACAAGATGAAGATCAACGTCTGGGAAGTGATTGACGCGGCCGCCACGAAGCCCTTCGGCTTCATGCCCTTCTACCCGGGACCGGGACTCGGCGGCCATTGCATCCCCATCGATCCCTTCTACCTTTCGTGGAAGGCCCGGCAGAGCGGCTTCGAGGCGAGATTCATCGAGCTGGCGGGGCAGGTCAACGGAAGCATGCCGTATCACGTCGTGCAGCGCGTGCGCGAGGCGCTGAACTCGCAGCGGAAGTCGGTTCGCGGCTCGCGCGTGCTGGTGTTGGGCGTGGCCTACAAGGCGGACATCGACGACGTGCGGGAATCGCCCTCCCTCGACATCCTGGACCTGTTGGAACAAGAGGGCGCCAAGGTGGGGTTCTCCGACCCCTACATCGATACCGTCCGGCACGCCGGGCGCGTTCTACACTCCACGCCCTTTCGTCCCAGCGCGCTTCGCTCCGTCGACTGCGTCGTGATCGCGACGGCGCACAAGGTCTTCGATTATGCTCAGGTCGCCAAGCACGCGAAAACCATCGTGGATTCGCGGAACGCCTTGAAGGGGCGGCGCACCCGCGGGGTGTTCCGACTCTAGGGAATGACGTCGTATCTCGTCACCGGCGGCGCCGGGTTCATCGGGTCCCACATCGCCATCCGCCTGCTGCGGGAAGGGCATCGGGTACGCGTGCTCGACAATCTCGCGACGGGACGGAAGGAGAACCTGGACGCGGTGCGGGCCGCCTCGCCGGCCGGGAGCCGCTTCGAATTTCTCGAGGGGGACATCCGCTCCCTCGAGACCTGCCGGAGCGCGTGCGAAGGGATGGAGTTCGTGCTCCATCAGGCCGCGCTCGCCTCGGTCCAGCGGTCGATCGAGAATCCCGCCGATACCACGGCCGTGAACGTGCTCGGTCTCGTGAACGTACTCACCGCCGCCAAGGAGCGTGGCGTGCGCCGCGCGGTTTGCGCCAGCTCCTCCTCGGTCTACGGCGACACGCCGACGCTCCCCAAGCACGAGGACATGGTGCCCGCCCCCCTGTCTCCCTATGCCGCGTCGAAGCTGGCGGGAGAGCACTTCGCGCGCGTCTTCGCCGTCACGATCGGTCTCGAGACGGTCTCGCTTCGCTACTTCAACGTGTTCGGTCCCCGGCAGGATCCCAAATCCCAGTACGCCGCGGTCGTTCCGCTCTTCGTCACCTCGCTCATGGGTTCCGGACATCCCACCGTGTTCGGGGACGGCGAGCAGAGCCGCGATTTCACGTACATCGAGAACGTGGTCGAGGCGAACCTCGCGGCCTGCACGGCGGGGAAGGGAACCGGCCAGGCGATCAATATCGCCTGCGGGGAGCGCTACACGCTGAACGACCTCCTCGAGACCCTGTCCCGGCTGATGGGCGTCCGCGCCGAGCCCAGGTTTCTTCCGCCACGCCCGGGGGACGTTCGCCACTCCCAGGCCAGCATCCAGCTCGCGGCCCAGGAGCTGGGCTTCCATCCGCGCGTCACCTTCGAGGAAGGGCTCACGCGTACCGTGGAGCACTTTCGCCATGCCGTCTGAAGCGGCCGTGAGGAGGGGCGGGACGAGCGTCGGTGCCGTCCGCGTGGAGTCGAATCCCGAGCCGGAGGCCTGGGAGGCGTACGTGCGTTCGCACCCGCAGGCATCCCTGTTCCACGGTCTGACCTGGCACCGGGTGCTGGAGCGCACGTTTCGCGGCTATCAGCCCTGCCACCGGATCGCCTGGCGGGGAGGTCACGTTTGCGGCGTGCTCCCGCTCTATCGCGTTCCCAGTCTTCCGTTCGGGTCCGCGCTCGTATCCACGCCCCATGGCGTCTACGGGGGGGTATGCGCCGACGACGAGGAAGTCTCCAAGGCACTGCTCGAGGAGGCGGGCGCCCTGGCCCGGAGCATGGGGGCGCGCTACGTGGAGCTCCGCCAGGAGCAAGGCTTCGCCGGCCTTCCCACGAAGGATCTCTACGTGTGCTTCCGGCAG
Organism: Candidatus Eiseniibacteriota bacterium; assembly: GCA_005893165.1. Lineage (GTDB taxonomy): Bacteria > Eisenbacteria > RBG-16-71-46 > SZUA-252 > SZUA-252 > WS-7. Next base: position 31,189 of record VBOR01000034.1, on the reverse strand, counting down.
CAGCTCCACGCGAACCATGACGCCAACATGCAGGAGATCCCCGGCAAGCGGCGGCGCAGCATCCGGCTGGGAGCGCGTCGCGGGCTCACGGAGAACTTCGGCCACATGGATCTCGTGTCGGCGTTCTACGACGTCTACACGATCAACATGCGGCACCTGGGCTCTCCGGCCGTGCCGCGCCGCTTCTTCCAGGCTCTGCTGGAGGAGTACGACCGGCAGTGTTTCATCCTCGGGATGTTCGAGGAGGGCAGGATGGTCGCGGGGGCGCTCTGCTTCTACTACCGCGACAGCCTGATGCCTTACTTCGAGTCCTCCCTGCCCGACGCTCGGACGGGCGCGAATGACCTCCTGTACTGGAGCCTGATGTGCCACGCGACGGAGCGAGGCGTCCGCACCTTCGATTTCGGAAGGAGCAAACGGGACAGCGGCTCGTACCACTTCAAGCGCCACTGGGGGATCGAGCCGACGCCCCTCGCGTATCAATATCTGTTGATCGCTCAGCGGGAAATGCCCAACTTGAGCCCCACGAATCCCAAGTTCTCACTCGCCATCCGAGCCTGGCGGAAGACTCCGCTCCCGATCACCCGATGGCTCGGTCCCAAGCTCTCACCCTATTTTCCGTGAACATTCTCTACCTATGCCACCGGATCCCCTTTCCTCCAGACAAGCTTTCGCGCGTTCCGCGCCCTCCTGGGGATCGAATCGCTCTCCGTGGCCGCCTTCCGCTCGCGGGAACTCAGGCGCAAGATCGAGCATCGCCTCCGGAGCGAGCCCATCGACGTCGCGATCGTCCTCTCCTCCGTCATGGCTCAGTACGTCCCCGAAGGGGCGGAGTTCCCGACCGTGGTCGACTACGTGGACGTGGATTCCGAAAAGTGGAAGGTATATTCGGAGATGAAGCCGTGGCCTCTCTCCTGGCTCTATCGCCTGGAGGCGGGGCGTCTCCGCCGCTACGAGCGGGAGCTGGCGTCCCGGTACGACGAATCGGTCTTCGTCGCCCAGAAGGAAGCGGAGGTCTTTCGGAGCGCGGCGGAGGGCGCGCGAGCCCGGGCCATTCCGAACGGGGTCGATCTGGACTACTTCCGGCGACCCGACGAAGCGCGCGCCCCGGCCGAAACCCAGGACCTGGTCTTCGTCGGCATGATGGACTACTTCCCGAACATCGACGCCGTGTGCTCCTTCGCGGATGGGATCTTCCCGCTCATTCTGGAGCGCATCCCCTCGGCCCGCTTCCGCATCGTGGGAAGGAATCCCGCGCCGCGCGTGCGCGAGCTCGCGCGGCAGCGAAACGTGGAGGTCGTGGGGTCGGTTCCCGACGTGCGTCCGTATCTCGCGCAGGCTGCCGTTTCGATCGCGCCCTTCCGCGTCGCCCGCGGCCTCCAGAACAAGATCCTCGAGGCCATGTCCATGCAGGTGCCCGTCGTGGGAACCCGCGTCGCCTTCCAGGGAATCGCGGCGGAGCCGGAGGACGGCATCCGGATCGAGGACACTCCCGAGGCGTTCGCCGGGGCGGTGTGCGAATTCCTGGACGATCCCGCGCTCCGGCTCGACGCCGGGCGGAGGGGGAGACGTTTCGTGGAACGGCACCATCGCTGGCAGGCCCATGGGGAGGCGCTGGAGTCGCTGCTCACCGAAGTGGTCGGGCGGCGCGCCCCGTGCGCGCCCACCGCCGGGGGGCACGGATGAGCGGACCCCGTGAAAAGATCACCGTCGAGCACGTCACCGATCCCGCCATGCTCGTGTCGCTCCGGCGGGATTGGAACCGCCTCGTGGACGAGAGCCGGAGGCCCACGGTGTTTCTCACCTGGGAGTGGCTCCACGCGTGGTGGATCCATTTCGGCAAAGGGCTGAGGCTCCACCTCCTCCTCGTGCGGGACCCGTCCGGCCGCCTGATCGGCTTGGGCCCGTTCTGTATCGAGCGAATGGGCGTCGTCTGGCCGATGCGCGTGCTGCGCTTCCTGGGCTCCCGCCGCGTGGGCTCCGATTACCTCGACCTGCTCGCGGCCCGCGGGGCGGAGCGGGAGGTCTCGGCCGCGATCTTCCGGACGTTTCTCGAGGACCGGTCCTGGGACATCGCGGAGCTGAGCGATCTCCTGGATGAATCCATCACGCTCCGTTTTCTCCTCGGGCAGGCGCGGGAGGCGCGGTGCGCCCTCGGAGTCGCGACGGGGGAGTACTGCCCCTTCCTTCCGCTCGCTCCGAGCATGGAGGAATACCAGGACTCGCTCGGCCGCTCCAAACGGTCGCGGCTCAAGCGCGCGAAGAGGGCGGTGGAGGAGCTCGGGAGCACGTACCGGATGGCCGATACGCCGGAGCTTCTCATGCCGGCCCTGGACGAGCTCTTCGAGCTCCATGCGAAGCGATGGGCCGCGCGTGGGCTCCCGGGAAATTTCGCGGACCCTCTCGTGAAGTCCTTCCACCACGAGGTGGCCCAGGGCATCGGTCCGGAAGGTCTCATGCGAATCTACACGTTGGAGTACCGGGGCAGGGCGATCGCCTGCGACTACGTGCTCCAGCGCGGAGCCACGGTGTATTTTTATCAGTCGGCGTTCGATCCGGATCCGGCCCTGGAGGAGTACAGCCCGGGCCATACCCTCCTGGCGAGCTGCCTCGAAGACTCGGTCGCGCGCGGGGCGCGCGAGTTCGATTTCCTCCGCGGCCGAGAAGAATACAAGGCTCGTTGGACGACGGAGGCGAGGGAGACCCGGACCCTCACCCTGGTCCCTCGCGAGCACGGAGCCGCCTATGCGCGGCTGCTCGGCAACCAGGCGGTCCGATGGACGAAGCGAAAGGTCAGGGAATTGCTGCCTCGAGGGCGGACGTAATGTGCGGCATCGCGGGCATCGTCGATCTCACCCAGGCGGGACCCTCTCGCTCCCTGGCCGCGACGATGACCGGTCTCTTGAGTCATCGGGGTCCCGACGACGAAGGGGTCGTGGTCCTGGGCCCGGCGGCGCTGGGACACCGAAGGCTCTCGATCCTCGACCTCTCGTCCGCGGGCCACCAACCGATGTCGACCGAGGACGGACGGCTGGCGATCGTCTTCAACGGCGAGATCTACAACTACCCGGAGGTCAAGGCGGAGCTGGAGGGACTCGGTGAGACGTTCCGGACGCGCTCCGACACCGAGGCCATCCTGATCGCGTACCGGGTCTGGGGAAGGGACTGCCTCCGAAAGCTGAACGGCATGTTCGCGTTCGCGCTCTGGGACGCGGAGCGCCAGGCGCTCTTCGCCGCGCGTGACCGCCTCGGGAAGAAACCCTTCTTCTACCATCACCGTCCGGGGCACTTCGCGTTCGCCTCCGAGATGAAGGCGCTCCTGGCGGACCCCGCGATCATGCGGGACGTCGATCTTGCCGCGGTCGACGATTACCTGACCTATTCCTACATCCCGGCGCCCCGGACCATTCTCCGGGGCGTTCTCAAGCTCCTCCCGGGCCACTCCCTCTGGCTCCAGAAAGACCGGCGGATCACGGAGCCCTATTGGGAGCTCGTGTTCGGGGCGAACGGCGGACATGAAACCGAAGCGCATGCCCTGGAACGGCTGGAGGACCTCTTCCGGGCTTCGGTCCGGCGCAGGCTCCTGAGCGACGTGCCGGTCGGAGCGTTCCTGAGCGGGGGGCTCGATTCCGGCTCGGTGGTGGGAATGATGGCGCAGCTCTCTTCGGAGCCGGTGCGCACCTACACCGTGGGCTTCGAAGAGGAGGGGTTCTCGGAGATCGAGGACGCGCGCGTGATCGCGCGCCACTTCGGCACCCGGCATCACGAGGAAATCGTTCGCGCGGATGCCGTCTCCATCCTGCCCGACCTGGTCTGGCACCTGGACGAGCCCTTCGGGGATTCCTCCGCGGTCCCGAGCTATTACGTGGCGAGGATGGCCGCGCAGCACGTGAAGGTGGTGCTGTCCGGGGACGGGGGGGACGAGCTCTTTGCCGGCTACACGCGGTACCGGCAAGCGATGCAGCCGCGGCCGTGGCGGTGGATTCCTCACGGCGTACGCCGGAGCGTGCTCGGTCCGGTCGCGGTGAGCATGCCGATCGAATGGCCGGGGCGGAACCGGCTCTACGAGATCGCGAACATGCACCGCGATTCCACCCCGGAAGGGATCGGCATCTATCCCTACATCAAGGAGCGAATCTACTCCTCCGCGATGAGAGCGGAGCTGTCCTCCGCCACCGGCTCCGGGGCCGTCGCGCTGGAGACGCTGCCTCGCCTGCGGCCGCTCGACCGGCTCTCGCGGCTTCAATACGTCGATACGACGCGGTACCTGCCGGACGACATCTTGGTCAAGGTGGACCGCACGACCATGGCGCACAGCCTGGAATCCCGCGCGCCCCTTCTCGACCACACGCTGGTGAGCTACGTCGCGACGCTTCCTTCGTCCTACAAGCTCCGCGGCGGCACCTCCAAGTACCTCTTCCGTCAGATGGTCGCGAAGTACCTTCCCGCGTCCACGCTCCAGAAGCGGAAACAGGGATTCGGGATTCCGCGCGAGCACTGGTTCCGCGGCGATCTGAAACAGTATGCCCGCGAGCGTCTTCTCGAGCCCCGGTCGGTCGAGCGCGGGTATTTCGACCGGCGCGTCGTGGACCGGGTGCTCGCCCACCACCTCACCGGCCGGCGCGACTACGGCGGCTGGATCTGGTGCTTGCTGATGCTCGAGGAGTGGCACCGGACGTTCCTCGATCCTGGTACGCGGCGGATATGAGAGACCTGGTCTTCATGGCGATCCTGGCGGGGCTCCTGCCCTTCGCCATCTGGAATCCGCAGTTCGGCGTTCTCGCGTACGTGTGGGTGGGCCTCATGAACCCGCACCGCTTCGTCTGGCAGCTTTCCAACTTCCCGGTCGCGCTCACCTTCGCGCTCGCGACCCTGGTCGCGATGATCCTGAGGAAGCGGTTCGGACGGTTTCCGGTGCGGACGGAGACCGTGTTGATCCTGGTCTGGTTCTGCTACACGACGATCACGACGGTCCTGGCCATCGGGCATGAGGCATGGGCCCAGTGGGACAAGGTCAGCAAGATCCTCCTCATGGCCATCGTGGCGGGGATGCTGCTCCAGAGCCGGAAAGATCTGACCCGGCTCGTCGCGGTGATCGCCGGATCGATCCTCTTCTTCGCGGTCAAGGGGGGCATCTTCTCGATCCTCACCCGGGGGAACTATCTCGTCTATGGCCCCGCGGGGTCCTTCATCGCGGACAACAACGACCTGGCCCTGGCCGAGCTCATGGTGCTGCCGCTCCTGCTCTACTTCATCCGCCAGGAAAAGAAGGGCTGGAGAGGGCTCCTTCTCAAAGGTGCGTTCGTGCTCTCCATCGTCGGGATCGTGTTCTCCTATTCCCGAGGGGCTCTGGTGGCGTTCGTCGGGCTGACCCTGCTGCTTGCCTGGCGGTCCCGCCACCGCTTCCGCGCCCTGGCGCTCGCGCTCATCGCGGTATCGGCCCTCGTCGCGTTCGCGCCCAAGGCCTGGATGGAGCGGATGCACACGATCCAAACCTACCAGCAGGACGCGTCCGCATTGGGGAGGCTCAACGCGTGGGGGTTCGCCTGGAACCTGGCGAACAGCCGGCCCTGGGGTGGGGGATTCCGCGCGTTCACGCCGGAGACCTTCCAGCACTACGCGCCCAATCCCGAGGACTATCACGACGCCCACAGCATTTACTTCCAGGTGCTCGGCGAGCAGGGATACCCGGGGCTGCTCATCTTCCTTTCCATTCTGGGGGCCTCGCTCCTGCGCCTTCAGAGGATCCGGGGCCAGACCCGGGGGGAGCCTGAATGGAAGTGGGCGCACGATCTCGCGGAGATGCTGCAGTGCTCGCTTCTGGCCTACGCCATGGCCGGCGCATTCCTGGGGCTCGCGTATTTCGACCTCTATTACTACGTCATCATCACGGGCGTGCTCCTGCACGTGGTGTATCTGGAGGAGCGGCGCCGCGCCCTGGTTCCCGTACCCGAGCCCGTGCGCGCCGGGCTCCCGTCCGCTCGGGCCGCCGCACCCACACCGGCGTGATCCCGCCCACCCCGGCGCTCCGCGCGACAGGCGCCTGAGGCCGGATGCTCAAAACACTCCGCGAGAGCTTCAAGCACACCTCCATCTACACCCTCGGAAACCTGACCTCCAAGGCGGTCGGACTCCTCCTGATTCCGATCTACACCCATTATCTGAAGCCGAGCGAGTACGGGGTCATGGATATCCTGGACCTCACGATCATCCTGATCGGCGTGGTGGTGAGCATGGGACTCGGAAGCTCGCTCTTCCGCTTCTACCATGCGGCGGTGACGGAGGAGGAACGCCAGGAGGTGGTGGGATCGGCGCTCCTCTTCTCGGTGATCTTCGCGGGGGTCGTCGGGATTCCGATCCTCCTTGGATCCCGCGTGTTCTCGCACCTGCTCTTCCGGACGCCGGGGTACGCCCTCTACATCCAGGTGGCGATCCTGTCGTTCTGGATCGGAATGATCGCCGAGACCTGCCGGACCTACCTCCGCGCGCGCCAGCAGTCGGCCTTCTACGTCGCGACGCTGCTCGTCCAGCTGGTCATCTCGGTCGGGCTCAACATCTACTTCATCGTCTTCCGGCACCTGGGCGTCCTCGGATTCCTCCTGAGCTCCCTCATCGTGAACACGCTCGCGAGCGTTGCGCTCCTGATCCACACCCTCGCCCAGACGGGGTTTCGGGTTTCGATCCCGAGGACGCGGAGCATGCTCCTCTACGGAGCCCCGTTCGTCTTCTCGGGATTGGGTCACTTCGTCCTGAATTTCGCCGACCGCTACTTCCTGAACGCCTTCTCGAACCTGACCGAGGTGGGAATCTACGCGCTGGGGTACAAGTTCGGATTCACCCTCAACATGCTCGCCTCCGCGCCTTTTCTCCAGATGTGGGACGCGCAGGTCTTCGTGGTGGCGAAGGGCCCGAACCCCAAGGCGACCTACGCCCGCATCTTCGAGTACTTCGCCGCGCTGATCCTCTTCGCCGTGCTCATTCTCTCGGTCTTCATCAAGGACATCCTGCGCGCCATGGCCAGCCCCGAATATTTCGCCGCGTGGCGCATCGTTCCCATCGTGGCGATGGGCTACGTGTTCAACGGATGGGGCCAGTACTTCCGTCTCGGGATGCTCCTCACGGGCCGGACGCGTCCGATCGGAGTGATCATGATGGGCACCGGAGCGGTCACGGTGGTTCTCTACGTGATCCTGATCCGCGCGTTCCACGGCATCGGAGCGGCGCTCGCCACGTTTCTCTCCTTCGGGCTCATGATGGTGTGGACCTACGCTTGGTCGCAGCGCCTGTATCCGGTCCCCTTCGACCACCGGAGGACCGCCACCGTGCTGGTGATCGCCGGATCGTGCTACGCGATCGCGTGGATCGCGGATCGTGCGTCCGGGGCCTTCACGGCGCCCGGATACATGATCCGGATCCTGGCCGTGGCCGCCTATCCGGTCGCGCTCGTGCTGGTGGGATTCTTCTCGGACGAGGGAATCCACCGGCTGCAGGATTTGCCGGCCGGAATCCGCCGCTTCGCGCGGGGCGGCGATCTCGTGGAGCCCTGAAACCAGGCCCGGCGGCTCCCGCGGACGTGCTCCTCCTGTTCGGACCCGCGTTCTATCTGGCGCTGCGGAGGGGACGTTCCGCGCGCCGGAGCGCCGCGGCGTAGACCTCGCCGTAGGGCATCGTCGTCTTCGCCCAGCTCCGCTCCGCGTTCACCCAGGCCCGCCCCTCGTCTGCGAGCTTCCGCCGGAGCGAGGAGTCCTCGAGCATCCTTCCGAGCGCCTCGGCCAGCGATCCCGGATCTCCGGGCTGGAAGAGAATCCCCGTACGCCCGTCCTGGATCAGCTCCCGATGTCCTCCCACGTCGCTCGCGAGGAGCGCCTTTCCCATGGCCATGGCCTCGAGCGGCTTCAGCGGCGTGACGAGCTCCGTGAGCCGCATCCGGTAGCGCGGATAGACGAGCACGTCCGCCAGCGCGTACACGCCCGGGATACGCTCCTGGGGAATCCTTCCCGAGAAGACGACTCCGTCCTGGACGCCCAGCTCCCGCGCGCGCTCCTTGAGCTCGCGCTCGGTCTCGCCCCCTCCCACGAGGAGAAGGGTGAGGTCCGGATACCGGCGGCGGATCCCGGCGTACGCCTCGAGGAGAAGATCCAGCCCTTCGTACCGGTAGAAGGACCCCAGAAAGGCCGCAACGCGCCGGCTTCCCAGAGCCCAGATCCGCCGGTACTCCTCGTCCGGCGCGGACGGGGCGAATCGCTCGGGATCGATCCCGTTTCCGATCACGGTCATGCGCTCGCGCGCGATTCCCCGGGCCGCGAGATCCTCCACGAGCCCGCCGCACAGCACGGTGATGCGATCCACTCTCCGGCACGCCCACGTCTCGGCAGCGCGGGTGAGGCGATATTTCCAGGAGCCCTGGACGTAGGTCCCATGATCCACCGCCGCGTCCTCCCAGAACGCCCGGATCTCGTACACGACCGGAAGGCCCAGCCGCTTCCCGGCGCGCAGCGCGGCCAGCGCGGTCAGCACCGGGGAGTGCGCGTGGAGGAGATCGGGAGATTCGATCGCCGCGGCCTCCTCGATCCGCCGCGCGAGCGCGTCGATGAGCGCGCGCTCTCCCACGAAGGGGATCCGGCTCACGGGCGTCGCCCCCGTCCGGTAGTAGGCGACGCCTCCGATCACCTCGTGGGGCGGGGCCTCGGGTCCGAAGTCCGCCTCGTGTTTGGGGGAAGTGACGGCGGCCACATCCCACCCTCGGGCGCGCTGCGCGAGCAGGATGCTCTGACTGCGGAAGGAGTACCCGCTGTGCACGGGAAGGCTGTGATCCAGAACGTGCAGGATTCGCATCAGACCGGCACCCGGTCTCCGGCCGCGGCCGAAGCGAGAACTTCGTGGACCGACTCCGCCGCGCGCTCCCAGGTGTGCGCGCCCGCGAACCGCGCGATGGCCTCCCGGTCCCAGGGACGAAGCAGCGCCTGGGCGATGGCGCGCGCCAGCGCCTCATCGCTCCCTTCGGCGAGCGCACCCACCTGAGAAGTCGCCACGATCTCCGGAACGCCTCCGACCGGGGTGGCGAGCACGGGGGTCCCGCACGCCATGGATTCCAGCACGACGTTCGGCCAGCCCTCGCGCAGGCTGAAGAGGCAGAAGAGATCCGCCGCGGCGTACCAGAGATGAAGCTCCGCATGCGGCACCTCGCCCGCCAGGCGCACTCGATCGGAAAGTCCGAGCGATGCGACGAGGCGCTCCAGATCGTTCCGGTACGTGCCCCCGCCCACGATCGCGACCCGGACGTCGTCATGGCCTCCGAGATTCAGGAGCAGGCGGAACGCGCGGAGGAGGCGGTCGAAGCCCTTGTTCGCGGTCAGGTGCCCCACGCTGAGGAGGAGCCGTCCCGGCCCCAGCCCCAGCCGCCCGAGCGCAGCCTCGCGCGCCACGGGACGGAACTTTCTCGCATCCACCCCGTTCGGGATCACGTGGATCTTGCGGGGCGCCGCCCCCAGGGCCCGCATGCTCTCGGCCAGCGCCTCCGATACCGCGATCAGCGCGGAAGCCCCGGAGAGCGTCCGCGCCAGGTGCCCGCGCACCGAGGGAATCTCACGAAAGAGGTTGATGTCGCTTCCGCGCGCCGAGACCACGACCGGAGTCCCGAGCACGCGCCCGATCTCGACGGCGGCGAACCCGTCGGGGTAGACGTAGTGCGCGTCGATCACGTCGAAGGGATCCCGCGCCCGCAGCGCGGCCACGAACGACCGGAGCGAGGCGGCCATCATCGGTCCGTGCCATCCGGTCCCCACCTTCGGGATCATCAGATACCGGGGGTGGCTCACCGGAAGCCCCTCGATCCGCTCCTCGCGCTTCACCTGCGAGTAGTGCCAGCGCGATCCCAGCTTGAGCGGAGGGAACCAGGGAACCGGGGCCACGACGCGCACGACCGCGCCGGGCAGGGCGGCCACGCGCGTCATGCGTTCCTTGATGAAGATGCCGTGGTGGGGGCGGACGTTGTTCGGGAAGAGCGACGTGAACGTGAGGATGTTCATCCTCTGATGAATCGGCGACCCCAGCTCTCGAGCATGAGCAGCGACCAGAGCTCGGGCGCGTAGTCCGAAGCGCCGCTCTGGTGCCGGTCCCACCAGGCGCGAATCGGCTCCGGATCGAAGAGATCGCTCACGAACGAGTCTTTCGAGAACATCCGTTCCTCGAAGACCGGCCGGAGCTCGCCGCGGAGCCAGCGGGCGAGCGGGACCGAGAATCCCATCTTGGTGCGCGTCAAGGTTTCCTGGGGAAGGAGCCCCCCCACCGCTCTCTTCAGCACGTACTTGCCCGTGCCGCCGCGAAGCTTGAGCGTGGGGGAGAGGGAGGCGGCGAACTCCATGACCTCGTGGTCCAGAAGCGGCACGCGCACTTCCAGGGAATGCGCCATGCTCGCGCGATCCACCTTGGTCAGGATATCGTCCACGAGGAAGGTCTTGATGCTTCTCGTTGTCGTCGAACGCGCTCACCGAGAAGAAGTACGCATCCACCGGATCGCGGGCCAGGTTCGAGAGAAAGGCCTTGCCGCGGAAGACCTGCGGCAGATAGTCGGCCTTCGGGTAGAGCCTGCCGAGCGCCCGGAACACCGGCCGCCGCAGGAACGCCGGCACCAGGCCGCGGACGAAGTTCTCGCGCAGGTCGAAGGCATAGCGGCGGTACCCGGCGAAGTTCTCGTCGCCGCCGTCGCCCGAGAGGGCCACGGTGACCCGCTGGCGGGCGGTCTGCGAGACGTAGTAGGTCGGCACGGCCGAGGAGTCGGCGAAGGGCTCGTCGTAGTGCCAGGCGAGCCGGTCGAGGATCAGCGCCGCGGAAGGATCCACGGTCTTTTCGTAGGCGGCGGTGCGGAACCGGTCCGCGACCGCCCTGGCGTAGGGAAGCTCGTCATGAGATGGGTCGCGGAATCCGATCGAGGCGGTGATCACGGGACGGTCCATCAATCCCGCCATGAGCCCGACCACGGCGCTCGAGTCGATCCCCCCCGAGAGAAACGCGCCGAGCGGCACCTCGCTTTCGAGATGAGTCGCGACCGACTCGCGCAGCTTCTCGAGCAGGAGTCCGGCGGCCTCTTCCTCCCCGAGCCCGTTCGAGGACGTGAAGCGCAGGTCCCAGTATTCCCGGGGCTCGAGCGGCCCGTCTCGGCCGACCGTGAGCGTATGCCCGGCGTGGAGCTTCCGGATGTCGCGAAAGATCGTCCGCGGGGCCGGAATGTAGAGGTAGGTCAGGTAGTCGTCCAGGGCGAGCGGATCGATCTGGCGGGACACGCCGGGGGCCGCCAGGATGCCCTTGATCTCCGAGGCGAAGGAGAACGTGGAGCCGTCCCACCGGTAATAGAGCGGCTTGATGCCCACCCGATCGCGCGCCAGGAAGAGCTCCTGCTTCGCCGCGTCCCAGATCGCGAACGCGAACATTCCACGCAGGTGGCGCACGCAGTCCTCGCCGTATTCCTCGTAGGCATGAAGGATGGCCTCTGTATCGCTATGTGTCTGAAAAATATGTCCGCGTTGTTTCAGGTGTTCGGTGAGAGGCCGGAAGTTGTAGATCTCTCCGTTGAAGATGATCGCCTTGGAGCGGTCCTCGTTGAAGATGGGCTGCGCGCCACCGGCCACGTCGATGATGCTGAGTCTTCGGTGGCCCAACCCGACGGGGCCGTCCAGGTACACGGTACCGTCATCAGGACCCCGATGGGCGAGCACGGCGGCCATCCCCTCCACGCAGGAGCGGGAAGCGGGCCTTACGGGGGCCACGTGGTACAGACCTGAGATGCCGCACATAGTCAGGGTCCGATCGGCCGACGTAGGAACCGCGTGCCGGAAAGGGGTAACGTCTGAGGTGTGGATGGCGACGCCCGTAAGTGGCGCCCGGCGCTTATCCAATGCTACGGAAGGCTCTTCGGGGTGTCAAGGGGGGCTCCGGGGGGCTCGCCAGGCGGCGCGATCCCGCGCGTCCTCGGACGCACATCGGCTGGCCCGGATCACGAAGATGTGCGAGAATCCGCTCATGCTGGACGCGCCCCGCTTCCCCCTCCGCATCATCCACGTCATGAACGGGCTCGGCATCGCCGGCATGGAAGTTGGGGTTGCCAAGCTCGTGAACCGCCAGGACCCTGCCCGGTTCGCGCCGCTCCTCTGCTGCCTCGAGTTCGCGTCGGACGATGCGCGGGGTCTCGTCGATCCGAAGATACCGATCGTCGTGCTGGGGAAGCGGACCGGGATCGACCCGACGATCGTATCGAAGCTCGTGCGGCTCTTCCGCCGCGAGCGGCCGCACATCGTCCACTCCCACAACTGGGCGACCTTCCTCTACACCGTCGTGGCGGCGAAGCTCACGAGGGTGCCGGTGCTGATCCACGGCGAGCACGGCTACGAGGACCACCGGGCCGTGATGCGGCGCCTCGGGGCGAAGCAGTTTCTGGCACGTCAGGTGACGCGCCTCACCACCGTGTCCTCTCATCTCGAGCGCCTGCTCATCGAGCGTTGGAACGTACCCCCTGAGCGGGTGACCTTCATCCCGAACGGGATCGATCTGGACCGCTTCCCGCTGAACGGGGATTCGCAGTCGCTCCGTCGTGAGTTCGGACTGGCTCCGGAGCACCGCGTGATCACGAGCATCGGACGGTTCGTTCCCGTGAAGGATTTCCCGATGCTGATCCGGGCGTTCGCCAGCGTCTTCGCGCAGCACCCCGAGAGCCGCCTCCTGCTCGTGGGATCCGGAGACCGGGAGGACTTGGTTTGTCTCGCCGACGTCCTGGGCGTGAGGGAGGCCGTCCTGTTCCCGGGCAGCCGCCTCGATGTGCCGGCGCTTCTCGCCCTGACCGACGTCTACGTGAACTCCTCGAGGATCGAGGGGATGTCGAATACCATTCTCGAGGCCATGGCCGCGGCGCGGCCCGTGGTCGCGACCGACGCGGGAGGGAACTCGGAGCTTGTCCGCGAGGCGGAGAACGGATTTCTCGTCCCTCCGGGCGACGACTCGGCGCTCGCCGCGCGCGTCCAGCAGCTGCTCGAGAGCTCCGCGATGCGGTCCGCGATGGGGCGCGCGGGGCGCAGAATCGTCGAGCGCCATCATTCGATCACGAGAACGGTCGACGCCTACAACAACATGTATCTGGAGAGCACCATCCGGAGACGACTCCGCGGCGCGCAACCCGCTCCCCAGGCGGTGCGTCGCGCCGCCGCGCGCGCCCTACGCTACTCGGGCCTGACCTGGATCCGCGGCGCGACGGAGCGCAGCTCGCTCACCATTCTCGCCTACCACCGCGTGCTGGCATTGCAGGAAAGCCTCCTCTATCCGTTCCAGTCCATGGTGATGCCGCGCGATCTCTTCGAGCAGCAGATGTCCCATCTGCGGCAGCACTACACCATGCTGACGCTCCTCGAAGCGGTGGAGCGGCTCCGGACGCGCAATCTCCCGCCACGCTCGGTCTGCGTGACGTTCGACGACGGCTATCGGGACAACTTCGACGTGGCCCTGCCGATTCTCAAGAAGTACGGCGTTCCCGCGACCTTCTTCGTCGTGACGGGCGTCATGGAAGGGAAGAGCCGTCTCCTCTGGGACGAGGTGGTGTCGCGTATCCGCGAGATCAAGGACACGCGGGGGTGGGAAGAGATGCACCGCGAGACGATGCCATCGTGGCTTCAAGAGAAGCTCGGGCTTCTCGAGGCCGGGGAGCCGGCCGAGACCATCGGCGAACGGCTCGTCCGCGACATGAATCGGGTTCCGTTGCGCGAGCGAGAGGAGGCACTCCAGATCCTGCGCCGGGCGACGCCCGGGGGAGGGAAGTGCTCCGATCCCCCGCTCGTGAGCTGGGACGAGCTTCGGGAGATCCGCCGCGCCGGAATGCTGGTCGGGGCGCACACCGTGAGCCACCCATTCCTCGACGAAGCTCGGCCGCAATTCGCCGGGTACGGATCCCTACGCGCTGCGCCGGTTCGACGCGGGCTACTGCCGCATCCACGCCGGACCCGACACGGTGCTGCTGGACGTCGAGATCCAGGGGTGGTTCCAGCCGCTCCGCGAAGGGTACATCCCCTCCTAGGCCGCACCCCTAACGCCTATTCAGGGTTTCTTGTACGTAAAGGTACGTAGCGGACACCATGCGCGCACGCTTCGTGCGCGGCCTGAGTTTAGAAGTCACGTCAACGCCGGATCGAACCCAACTATCCTCGCTGTAGTTACGCAGACGGCCCACCCGTGGACCGCCCCCGCGCCTAGTGCTGGACCGGTCCTTGCAAAAGCGCAGCCGGAACTTTGCTTCCGTATCCCCATCTCCAACTGCCATTTCCACGGAAGAGGTCCAGACGGCCCCAGGCCAGAGGCTCCTGACAGGTTGGTGTGCCGCGTCCTTGCTTCTCCTCGCAGCCAGGGCGGCGGGCGCTCCCGCGGCAGCTCCCTCCGTCCAGCTGGTGTGGCCCGCCACGGGAGATGAGGAAGAACGCCTTTCACACAGGCAATCTGACCGTCTCGGCAGTGCAAACTTCAATTCGCTTTACGCACGACGGCTGAGCCCGCCCGCTCCCGCGCACGCGCAACCTCCTACACCCCATACGCGATGACCCCCGTGCGTCTTGCACGCGCCCCGTGGCACCGTATCTGCTCGATCGGGACCGGGGGGATTGGCGGGCGAGCAGCTTGTCCATGCTCAGAGCAAACTGTCCGAAAGGTCAGGACGCAGAGCCGCGGAGCTAAGGATCGTGCGCCGGGACGTTCCTCCGGATGCACTGTCGATGCTGGCCGGGCCGCCGTGGACCGAACCATGGCGGCTCGGCCTTTTTTGCTCGACAGCGAACACAAGGGGAGGACGTCATGCTGATCGCTCCGCACCGGGGCGCGCCCGCGCGCCATTTCTGGAACGCACCTGCACCTCATGCACTCATGTCGCTCCTCGCGGCCGTGGCGCTTTTCTGCCCATGCGCGTCGCAGGCGCAAACGGCCGCGGACTCGAGCGTGACCTTGCTCTGGACGGCCAGCGGCGACGACGGCAACGTCGGGACCGCCACCTCCTACCAGATCCGCTACCGGACGGTGGGGATTGCGGCCACCGATACCGCCTCGTGGTGGGGCTCGGCGACGAACGTCCCCGGGGTACCCGTGCCGCACCCCGCCGGCACGACCGACTCCATGGTCGTTCGCGGGCTCACGCCGCTCACCACGTACTACTTCTTGATTCGCGTGGCGGACGAGGTCCCCAACTGGTCCGGATACTCGAACCTCGCGGTGCGCACGACCAGCGGCGCCGACGTGACCGCTCCGCGAGCGATCACCGACCTGGCCGTGACCGGCACCACCGGCACCTCGATGAGCCTTCGCTGGACCGCTCCGGGGGATGACGGCGGGACCGGCACCGCGACGAGCTACGACATCCGCTACTCGACCTCCGCGATCACCGCGGCGAACTGGGGATCCGCGGTCACGGTGACGGGTGAGCCCGCGCCCGCGGTGGCGGGCACGCAGCAGACCTTCACGGTCACCGGCTTGAATCCGAGCCGCACGTACTACGTCGCGATCCGTGCTACCGACGAGGCTTCGAATCTCGCGGCGCTCTCGAACGTCCCGAGCGGAACCACGCTGGACACCATCCCGCCCGCTCCGGTCCGCGACCTGTCGCTCGATCCCGATTCCGGCACGGTCGATCCGATCGTGTCGTCGGCCGAATACGTGGTGGCGAGCAATGCGCACTGACGGGAGGCATCGCCGAAACAGGAACCGAAACTCGCACGCGGCGCTGGTGGGGGGCGCACTCCTGATATCGGGCCTCCTGGCGCCCGCGGCCGCGCACGCCGACGCGGTCGCCCTGAACTGGACCGCCCCGGGGGATGACGGGGACGTGGGGAGGGCGAGGTCCTACGAGATGCGCTACTCCGAGAACCCCGTCGCCGCGGCGGACACCGTGGCATGGTGGGTCGCGGCGACCACCGTCGGCGCGATGCCGGCTCCGCTTCCCGCGGGCTCCCACGAAACCTTCGTCGTCGTGGGGCTCGCGTCGGGGAAGACCTACTACTTCGTGATCCGCGCGTCGGACGAGGTGCCGAACGTATCCGGCTTCTCGAACGTCGCCGTGAAGCAAACCACCGGCTCCGTGCTCCTCACGACGCCCGCGAATTTCGCGGCCGGGGCGTCCGAGGGCGTGGTGCGTCTCACCTGGGACGCCGTTCCGTCGGGAGGGGCGGAGCTGGGATACCGTGTGTATCGCAAGGCGAGCCACGATCCCGCGGCCGCGCTTCTCGCGACGCTCCCGTTGACCGCGGCCTCCTACAACGACTCCACGCCGGCTTCGGGCGCCACGTACGATTTCTCCCTCGCCACCTACAACGCGACTTCGGAGAGCCCGAGGACCGCGCTCACCGTGGCCGTGCCGGGCGCCGTCCTGGATGCCGCCGTGCTTCATGGGTATCCCAACCCGGCCCGCGACCTGGTCACGTTCCGCCTGAGGATCCAGGGCGGGAGCACGAGCGCGCATACACGCATCACCGTCTTCGATCTCACGGGGCATCGGGTCTGTCTTCTCGCCGACAGCGTGTTCCCGCCCGGGGATCACGCGCTCACGTGGAGGTGCACGAGCGACTCGGGGAACCGGGTCGCTCCCGGGCTCTACAACGTCGTCGTCGACAGCCCTTCGGGGCGCGCCTTCACGCGCCTGGCGGTCGTACCCTAGCGGCAGTTCCTCCTTCCCAGATTCACGCAGGGAACCTATGCTTCGGGCATGGGCGCCCGCCGTGAGCCGCCGTTTGCGCTGAGCGTCGACGTCGAGGATTATTTCCAGGTGCAGGCATTCGCAGGCCGGGTGTCGCGCCAGGACTGGCCCCAATATCCCCCGCGCGTCGAGCGGAACGTCGAACGCCTGCTCGACCTCTTCGACGAGACCGGCGCCAAGGCGACCTTCTTCGTTCTGGGCTGGATCGCGCGGCGCTATCCCACGCTCGTCCGGGCCATCGCCGGGCGAGGTCACGAAGTGGCTTCCCACGGCGTCTCGCATCGCATGCTCACCGAGCTCTCCCCGTCCGAGTTTCGAGCCGAGGCCGTGGATTCCCGGCTCCTCCTCGAGGATCTCTCCGGCACGCCCGTGATCGGGTTCCGTGCTCCCAGCTACAGCGTGATGCGGAGCACGCTCTGGGCGCTGGAGGTGCTGCGCGAGACAGGATACGCCTACGACTCCAGCGTCTACCCGATCCGCGGCCGCCGCTACGGCTACCCGGAGGGTCCGGTCGCGCCCGCGAGGATCCCGGCGGGGAAGGGGGACATCGCCGAGTTCCCGCTGCCCACGGTCCCGTTCGGTCCGCTCCGGGTGCCCGTACTGGCGGGCGCCTATCTCCGGCTGCTCCCCTCGTGGGTCTCGCTCCTGGCCACGCGATACCACGGGTGGCGAGGCGTGCCGCTCGCGGTGAACGTGCATCCCTGGGAGATCGATCCGGAGCAGCCCACCGTCGGCTTCTCGCGCCTTTCCAAGTGGACGCACTACGCCCGGCTCGGAAGGACCGAAGAGATCCTGCGCCGCGTGCTCCGCAGCGGACGGTTCGCGCCCCTGGCCACGCGGCTCGCGGAGCTCGGGATCCTCTACCCCCCCAGCGAAAACGGAACCCCATGAGCTTCGCGGAGCTCCTGCTGCTCGCGAGCGCGCTGCTCGCCATGGCGGGCGCGGTCGTCACGCTCGTCTTCCGTCCCAACCGCATGGTCACGCTGGTCGCGAGCGCCGCGCTTCTCCTGCTCGGCCTGCAGCAGCTGGGCTGGTCCCGCGCCATCAGTTTGATGCCTCAGGGAGAGCGGAACTACTGGCTGGACCTCTCGCTCGTCTGCTGGCTTCCCGTCTCCCTGGCCTGGCTCCTCCTCTCGATCACGCTCGGGCGTGGCGCCGATCTGGAACGGCTGCGCGGCTGGCGCGGCTACTTCGCGGTTCAGGCCCTCGCCTCGGTCGCGATGGTGGTCGCGCTCCAGTGGTACTCGCCGATCGGGCGCACCGTGCTCGGCGTGGGCGGAAGCTCCCTCGAGCTGACCTCCTTCGGCGTGGCGGTGCTCGCCGTGCTCCTCCTGAACATCTCGCTCGCGAGCGCGAACGTGGAGTCCACGTACGTGGCCCTCCCGGCCCGATGGAGGCGCGCCTTTTCCGCGGCGACCCTGGCCATCATCTTCCTCCTGGCCTGGACCACCGTGTTCATCTCGAGCGGCATCCTGCTCGGAAGAGTGTCGCTCTGGGACGTGGCGAAATCCTCGATTTCCTTCGGGCTCCTCTCCCTGGCGATTCCTTATTCGCTGGTGCGCCGGCGCGGCGCCGAGGCCACGGTCACCGGGAATCCGCGCCCCTTCTACGAGACACTCTCCTTCGTGCTCGGGGTGGGGGCCCTCCTCGTGTCGCTCGCGCTGGTCCAGATCTCCCGTCTCACCGGATGGTCGCTCGTGCGCACGGTCTGGATCTCGATTCTCTGTGGGACGCTTCTCGGAATCGGCGCGCTCGTGGTCTTCGGGCGCCTCCTGCACAAGGTCCGGCGCCTCCTCGAACCCTACCTCTACACCTCGCGCTTCGATCCCGAGATCGTGTGGACCGGCCTCTCGCACGAGCTCGACGCCACTGCGACCCAGAGCGAGGTGTGCCGCCTCATGCCCGCGCGCGCGGCCGCGATCACCGGCGTGGAGCCGGTGACGCTCTTCCTGGCGCCGAACGGCGCCTCCGAGTACACGGTCGCGGGGAGCACCCTGCAACCCGCGCCGGTGGAGGTGGTCAGTCCCGACGAGCCGCTCGCGTGCGAGCTTCGCGCCTCGCGCCACGCCATCCACCTGCGGGGACGGGCGGACGATCTCGGGATGATTCCAATCCTTGTCGAGAACGCGAAGCAGATCGCCGCCTGCGAGGCGGTCTGCGCCGTGCCCTTGAGCCACCGGGGCCGCTTGATGGGATTCATCCTTTGCGGGAATCCCGAGAACGGGAGGGAGAAGCTGGCCGGTACGCTCCTCCTTCTGGAAGTGGTCGCACAGATGGTCACCACGCGTCTGACCTCGCTGGAGCGTGGCGCGTAGCGTCTCGAGCCCGCGCCCGCCTCGACCCGATGAACGCCGTCCGGAAGCTCCAGGCTCTGCTGCGGCGCCATCCCATGGCTCTCGTCGAGGCGGTGCTCCATCGCATCCCGTTCCGCCCCATCCGTGCCGAGTATTTCGAGCGGTTCGAGCTTCGGGGCGCATTTCCGCCGCTCGCGACCGCGCTGGAGGTGCGTCTCGCGGACACCCGCGACGTGGAGCCGCTCGTCCGGTGCAGGGGAAAGAGCTCCAACTTCGAGTCCCGCTTCGCGGCCGGGGAACACTGCGTGGTGGCGATCGTCGACGGATCGATCGCGGGGTACGAATGGTTCTCGGAGAAGGAGCGCCACGTCGAGGAGCGCTTCGGATACGCGTTCCCGATCCAGGACGATGCGCTCTATGCCTACGACGCCTACACCTCGGAAGCCTTCCGGGGACGCGGGGTCTGGCGACAGGTGATCGCCGGCGCGGCCGGACTGCTCAAGGCGAGGGGGAGGACGCGCCTTCTCTCCCACGTCGATTTCGGGAACGACACCTCCATGACGGCACACGTCAAGGTCGGATTCCGGCCGGTGGGGAGGTTCGTGTTCCTCGACGTTCTGGGTTGGAAAACGCTCCGGCAGCTGTCGGGCGTACGGGAGGGGCACGCGGACGACCGGAGCGCCCGGGCGCCTCGACCGGGTTGACTTCGGTGGAGCGCGGTTCGTAACGTCATAGGCGAATGCGCGGCCACGGCGACGAGAAGTGCCACGACCGGACCCGGAGAAGGGCGTGACCCGGGGCGCTCCCATGCGGGGTCTCCCGGCTCTGGCGCTCCTCGTTTCGGCTTCATTCCTGCCGACGCCCGCATCGGCGCAGCAGGAATCCCGGGGAGGCGCCCCCGCCGGGATGGTGGTGCTGACCTCGCCCCCGGAAGCGAGGGTGATCCTTCGCGGCGCGGCCGAGATCGCCGGATTCGCCCCTCTCGATCTGGGCACGCAGTGGAGAGGACGCTACTCGGTGGCTCTGGACGCGCCGGGATACGCCACTTCCCGCGGCGGGCTCGAGTGTTCCCAGCCCGGCGTGAGCCCCAGGGCCACCTCGGAGCCTCCAGAGATCTCGGGCAAGCTCCTCCTGCGCTCCCTCAATTTTCCCGGCGCGCCGGATCTCCTGGCCGGAAGCCGCGGCCGCGGGGCCGCCCTTCTCATCGCGGGTGTTGGAGGCGTGATCGCGATCCTTCGCGACGATCACCAGTACCACAGCATCGCCAAGAAGACGGACGAGGAATCGCAGGATCGGGCCTCCGATTTTCAGTACGCCCGCGAGCGCTGGGCGATCTACACGGGCGGGGTCTGGGGATTGAGCGCGCTCGATTACATCCTCCGCCCCCGGATGCGGCTCCTCGAATCGACCCCGACCAGCGTCACGATCAGCACTCCGAAGCTGAGGCGGTCGGGTGTCGTATGGCGCTCGCTGCTGGTGCCGGGGGCAGGGCAGGCGTTCGCGAACCGCAGGGCACGCGGAGTGGCCTGGCTCGGCGCCACGCTGGCGGCGGGGGCGGCGTTCTTCATCGCGGACGAGAGCCACCACCGGATCCTGACGAAACTGGAGCGCGCCGAGCTGCGCCTCGCCACCGCGAGCCCCCCGGAGATTCCGGCCCTCCAGGCCGACGTGGTCCATTTCACGAACCGCGAGCGGGATTCGAAGCGGTTGGTGGACGGACTGGGGCTCGCCACGCTCGGAATTCATGCCGCGAACATCCTCGACGCGGGTCTTCTTCCTCTTGGCGGCCGCGCTCCAGGTGCCCAGAAGATGTCGCTCTCGGCGCCGGTACGCCGCGGAGGGGTATCGATCGCGATCACGCATCGGTTCTAATCGTACCCGGGGGTCGGTCGGGAGGGCGGTGTCTCCCGTGGAAAATTTATCTTCACCATTTTCGAGGGAGACACCGCTCTCCCGCCGATCTCTGGACGAATACAGCCGCGTACCTGAATCGCATTCGATGTACGCAAACTGCACACGCGCGCGCACGACAGCTCCGAGGCGCGCGCTGGCTGGGATCAGCCACAGCGATCCCCCTGCGAGGCAACGGGATGGGTCGTTTCCTATCTCGACTCGCGAATCACTTCCTGGCACGCTAGCTGCCCTTCATGGAATGAGGAAGGGTAGCACTGTCCTCTCGCTCGATCCACAGACGGCTTCTCCGGGGGATTATCCAATGCGAAAGAATGACTTCGCGCGCGCGCTCGTTTCGCAGGCACGGATGCTCCTTCTCGTCGGCACGATGCTTCTTTCAACACCTTTGTACCTCACGGTACGTGACGCGCATGCGGCGGGGCCCGTAGGGACGAGCGCGGGCGACTTTCTCGGCTTCGAGGTCGGCGCCAGCTCGGCCGGAATTGCCGGCGCCAACACCAGTGTTTCAATCGGCGCCGCCTCCCAGTTCTGGAATCCGTCGCTCCTCGCCTTCATGTCCCATTCACAGGTGTCCCTGATGCACGCCACCTGGCTCGGCAACCTCCAGTACGAATGGGCCGGCTATGCCAGGCCGCTGGGAACGAACAAGGGTGTGGGGTCCATGAGCGTCGCCTATTTCCACATGCCCACCGTGAGCGGCGCGGACGAATTCGACAACCCGACCGGCGATTTCCGCGTGTACGACATGGCCCTGACGTTCGGCTACGCACGGCCCGTCGTGAAGGGGCTCATGCTGGGCATGAACGGCAAGTTCATCCGGCAGGCGCTCGCGGACGTGTCGGGAACGGGGGTCGCGGTGGACCTGGGCGCGAGCGCGGTGCTGATGGGTACGACCGTCGGCGCCACGCTGCAGAACCTCGGGCCGGAGATTTCCTTCGGAACCGGAAGCTATCCGTTGCCGCAGCTCCTGCGCTTCGGCGTGAGCCGCTCCTTCGTCGCCGACCGGCTCCTGGTCGCGGCGGATTACACCTTTCCCAAGACCTACTACAACGATTTCCGCGTGGGGGCTGAATTCCACGTGCATCCCATGCTCGCCGTTCGCGCCGGCTACCGGCGTCTGGGCGGTGCGGGAGACGATCCCGGGACCGGCTACTCCTTCGGGCTCGGCACACACGCGGGACCGATGAACCTGGATTACGCGATGACCCCCGGCAACGGATTCGCGGACATCCACCGCTTTTCTCTCGGATACAGTTTCGGGGGATCTGACGCGAAGCCCGAGCCGGAACCGCGCCATCCGAAGCAGCGCCCGGTGAAGCCCGCCACCAAGACTCCGCCCGCGATCGCAGCAATCATGGACGCTCCGGGTCCCGCGCCCTCTCCAGCCGCAAAGGCTCCTGTGGCCCCAGCGCCGCAGCCGTCCGCGGGCTTGCAGCAGAAGGGTCCTTCGAGCACGGAGAACCCGGTGGCCGAGTCGCCCCCGCCCTCCATCGCGGCCGCACCGGCCCCGAAGACAGAAGCCGGGCCTGCGCCGAAGGCAGAAGCGCCGAAAGCCACGCCTCCGGAGCCCGAGCCGAAGCCCGCGCCCGAGCGGGAGGTCTACGAAGTCGTGCTCGGAAGCTACCAGACCGAGCAGAGCGCGGAGTCGGAGCTGAAGGCGCTCCGCATCCTGGGATTCGCGGTCAAGGACGCGATCATCACGTTCGAGCCCGGGAAGGGGTACCGGCTCTCGCTCGTCCGGTACGACTCCAGGAAACCGGCGGATCAATTCGCGGCTTCGCTCGCCAAGATGTCCTTCACGCCGCGCGTGGAGATCGCACGGCACTGACGTTTGCCTTGCGATGCTCATAGGGATCGGTATAATTACGTGAGTCGCGGGGCAGGGCCCCAAACCCGGGACGAGTGCGTATCTCGACCCAAGGTTTTACCCGCCCTTCGATGCCTCGCGCGGTGCCGGTGCCCGCACGGGCTTCGCCGTAGCAGTTCCGGAGCGTGACCGAGCAGGACCGCTGAGCTTGGCGCCCGGATCGGCTTGACAGCCCGGCTCGAAAGCAGGGGATTGGGGTGAATTTCGTGATTCTTCCTTCGGCGCGACTCGCGGCGGGGCAGGATACGGGGGAGGGGAGGGCTCTCGAGCTGTTCTTCAAACGGACGCTGGATATCCTCGCCGCCTCCCTTGGGATTCTCCTCATCTTTCCCGTCTGTCTCATCGTCGCCCTGGCGGTCAAGCTCGACAGCCCCGGGCCTGTCTTCTACGCGCAGGAACGGGTGGGGATCAACCGCCGCCGCCGCCCCACCGGCAACCCGCCCGACAACGATCGCCGCAAGGCGGACTGCTTCGGGCGCCCCTTCACGATCTACAAGTTCCGGAGCATGGTGACCGACGCCGAGCGCAGCACCGGACCGGTCTGGGCGTCCGCCTGCGATTCGCGCGTCACGCGCGTCGGGAAGTTCCTCCGCCACTCCCGCCTCGATGAGACGCCGCAGCTCTGGAACGTGCTGCGTGGAGAGATGAGCCTCGTGGGTCCCAGGCCGGAGCGGCCGACGTTCGTGCAGTCGCTCACGGCTTCGCTCCCCGACTACCCCAAACGATGCTCGGCCCTGCCAGGGATCACCGGCCTCGCCCAGGTGAAATCGCAGTACGATACCTCCCTCGAAAGCGCCAACCGCAAACTCCAGTACGATCTCTACTACCTCAAGAACGGCCGCATCCTGCTCGATCTGAAAATCATGGCAGCCACCGTGAAGGTCATGGCCCGGGGCGAGGGCGCCCGCTAGGTCCCCGCAGCCCATCCGCTTGACCCCCCGACGGGCGCGCTGTAGCGTCCGCCGAGCGTAGTTCCGCGCTCCGCGGGACGCGGCGCTTGGGCGGCGGAGGGCGCGCTGCAGGAGGGGGCGGATGGGGCGGAAACCCACCTCGTGAACACACCCGATCCTCGGATGCTGGGCTCGACCCTCGAGACCCTCTGGCGGCGGGCCGAGGAGATCCGCGCCCTGTGCGGCCTTCCACCCATTCCCGATTCGAAATTCCCGGCCATGGGCGCGGCGGGCGACTCGCCCGAGCGCTTGGTCGAGATTCTCCTCCACGACCTCGAAGGAACCTTCCGCCGTCAGCTCGCGACCCGCGTCCAGCTGGAAGGACTGGGCGAGCTCATGGCGTTCGCGGTGCGCGATCCCGAGCCCGACCGTCCCTTCCGGATGCTTCTCCAGTACCTCTCCCGCGCGATGAACGAGCCGCGGCTCTGGCTCGGCCTCCTGCAGGGAAATCCGCCCGCGTTCGCACTCCATCGCACAGGAACGCAGGGAGCGGCGGAGGCGGATTGGCGCACCGACCGCGCGGCGCTGCGCGACATGGACCCGGGCTGGCTCCGGTGGCTCGCCACCGGGGAAGGGGAGCCCACACTGCACGGGGACCCCCTGGGGATCCGCCGGGGAGGTCCGTGGCATCCGGTCGCGATCCGGGGAGAAGTCCCCGCGGACCGCCTCAGCGGGGCGAAGCCGCCCTGCCCTGGATCGCGCGGCGACGGAAGATTCTGCGCCTACACCGGCGCCCCGCTCCAGGCCTCGCCCCTCGGCGGGAGGCAGTGCGAAGCCTGCCGCTTTCGGCGCGTCGTGGGGCTTCTCGGGATCGAGGGGGAGGAGGATCCGGCGCGGCACGCCGCGATCGAGGCCATCGTGCCCGCGCTCGGGGCGCTCTGCGTGAACCTGAGCCTGAACGAGGCGCTCGATCTGGAGGCGCGCTTCCGGGAAGACGTCGTGGAGAGCATGCCGGTCGGGGTCGTCGCGGTGGACCGCGAGGGGCAGATTCTCGCCTGGAACCGCTCCGCCGAGGAGATTCTCGGCACCCCGCGAGCCACGGCGCTCGCGAGCCTCATCAACGAGGTCGGGGGCGCGGAGGGCTGGCACGACGCACTCCTGAGCGCGCTCCGGCACGGCGGCGTGGAGGCCCCCTCCGAGCACGTGGTGCGCCGCCGAGACGGGAGCACGACGCCGGTCGAGGTGAACGCGGCTCCGTTGCGGGACGCGGAAGGACACGTCCGCGGGGCCGTCGCCACGTTGAGCGACCTCTCCGACGTCCGGAGCATGGAGGAGCGAATCAGACAATTGGACCGCCTGGCCGCGCTGGGCCGGTTCGCGTCCAGCGTCGCCCACGAGATCCGAAACCCCCTTACGGGCATCGCGACCGGAGTCCAGTACCTGAGCCGCGGCTTCCCGCAGGGGGATGAGCGCCTGAACGACGTCCAGTACATCCTGCGCGAGGTCACGCGGCTCAATACGATCGTCCAGGACCTCCTCTCGGCGACGAGACCCCGGATGCTCACGCTGGGCCCTGTCTCGGTGGCCGACGTGGCCGCCCGGGCCGTCCAGGCGCTCGGTCCCGCCCTGCAAGAGGGAAAGGTCCAGATCCAGCTGGAAGGTGCCGATCATTGGCCCAAGGTCCTGGCCGATACCGATCAGCTCTTGCAGGTATTTCTGAACCTCATCCAGAACGCCGTTCAGGCGATCGAGGGCGGGGGGGAGATCTCGGTTCGCGTCCGGCCCGTCCGGAGCCCGGCGTTGGCGCGCGTCGAGATCGAGATCGAGGACGATGGAGCCGGTATCGCTCCCGAGCACCAGCCTCATCTCTTCGAGCCGTTCTACACGACGCGGCCGAAGGGTACGGGACTGGGGCTCTTCGTGGCGCACGGCATCGTGCAGCGCCACGGAGGATCGATCGAGGTCGTGAGCGCCCCGAACCAGGGGACCCGTTTCCGGATCCTTCTTCCCGCGGCCACGTGAGCGCGAGCGAGTGCGAATGAAAGCCACCGTACTGGTCATCGACGACGATGAGACGATCCGCCATTTCCTTCCGCGCGAGCTCCGGGCGGAGGGGTATCAGGTGCTGACCGCCGAATCCGGGAAGGCGGGGCTCCAGATCCTCGAGAAGGAGCCGGTGGATCTCGTTCTCCTCGACATCCGCATGCCCGACCTCAGCGGAATCCAGGTGCTGGAACGGATCCGCCAGCAGTGGCCGGACCAGGTCGTCGTGATGCTCACCGGCGAGCCCGACCACGAGACGGCGGTCCAGGCCATGCGGCTCGGCGCGCGCGATTACCTCACCAAGGGAAAGCCCATCCGCGAAGAGCTGCTCCTCGTGCTGAACCGCGAGCTGACGTCGCAGCGTCTGGGACGCGAGGTGCAGCACCACCGCCAGGAGAAGAGCCAGAAGTTCTCCCGGGAGTTCGTGCGCGGGCAGAGCCAGGCGATGCAGGCGGTCTACACGATCGTCGACCAGGTCGCGCAGAGCGACTCCACGAGTGTGCTCATCGAAGGGGAGAGCGGCACCGGGAAGGAGCTCATCGCGCACTGGATCCACGAGCTCTCCGCCCGGCGCGAGAAGCCCATGCTCGAGGTGAACTGCGCCGCGATCCCGCGCGAATTGCTGGAATCGGAGCTCTTCGGACACGAGAAGGGCGCCTTCACCGACGCGCGCCAGCAGAAGCAGGGGCTCCTGGAATTGGCGAACGGCGGCACGCTGTTCCTGGACGAGGTGGGGGAGATGAGCCTCACGATCCAGGTGAAGCTCCTCCGCGTGCTCGAGCGCATGACGTTCAAGCGGGTCGGGGGCACGAAGGACATCACGGTGAGCGTCCGGGTCATCTCCGCCACGAACCAAAATCTGGAGTCGATGGTCCGCGAGCAGCGGTTTCGCGAGGACCTCTTCTACCGGCTCAAGGTCGTCCCCATCCGCGTCCCTCCGCTCCGGGAGCGCCGCGAGGACATCCTGCCGCTGGCGCGGCATTTCCTCGCCCAGTTCAACCGGCAGTTCGGGAAGACCTTCGCGACCATCGAGCCGGGAGCGGAGCAAATTCTGGTATCCTACCCCTGGCCGGGGAACATCCGTGAATTGCGGAATCTGTTCGAGCGAATCGTGCTTCTGTCTCAGGGCGTCCGCATCCAATCCCAACATCTGACGGCGGCCATCGCGCCCGCGCCCTCGAGGACCGACGTTTCCTCGCTCACGGTGCTCCGGGGCATTCTCGAAGCGGGACAGATCCCCGAAGGGGGATTCGATCTCGAGGGAACACTGGGAGGAATCGAACGCGATATCATCCGGCGTGCGCTGGACCGCTCCGGCGGCAACCAGAGCAAGACCGCTGAAGTGCTCCAGATGAAGCGGGACAAGCTGAGATATCGAATGAAACTCTATGGCTTCCAGGATCTACCAGCGGCGGACGTGGGGTAGGGGTCGCGGGCCCGGCGCGCGCGCACGCGCGCGGCTGGGTGTGGCGCTGGTCCTGATCGTCTCCTTCTCGGGCTGCGGGTACACGGTCCGCAATTCGCTCCCCTCGCACCTCAAGACGCTCGCCATCCCCGTATTCGCGAACAACACGGTCGAGTTCGGACTCTCGGACGACGTCACGCGGGCCCTGGTCGACGCCTTCCTGAACAACCGCCAGCTCAAGATCGTGCAGGAGCGGGACGCAAACGCCGTCCTCCGCGGCGCCGTCGTGGCCTACAAGAACCAGGTCTTCGGCTACACCTCCCAGGAGCGCGCCACCCAGTACGAGATCGTGCTCACCGTCCAGGCCACGTTTCGCGACATGGTCAAGAATCGCGACCTCTGGCGGGAGGACGCCCTCACCGTGAGAACCACGTACAATGTGGTGTCGGTGGCGGGGCAGCCCGCGCAGACCGAGCTCGATGGGAGGAAGGATGTCATCCAGAAACTGGCGGACCAGATCGTGAGCCGGACGGTGCAGGGATGGTGACCGCGCGGCGCGGGAAAGCCGGCGTGCTCTCGGCGCGGGAGGCGGAGCCTGTGCTTCGCGGATCGGGCGATGCCTTGCCCCCGCTCGTGCTCGCTGCCGGGGAAGAGGACTTCCTGCGCGAGCGCCTCGTGCGCGCGTTTCGCGAGGGCGCCGAAGCCGAGGGCGCGGAGTTCCAGCGTCTGGAAGGGGACGCGCTGGACGCGGAGACCCTGGCCGGGACGCTTGCGACGCTCTCCCTCTTCGGAGGCGCGCGCCGGATCTGGATCCGCGAGGGCTCGAAGATGGCGGGCGGCGTGGAGGAGGCGCTGATCGCGTGGGCGGGAGCCCCCGCAGAGGGAACCTTCGTGCTCGTGACCACCGCGCGGAACGTGGACGAGCTCAAGTTCCTGGGAACGCTCGCGGGTCTCGCCGTGACCGTGACGTGCCGGCTGCGCGGCGGGGAAGGACTCCAGTGGGCGGAGGTCATCGCACGCGAGGAGGGGGTGAAGCTTCCCGGAGCCACGATCGAGGCCGTGTACCGGAGCGCTCCCGATCTCCTGTCCTTCCGGCAGGAGATGCGTAAGCTCGCCGCCCGCGCCGAGCCGGACGGACGCGTGCCGCCGCAGGCGCTGGATGCCTTGCGTGCCGCGCGCGCCGGAGCTTCGGTCGAGCGATGGGCGCAGGCGGTGCTCGCCGGAAGCGCGGCCGAGGCGCGCCGTGAGACGGAGGCGTTGGCTCAGGAGGGGCTCGGCGGGACGCAGGCGCTCTGGGCCCTGGCCGAGTGCGCGCTCGGTGCGCTCGAGCCGCAGAGCTTCTATTACCGCCGCGCGGGGCGAGCGAATGTTTCGCTCACGCCCAAGAAAGCGCGCGCGGTGCTGGATCAGGTCTATCGTGCCGACCGGGCGCTCAAGCGCGGGGAGATGCGCGACAGCGATCTCGCCCAGGCGCTCGTGCAGAATGTGAGGCGTGCGATTCGTGGGTAATTCCGTCACGAAAACTTCCTATCCGTTCCACGAGCTGGAGAAGGCCGCTCGAAAGCTCTGGAAGGACGAAGGGCTGTTCGAGATCCGCGATCCCATGAAGGCGGAGCGCCCCTTCTACTGCCTGAACATGTTCCCGTATCCGTCCGGCGACCTTCACGTGGGGCACGGACGGAACTACATCCTGGGGGACGTGGTCACGCGGCTGAAGCGCATGCAGGGCTACGCGGTGCTGACGCCGATGGGCTGGGACGCCTTCGGGCTCCCCGCCGAGAACGCCGCCATCGCGAACCAGATCCATCCCGCCACATGGACGAAGAAGAACATCGCGCGGATGAAGGAGCAGCTGGTCCACTGGGGACTGGCCTACGACTGGGACCGCGAGATCGCCTCCTGCGATCCCTCCTACTACAAATGGACCCAGTGGCTTTTCTTGAAGCTGTACGAGCGCGGGCTCGCGTACCGTGCCAAGGGCGCGGTGAACTGGTGTCCGTCATGCAACACCGTGCTCGCGAACGAGCAGGTGCTGCCGGACGGCACGTGCGAGCGCTGCGGCACGCCCGTCGAGACGCGAGAGCTGGAGCAGTGGTACTTCAAGATCACGGAATACGCCGACCCTCTGCTCCGCGATCTCGAGCAGCTCACGCACTGGCCCGAGAAGGTTCGCACGATGCAGACGAACTGGATCGGCCGGAGCGAGGGCGCGCAGATCCGGTTTCCCTTCGAAGGCTCGAGTGACGTGATCGAGGTCTTCACCACGCGGCCCGACACGCTTCTGGGAGCAACCTACGTCGTCTTGGCGGCGGAGCATCCGCTGGTGACGCGCTTGAAATCAGAGGGGAAGCTGCCGCGCGCCGCGACCGATCTGGTGGAGCGGCTCAAGAAGGCTCGCGTCTCAAACCGCTTCCTGGTCGAGACGGAGAAGGAGGGGACCGAGACCGGGATCCATGCCGTGCATCCCTTGACGGGCGCGAAGCTGCCGGTCTGGATCGCGAACTACGTTTTGATGGGATATGGAACCGGAGCCATCATGGCGGTGCCCGCGCACGATCAACGCGACTTCGAGTTCGCGCAGAAGTACGGCCTGCCCATCGTGGAGGTGATTCGTCCCGACCCGAAGCAAGGCGCCGCTTATGACGGAACGGCGGCGTATGAAGGGGAAGGGAAGCTGGTGAACTCGGGGAAGTTCGATGGCCTGTGGAGCGCGGAAGGGAAGCGCGCGATCACCGAGGCGCTGGCCGCGAAGGGGGCCGGGGAACCGCGCGTGAATTACCGCCTTCGCGACTGGCTGATCTCACGGCAGCGGTACTGGGGCGCGCCGATCCCTATTCTGTATTGCGACAAGTGCGGCGTCGTGCCGGTTCCCGAATCGGACCTTCCGGTGCTGCTTCCCGATCAGGTGGAGTTCAAGCCTACGGGGGAGTCCCCGCTCCGGACGAACGAGAAATTCCTGCGCGCGAAGTGCCCGAAGTGCGGCGGCACTGCTCGCCGCGAGACCGACACCATGGACACCTTCGTCGATTCCAGCTGGTACTTCCTGCGCTTCCTGAGCCCGACGGACTCGAAGAGGCCGTTCGACACGCCGGCCGTGAACCGATGGCTGCCCGTGAACCAGTATATCGGCGGCGTGGAGCACGCGATCCTGCATCTTCTGTACTCTCGATTCATCGTGAAGGTGCTCCGGGACATGAAGCTCATCTCGTTCTCGGAGCCGTTCGAGCGGCTCTTCACGCAGGGCATGATCACGAAGAACGGCGTGAAGATGTCCAAGTCCAAGAAGAACACCGTGGCCCCCGACGACCTGATCGAGCGCTATGGGACGGACACCGTGCGCCTCTACACGCTCTTCATCGGACCGCCGGAGAAGGACGCGGAGTGGAACGACCGCGGCGTGGAGGGCGCGTTCCGCTTCCTGCAGCGATACTGGAAGCTGACGATGGATGTCGTTGATACAGCAGGCGCTGAGACGCTATCGCCTTCGGCCGTGAAACGCGCGTCCGCCGGCTTCGCGCCGTCCGGTCCGCGCCGTGACCTGCGCCGGCGCGTGCACCAGCTCACGCATCAGATCGTCACCGACATGGATCGCCTGCACCTGAACACCGCGGTGAGCGGGATGATGCAGTACGTGAACGCTCTGGACGAATTCCGCGACGGCGGGGGAGATCTGACGGTGCCTGAAGTGACCGAGGCGATGCACCTCGGCACCCGGCTGCTGGCGCCCATGGCCCCGAACACCGCGGAAGGCGCCTGGCAGGGCCTCGGGGGCCCCGGATCGATCTTCACCTCGGGCTGGCCCGCGCCCTCGAAGGAGGCCATGCAGAGCGACACGATCTCGCTCGTAGTCCAGGTGAACGGGAAGGTGCGCTCGAGCATCGAAGTGCCCGCCGGCGCCGACAAGGCGACCATCGAGTCGGCCGCCCTGGCCGACCCCAAGGTCCGCACCTACGCGGCGGGGAAGCAGGTCGCGCAGGTCATCATCGTGCCGGGACGGCTGGTGAATGTCGTAGTGAAGTAGGAGTCCTCTCATGAGTGGACGATCGTTTCACCCGTGGATCTTCG